>JBDTRO010000334.1:0-31667 GCA_039931635.1 Betaproteobacteria bacterium | reverse complement strand
GGCGGGCGGCGCAGCAGCAGCGACACCTGGCGGTAGGCCCAGGCCTGCTTGGTCAAGTCGTCATAAATGATTAGCGCGTCCTGGCCGCGGTCGCGGAAGTACTCCCCCATCGTGCAGCCGGAGTACGGTGCGATGAATTGCATGGCCGCAGATTCCGAAGCAGTTGCGGCGACGACGATGGTATACGCCATCGCGCCATGCTCCTCGAGCTTGCGTACCACGTTGGCCACCGTCGAAGCCTTCTGCCCGATCGCGACGTACACGCAAAAGAGGTCTTTGCCCTTCTGGTTGATGATCGTATCCACCGCCACCGCCGTCTTGCCGGTCTGGCGGTCGCCGATGATGAGCTCGCGCTGGCCGCGTCCAACCGGCACCATGGCGTCGATCGCCTTGAGTCCCGTCTGCACCGGTTGCGATACCGATTGGCGCGCGATCACCCCTGGCGCCACTTTCTCGATGACGTCGGTGAGCTTGGCGTTGATCGGGCCCTTGCCGTCGATTGGCGCGCCGAGCGAGTTGACCACGCGGCCAAGCAGTTCAGGTCCGATCGGTACCGACAGGATCTTGCCCGTGCATTTAACCGTATCGCCTTCCGTAATGTGCTCGTATTCGCCCAATATGACGGCACCGACCGAATCGCGCTCGAGGTTGAGCGCCAGTCCATAGGTGTTCTTCGGGAACTCCAGCATCTCGCCCTGCATCACGTCTGACAGGCCATGAACCCGGCAGATGCCGTCGGTTACCGATACCACCGTGCCCTGGGTGCGCATTTGCACGCCGGCATCCATGTTCTGGATCCGGTTCTTGATGAGTTCCGAAATTTCGGAGGGATTCAGTTGCATGACTGCTCCTTAAGCGTCCTGCTCTATGCCTTCAATGCGTTTTCGAGCGCGCCCAGCTGGGCACGCGCGGAACCGTCGATAACCTTGTCGCCGATCACGATCTTGACGCCGCCGATAAGGGATTTGTCCACGCTGACGCGGGCCCTCACCTTGCGGCCGGTCTTCTTCTCCAGCCTGGCGACCAGGTCGGCCACCTGAGCCTGGTCCATCTCGAACGCGGTATACACCTCGGCCTCGACCACGCCTTCGCGCTCGTTCTTCAGCACCTCGTACTGCGCGCGGATTTCCGCGAGGACATCCAGCCGGCCGTTCTCGGCCAGCACCCGCACGAAATTCTCGGTCTCGCCCGTGAGCTTGCCCGACAGGATGGAGATGAACAGCCCCGCAACCTTCGCCGCCGGAAAATTCGGGTCGCCGATCGCCGCGCTAACTCGCACGTCCGCCGCCACCGAGGACAGATTGGCGAGCGTTGCCGACCAGTCAGCGAGCTTGCCCTGTGCGTCGGCCAGCCTGAAGGCGGCTTCCGCGTAAGGGCGCGCAATAGTGCTGGGTTCAGCCATTAAAGTTGCTTCTTGATCCCGTCCAGAAGATCAGCGTGCGCTTTCGCGTCCACTTCGCGACGCAGAATCCTTTCCGCACCGGCAACCGCAAGCGCCGCGACCTGTTCGCGCAGTTGTTCACGCGCGCGCGAGGCCGCCTGCTCGATATCGGCCTTGGCGGCGGTCTTCTCCCGATCGCCCTCTGCCTTGGCGGCCGTCTTCGCTTCTTCAATCACCTGCGCGCCGCGCTTTTCCGCCTGCCCGATGATTTCGGCGGCGCGTGTACGCGCATCCTGGATTGCCTGCTCGGCCTGCTTGCTCGAAATCTCCAGCGACTTCTTGCCCTGCTCGCCGGCTGCCAGTCCGTCGGCAATCTGCTTCTGCCGCGTCTCTATGGCACGCAACAGCGGCGGCCAAACGAATTTGACCGTGAACCAGATGAACGCGGAAAAGACGATCGCCTGCGCGAACAGCGTGAAGTTGATATTCATGCTTCCCCCTGTTTGCCCTTGAAGCGAGCCAGCGTCGCCTAGCCGAGCTTGCCGAGGAGCGGGTTGCCAGTGGCGAACCACAGGGCCAGACCCACGCCGATGATGAACGAAGCGTCGATCAGGCCGAGCAGCAGGAATACCTTGGCCTGCAGCGAATCGGTAAGCTCGGGCTGGCGGGCCGCCGCCTCGAGGAAGCGGGAGCACATGATGCCGACGCCGACGCAGGCCCCTAGCGCGCCCAGTCCGATCATCAGGCCGATGCCGATCCCGGTGTAGGCCTGGACCATGGCGATGAGTTGCATTTTTTCCATTGTGACTCCCTTTCTTTGCGAAAAGACGGTGTGATTAGTGGTGTTCGTGCGCCATCGATATGTACACGATGGTCAGCATCATGAAGATGTACGCCTGCAGCACGACGATCAGGATATGGAAGATTGCCCAGAGCAACCCGAAGAAGGAGCCGAAGATCGTTCCCGCGACGCCAGTCGCGGCCCACGTCCACAGGAGCAGAAAAATGAGTTCCCCCGCGTACATGTTGCCGTACAGCCGCAGCGAGTGCGACAGCGGCTTGGAGAGATATTCGATCGCGTTGAAAAGCAGGTTGAGTGGAAACACCTTGCCGCCGAACGGCGAGCAGAATAGTTCATGCATCCAGCCGCCCCAGCCCTTGGCGGCGACCGAGAAATAGAGCATCAGGAACCAGACCGTCAGCGCGAGCGCGAAGGTGGTGTTTACATCCGCGGTCGGGACGATGCGGAAACCGTGCTCTGAGATGTGATGGGTGCCGAGCGCAATGATGTCGACCGGCAGAAAGTCCATCGCGTTCATCAGCAGCACCCAGACGAACACCGTGAGCGCAGCCGGCGCGACGAACTTATTGCGGTCGCCGTGCCGGAAGATCCCTCTTGCCTGGTCGTCGACGAACGCTACCAGAACCTCGACGAATGCCTGGCGCTTGCCCGGGACGCCGGAGGTCGCACCGCGTACGATCCACCAGATGAATCCGATGCCAACGAAGCCGAGCAGGATCGCCACCGCGAGCGAATCGAAATGCACGGTCCAGAAACCGCCGTCGCCCAGAAACGGCCTTGCGTCGTGGGTCAGGTGATGACCGATATATTCGGTCGGATCGAGTTCTTTGCCGGCGGCCATCAGGATCTGGGCTGGTTGTGTTCGCGCACAAAAAACGCCATCGAAAAAATCAGGGCCGTCGCCACGAACGATCCAAGAAACGCCGGCACCACGACCTCCGTATATATGGCAAATACCAGTCCCAGAAGGCACGCGATCAGGCCGAGCTTGACTCCCTCGGCCTTGAGCACGGTCACCAGAACTCCCCCTGCAGAATCCGCCCTGCCCGTCGTTGCAACCATCGCCGACGCCCACCCCGCACTGACGCTGATCGCGCCACCGAATGCGGCGGACAGTGCGCCGTGCCCGCCGGCCAAAGCCCCGGTCAGCAGCACCAGTGCGACAGTGGCGAGCACCTGCCACCGCAGAACCGTACGTATCGGCTTGCTCAGAACACGGGGGCTGGCGTTCATGGCCCCCACATCCTGCAAGGCGCGGAAATTATATTGGTTTCGCGCACTCTGGGTCAACGTGTTGCGGCGCAAAATCCCGCCTGGGTCAGTCGGCGAGCATGATGCAACTTCAACGCAGCTTCTTCAGCAACTGGTCCAAGTGGTCGAGCCCCGAATAGCTGAGGAGGATCGTGCCACTGCCTTTGCGACCGGGTCGGATCTGCACCGTCGTTCCAAGCCGCTGCGAGATTTCTTCCTCCAGCCGTGCAAGATCGCGGTCCGTTTTCTGCTTGCGGCGGGTCGCCGGGCCACGCGCGAGGCGCGAGGCCAGGGCCTCGCTCTCCCGCGCCGAAAGACCCTGCGCGACGATACGGTTCGCTGCCTCGATCTGCCGGGCTCCGTCCAGGGCCAGCAGTGCACGCGCGTGGCCCATCTCAAGCGTTCCCTGCATCAACAGGGCCTGCACCGGCTTGGCCAGCTTGAGGAGACGCAGCAGGTTCGTGGTGGCACTGCGCGAACGGCCGACCGCGTCGGCAGCCTGCTCGTGGGTCATGCGGAATTCCTCAATCAGGCGCTGCAGGCCGGCGGCTTCCTCGATCGGATTCAGGTCCTCGCGCTGGATGTTCTCGATCAGCGCCATCGCCAGCGCCGCATTGTCCGGTACGTCGCGTACCAGTACCGGCACCTCGCCGAGTCCCGCAAGCTGCGCCGCCCGCCAGCGGCGTTCGCCGGCGATAAGTTCATATAGGTTTCCCCCTATCGGCCGCACAAGCAGGGGCTGCAACAGACCCTGCGCCCGAATCGACGCTGCGAGTTCGGCAAGGGCCTGCTGGTCCATGCGGGTACGAGGCTGGTATTGACCGGGGCGAATCGATCCAACCGGCAGGCTCGCCATCGCATCCTTGTGATTGCCTTCCGCGACACCCAGCAGCGCGTCCAGGCCGCGTCCAAGTCCCTTCTGCCTGTTCATGAGTACCCCTTCAGTATTTCTTCCGTAAGCGCGACGTAGGCCAGGGCACCTTTGGAGGCCTTGTCCCAAATCACCGCCGGGGCGCCGAAACTTGGCGCTTCCGCGAGGCGCACGTTGCGCGGGACCAGCGTGCGGTAAACCTTGTCGCCGAAGTGCTGCTCCAGCTGCTGGGAGACCTGGTTCGCGAGCGTATTGCGCGGATCGAACATGGTGCGCACCAGCCCCGCGATCTCGAGCCGCGGATTGATGTTCGAGCGTACTCGCTTGATGGTTCCCACGAGATCGGACAGGCCCTCCAGCGCGTAGTACTCGCACTGCATCGGGATCAGGACCTGCTCCGCGGCCGCGAACGCGTTCACGGTAAGCAGGCTGAGCGACGGCGGGCAATCAATAAGGATGAAATCGTAATCGCCCACGAGGCGATCCAGCGCGCCGCGCAAGCGGCCTTCGCGATTCGGCAGTGTGACCAGTTCGACTTCCGCGCCCGCCAGTTCCCGATTGGCAGGAATGAGGTCGTAGCCGCTTGCGACTCGCATGCGAATATTGGCCGCATCCCCCAGCCCGAGCAGGACGTGATAGATGGTGCGCTCGAGTTTGCTCTTGTTGACGCCGCTCCCCATCGTCGCGTTGCCCTGAGGATCCAGGTCGACGAGCAGCACTCGGCGTCCCAATTGCGCCATGCCGGCCGCGAGATTGACGCTGGTGGTCGTCTTGCCAACGCCGCCCTTCTGATTCGCAATCGCAAGAATGCGCGCCATGTTCTCAGGAACAGATCCGGCACAGGACGAGATGCCGCTCGGCGTCGAGCAGCGGGACCTTGAGACGCTTCACCTCGCGGCAGTCGCAATCGGCCGGCACCTGCGCCAATTCATCACGCGGGTAGGCGCCCTTCATCGCAGCAAGAACGCCGGACGGCGCGGCAAGGTGGCGGCACGCGGAGAGGAAATCGACCAGGCTGGCGAAACCGCGGGAAATCACAACCGCGAAGCCTTCTGCAGGATGCCAATCTTCCACTCTGCCGACGTGAACCCGCGCGTTGCTCAGGCCAAGTTCGATTACCGCCTGACGCAAGAACGCGCCTTTCTTTTCATTCGCATCGTTCAAGGTCACGTATCGCTCCGGCTCGGCTATCGCAATCGGAATTCCGGGCAATCCGCCGCCAGAACCAATGTCCGCGAGCGTTCCCGCGCCCGCTGGCAAACTGCGCAGCACGGTGAGTGAATCCAGTAAGTGATGACTCACCGCTTGCAGCGGATCGCGGATTGCCGTGAGGTTGTAAGTCTTGTTCCATTTCGCCAGCAATTCCAAGTAAGCCATCAGCTTGCCTGAAGCGCCTGACGGTAAAGCAAGCGCGAGTTCCGCCAGTCCCCGGTCGAGCGCGCCCTGCGAAGTCATGCTGTCTTCTGGTATTTGGGATCCCGCGTTCCAGCTTTGGCGCGGACTCGTTTCAGATGAACCAGGAGAAGCGATATGGCCACCGGCGTTACACCGGAGATACGTGCAGCCTGACCGATAGTCTGCGGCCGCTGGCGCGACAAGGTTTGGCGTGCTTCGGTCGATATGCCGCGTACTTCCGCGTAGTCAAGGTCCGCAGGCAGAACAGTGGTTTCATGCTCCAAGCGCCTGTCCACTTCCTCCTGCTGGCGAGCAATATAACCCTGGTATTTGGCTTGTATTTCGATCTGCTCTGCCACCATCGTGTCTTCTACACCCCCGCCGAAAAACGGTATTATAGAAAGCGAGTAGTAACTAACATTGGGCCGGCGCAAGAGGTCATGGAGGGTGTATTCGCGCTCGATGGATTGCCCTATTGCCTGTTCGGCAATCTCCGGCGCTACGGTGCGCGGGCTGACCCAGGTAGATTTCAGGCGTTCTGTCTCAAGGGCAATCGCGTCACGCTTGCGGCTGAAGGCATCCCAACGCAGGTCGTCGACAATGCCAAGATTGCGGCCGATCTCGGTGAGTCTCAGGTCGGCGTTGTCTTCGCGCAGCATCAGGCGGAATTCCGCGCGGCTGGTAAACATGCGGTAGGGCTCGTTGACGCCACGCGTAACGAGATCGTCTACCAGGACACCGAGGTATGCCTCGTCTCGGCGCGGGCACCAGGCGGCCCTACCCAGCGCCATCAGTCCAGCATTGAGGCCCGCCAACAGACCTTGCGCAGCCGCTTCTTCATATCCGGTCGTGCCGTTGATCTGGCCGGCGAAGAACAGGCCGGCGATCGACTTCGTCTCGAGCGAGTTCTTCAGATTGCGCGGGTCGAAATAGTCGTACTCGATGGCGTAGCCTGGACGCGTGATGTGCGCGCTCTCCAGGCCCCGGATCGAGCGAACCAACGCCAGCTGGACATCGAAAGGCAAGCTGGTCGAAATGCCGTTCGGATATATCTCGTTCGTCGTCAGGCCCTCTGGCTCGAGAAAAATCTGATGTCCTGACTTGCCGGCAAAGCGGTGGATCTTGTCCTCGATCGACGGGCAGTAGCGGGGACCAACGCCCTGGATGACGCCGGTAAACATCGGCGATCGATCGAGTCCCTTGCGGATGATCTCGTGGGTGCGCTCGTTGGTATGCGTTACCCAGCAAGGCAGCTGCCGGGGATGCATGTCTCGCCTGCCGAGGAAGGAGAACACCGGCTCGGGAACGTCGCTGGGCTGCGCTTCCATCGCCGAAAAATCGATCGTATTACCATCGAGACGCGGTGGCGTGCCGGTCTTCAGCCGTCCGACGGGCAGCTTCAGTTCCCGCAGCCTCGCTGCGAGCGCGATCGACGCGGGGTCGCCAGCACGCCCCGCCTGATGGCTTTGCAATCCGACATGGATCAGGCCCGACAGGAACGTCCCGGCCGTCAATACCACCGTGCGCGCCCGGAACCGCAATCCGATCTGGGTCACGACACCCGCCACGCGATCGCCTTCGAGCAGAATGTCATCCACCGCTTGCTGAAACAGCGTCAGATTCGGCTGCTTTTCAAGCCGCCTGCGGACGGCCTGCCTGTACAGAAGACGATCCGCTTGCGCGCGAGTAGCCCGCACGGCCGGGCCTTTAGAAGAATTCAGGGTCCGGAACTGGATTCCTGCCTCATCGGTGGCGAGCGCCATCGCCCCCCCAAGGGCATCCACTTCCCTTACCAGGTGGCCTTTGCCGATCCCCCCGATGGAGGGATTACACGACATCTGCCCGAGGGTCTCGATGCTGTGGGTGAGCAACAGCGTCTTGCACCCAAGCCGGGCAGCAGCGAGGGCAGCCTCGCTCCCGGCGTGTCCGCCGCCAATTACGATTACGTCAAATTCAGTCGGAAATTGCATGGGAGAAAGTGTTGCGCGGCGAATGATACGTGAATGTTCCACGTGAAACTAGGAGGTCTGGTCGTAGGGCAAATGTTTCACGTGGAACAGCATTAACTTAGCGCTTTGGTGCGCCGCAGCATTGGAGATCGGCATGAGACAATCCGGCCCCTTTCTTTGCGTTTGTCCAATCCGTCTTCCCTGTGATTTCATTTGCCCGCTATTCCGCCCTGCTTTCGCAACCGGCGCTGCGCTCTGCGATCTTGGCCTCCGTCCTCGGGCGGCTGCCGATCGGCATCACGGGTCTGGCGGTCCTGATGCTGGCGCAGCATACGACCGGTTCATTCGCCAATGCCGGCGCCGTCGCCGCCTGCTACGTCGCCGGACTCGCACTCACGGCGCCACCGCTAGGCCGCCTGATCGACCGGTACGGGCCGAGGCCGATATTGCTCGCCTGCGCATTTGCCTTTCCTTCTGCACTGGCTGCACTGGTGGCGGCCTTGTCCACCTCGGCCGCACTTTGGCTTGCGTTCTTTCTCGCCGCAATCGCCGGCGCCTGCTTTCCGCCGATTACGGTTTGCATGCGGACTTTCTTCAAGCAGCGCTTGGCGGAAGACGCGATGCTCGCAGCCGCGTATTCGCTGGAGTCGGTGTTGATCGAACTCATCTTCATTCTCGGCCCCGTCCTGGTAGCCGTATTCGTTGCGCTCGCCTCGCCCGCCGTCGCAGTACTTTTCGCAGCCGCGTGCGGCTGCGCGGGAACCTTCCTATTCCAACGCTCGAAGGCTCTGCGGCAATGGCGTATCGAGCCGCGCGGCGATGCGAGCCTCTTGGGACCTCTTGCGCAGCCGGGATTCGTCCCGCTCTTGGCGGTCATCGTCTGCTATGCGTCGGCCTTCGGTCTGGTGGAAATCGGCACGATCGCGTTCGCGACCGAAACGGACCGCCCGGCGCTCGCGGGCGTCCTGCTCGGCATCATGAGCATCGGAAGCGCGGCCGGCGGCCTTGTCTACGGAAGCCGCAGCTGGCGTCTGCCGCTCGCGCGGCAATTCCCGGTCATGCTGGGTCTAATGGGACTGGGTGTGGCGCCACTCGCTCTGTTGGCGTCCACATGGGCATTTGCGCTCTGGTGCCTTGCCGCGGGCATCGCAATGGCGCCCGCACTGATCATGCAGTCCATGCTGGTGGCGGGAAATTCGCGCCCCGAACATTCAACCGAAGCGTTCACATGGTCGACCACCGGCCTGCTCGCCGGGGTAGGGCTGGGGCTGACGATCGGAGGAACTTTAATAGAGCACGCGCAATCGCCTGCGGTATTCGCGGCCGCTGGCGCATTGTCGACAGTGGCGGGCTTGCTGGCGCTGCTGCTGGTTAAAACCCGGAACCTCGAACAGGCCTAGGCAGCAAGCTTCTGATGCAGGCTGCCGCGGCGCATTTCCAGGTCGGGAGGCAGGTGGCCGGCGAGTTTGCTGAACAACTCATCATGCGATTGCAGTTCTGCACCCCACGCTTTCTCGTCCACGCGCGCAATCTCCTCGTAGCGCGCGCGATCAATCCGTTCCAGGCCCGACCAATTAAGATCTTCATAGCGCGGAATCACGCCCAACGCTGATTCCACGCCCTGCGCCCGACCGGCGCAGCGATCGACGATCCATTTCAGCACGCGCATGTTCTCGGCAAAGCCGGGCCAGATGAATTTGCCGTTTGAATCCTTCCTGAACCAGTTGACGCGGAATATTCGCGGCGGGCGCGACGCTGCCTTGCCGACCTTCAGCCAGTGCGCGAAATAGTCCCCCATGTGATAGCCGCAGAACGCGAGCATCGCCATGGGATCACGCCGTACGACGCCTACCTTGCCTGTGATCGCCGCCGTGGTTTCCGACCCCAGGGTGGCCCCCATATAGACGCCGTCCTCCCAACTCGGTGCCTCGACCACCAGGGGAACGGTCGAAGAGCGCCGGCCGCCAAAGATAAATGCCGAGATCGGTACCCCGTCAGGATCCTCCCAGCGCGCGTCCATCGACGGGCATTGCGAAGCCGCGACCGTAAAACGTGCGTTCGGATGCGCCGCCACTCGGCCGCAGCCCGGCACCCAGTCCTTGCCCTGCCAGTCGATCAGGCGCGCGGGCGGCTCCTTGGTCATGTCCTCCCACCAAACATCGCCCGCGGGCGTCATCGCGACATTGGTGAAAATAACGTTGGCACGCAGCGTTTTCATCGCGTTCGGGTTCGTCGCCTCCGAGGTGCCGGGCGCGACGCCGAACAGGCCCGCCTCCGGATTAATGGCGTAGAAGCGGCCATCTGCACCCGGTTTGATCCACGCAATGTCCTCGCCGATGGTGGTCACTTTCCAGCCGGCAAACGCCGCTGGCGGAATCAGCATCGCAAAATTAGTTTTGCCGCAGGCGCTCGGGAACGCCGCCGACACGTAGTGCTTTTCGCCTTCCGGGGATTCGAGCCCGAGAATCAGCATGTGTTCCGCGAGCCACCCCTCATCTCGCGCCATGACGGAGGCGATGCGCAGCGCCAGGCACTTCTTGCCAAGCAGCGCATTGCCACCGTAGCCGGACCCGAACGACCAGATTTGGCGGGACTCGGGAAAATGGACGATCCATTTTTCCTTCTCGTTGCAAGGCCAGGCGACGTCCTTCGCGCCCTTCACGAGCGGCGCACCGACCGAATGTACGCAGGGAACGAACGCGCCGTTTTCGCCGAGATGCTCGACGACAGCACGACCCATACGTGTCATCAGCTTCATATTGACTGCGACGTAAGCTGAGTCGGACAGCTCGACGCCGATTTGCGCGATATGGGACCCAATGGGACCCATGGAGAAAGGCACCACGTAAAGCGTGCGCCCGCGCATGCAGCCGTCGAACAGGCGTCCGAGCGTCGTTCGCATCTCGGCCGGGTCGATCCAGTTGTTGGTGGGCCCGGCGTCATCCTTGCGGGTCGAGCAGATAAAGGTGCGGTCTTCCATCCGCGCCACGTCCGTCGGATTCGAGCGCGCGAGATAGCTTCCTGGGCGCAATTTCTCGCTCAGCTTGACGAAGGTGCCGACCGCCACCAGTTCCGCGCACAGCCGCTCGTACTCCGCCTGCGAACCGTCGCACCACACGACGCGGTCGGGCTTGCACAGCGAGGTCATTTCAGCGACCCAGTCGCGCAGCCTCCGGTGCCGGACCCAGTCTGGCGTGGCGGAAAGATCGGTTCGCGGGGAACGGCCGTCGCCCATCACTCATGCTCCTGGAAAACAAAAACGGCCCTGGGGCAACACCCGGGCCGATGGGATCCTCTTGGGGTCAATTTTACCGTGCTGTACAGGGGTCCCGCGAGCAAGGCAGATTTCCCTTAAATACCAGAATGATAGTCAACGCCCGGTGCGAGTGCGAGAATGGATTTGATCCAGGTATCGGGCGCCGCTTTCACTTGCCGACGCAAAACCTCGAGAATATTTCGCCCAGCAGATCGTCTGCGCTGACGCGCCCCGAGATCTCGCCAAGGGCTTCCTGCGCCAGGCGCAGGTCCTCAGCGAACAACTCCCACTGCGCCAGCTGCGAGGCCGCCGAATCGAGGTGGCTGCGCGCGGCATCAAGCGCGCGCAGATGCCGCGCGCGCGCGAGGAACACAGTTTCACCCCCCGAAGTCCAGCCTGACGATTCCAGCAATGCCGCACGCAGTGCATCCAAACCTGCTCCGGTCTTCGCCGATACATGCACCGCGTTCCCATGGCGGCCAGCCACGGAGCCGGGAATCAGGTCGATCTTGTTGACGACATCGATTCGTGCGCCCGCCTCTGGCAGCGGTCCTTGCGGCGCATCCAGCTTGCCGGCCTCGAGTATCACGAGCAAGACGTCGGCGCGCTCCATTTCCTGGCGGGTCCGTGCCATGCCGAGACGCTCGATCTCGTCCTGGGAAGCGCGTAGACCCGCTGTGTCAACCAAGAGAATCGGCACGCCGTCGATCTGGATCGCTTCGCGCAGTGCATCGCGCGTGGTCCCGGGTATCGCCGTGACGATGGCGCGCTCCGCGCCGGCCAGGCGGTTCAGCAAGCTCGACTTGCCGACGTTGGGCAGACCCACGAGAACGGCGTGGATACCCGCGCGCAGCAGGCTTCCCTGGCGACTTTTCGCCATCACGTCCGCAAGCGCGGCGCGCAACAGTTCGAGGCGTCCGCTGGCGTCGTCGCGGTGCAGCGAGTCCACCTCCTCGTCCGGGAAATCGAGCATCGCTTCCGTAAGCGCGCGCAATTCCGTGAGCCCCGCAACGAGGCCTGCGATCACCGACGAGAACTCGCCGTTGAGCGATCGCATCGCCGATCGCGCGGCTTCGCGGCTTGCGGAATCGATCAGGTCGGCCACTGCTTCGGCCTGCGCCAGGTCCAGCCTGCCGTTCAGGAAGGCGCGGCGAGTGAATTCCCCCGGTCCCGCAAGCCGCGCGCCGGCATCGAGCACCGCTTCCAGCACCGAATGCGTCACCACCGGCCCGCCATGCCCCTGCAATTCAAGGACGTCGTCACCCGTATAGGAATGCGGCGCCTGGAAATACAGCGCAATGCCCTCGTCCACTCGCTCGCCGCGCGCATCACGGAAAGAACAAAGGGTCGCTTTCCTGGCTTCCGGCACCCGCCCGATAACCGCTTGCGCGATCGCAGGCACGTTCGGGCCGGACACCCGGACGATTCCGATGCCGCCGCGACCAGCAGGGGTGGCGACGGCAGCGAAGGTATCCGGGACTAGCTCACCGCCTGGCATGGGCAGGTTTGTCGCGGTCGAACATGCGCTGGATCTGCCATTGCTGAAGGATGGAAAGAATGTTGTTGACCAGCCAGTACAGCACCAACCCCGCGGGGAAGAAGAAGAAGAACACGCTGAAGATGAACGGCATGAACTGCATCACCTTGGCCTGCACCGGGTCCGGCGGCACCGGATTGAGGCGCGTCTGGATGATCATGGTGACGGTCATCAGGACCGGCAGAACGTAATACGGGTCCAGCGCCGACAAGTCCTGGATCCAGAGCATGAACGGTGCGTGGCGCAGCTCAATGGCCGCCAGCAGTACCCAATAGAGGGCGATGAACACCGGTATCTGGACCAGAATCGGGAAGCAGCCGCCCAACGGATTGATCTTCTCGGTCTTGTAGAGCTCCATCATCGCCTGGTTCATCTTGGCGCGATCGTGCTCGTACATCTCCCGGATCTTGGTCATGCGGGGCGTGATCAGCTTCATCTTCGCCATCGACTTGTAGCTCGCGGCGGAAAGCGGGAAGAACACGAGCTTGATCAGCACGGTCAGCAGGATGATGGCGACGCCCCAGTTGCCGCTCAGCCCGTGGAACTTCTCGAGCAGCCAGAACAGCGGCCAGGCGATGATGGTGAGCCAGCCGTAATCGACCACCAGGTCAAATCCCGGCGCCACCGCGGCCAGGCGGTTCTGTTCCTGCGGCCCCGCATAGAGCGGCACCGTCACCGTCGTATTGGCGCCTGGTTCGATCGGTCCGGCCAAGATCAGTGCGCGGCCCGTGTAAATGCCGTCGGCGCGTTTTTCCACCGCATATTCCCGGGCCTGCTTGGCGGGAGGCAGCCAGGCAGCGACAAAGTAGTGCTGCACGTAGGCAAGCCAGCCGTCGCTGCTTTGCTTGAGAAATTCCGCCTTGCCCTTGTCGATGTCCGTCAGTGCCACTTTTTCAAACTTCTTCTCTTCGGTATAGACCGCGAAGCCGTTGAAGCTCTGCGCACCGAAGGTCGAAGCCACAGCGTTGGCGTCCGCAGAGGATTTGCCGTCATGCGTAAGTTGGAAATAGGCATAGGGCGTCACCGGGGCGGTGCCACCATTGCGGATTTCGAGCACGACGTCGATCACATAGCTGTCGCGCTTGAATCGGTAGATCTTGGTCGCCGAAAGACCGCCCCTGCCCTGCGAAGTGAGGCGAACCTCAACCACGTCCTGGCCCGGCGGCAGGGTGGTGCTGCCGGGCTGCGCCGTCCATAGCGTGCGGTGATTCGGTCCACCCTCGCCGGTCAGCCCGCTTTGCGCCTCATAGTGATGCTCCGTTCCCAGCAACACCAGATTCTTGCCTGAATCCTTGGCTTCCTTGTGTTTCAGTAGCTCGACCCGCTTCAACGTGGCCCCGAGCGTGTCGATTTCCGCAACCATGAGATCGGTGCGCACCACGATGGTCTCGCCCTTCACCGCCGGTGTGGCGGCGCCAGGAATACTCCCATTGGGGGCAGGCTGCGCCGCCGGCACTCCCGGGGCAGCGAGCTTGGCGGCCGGTGTCGGAACCGTCGTCGCCGGCGACGCCTGCACCTGCGGCGCCGGCCTGGGCCGATGCTCCTTTTCCCAAGCGTCCCACAGCATGAGCAGCGAGAAGCCGAAAACGAAAAACAGGATGAGGCGCTGCGTATCCATTACTTTCTTTCTTCAAATCCGCTCGACGGTACCGGATCAAAGCCTCCGGCGTGCCATGGCCCGCAGCGGCAGAGGCGGCGCGCCGTCAACCACCCGCCGCGTAGCGCTCCATGGTCCTGAAGTGCCCGCTCCGCATATGCAGAGCAGCTGGGGTAGAACCGGCAAGCGGGCGATAGCAGCGGACTGATGAAATACCGGTAGCCGCGAACCATGGCCCCCAACACGTCCCTAGCGGTTACGCTCATGGCCTAAATCCAGAAAAAATCTCACGCAGACGCGCCAGCATCGACGCGCCGGGCTTTGCCCCGTAAGGAGGGCGCACCAGCACATCCAGCGCACCCAGCGCCGCCTGTTCCATGCGAAAAGCCTCGCGGATACACCGTTTGATTCGATTGCGCACGGTTGCCCTTGCCGCATGCTTGCGGGAGATGAGGATGCCGAGCCGCGGCGGACCTTCGGCGCGCATCAGGAAGAACAACGTATAACCCGACCTGCTCTTTCTCGATCCCTCGCGCAACAGTCGCTCGAAATCGGCCTTCCTGGCTAGGCGCCTTTGCGCATCGAGCCCGAAACGTCGTATACGTGCCTGCCTGGAATTCCCCAGCACGCCGGGCGCCAGGCCTACACGGCCAGGCGCTTCCGTCCCTTTGCCCGCCGTGCGCGAAGCACCGCGCGCCCGTTGGCCGTACGGCTGCGCACGAGAAAGCCATGCGTTCGTGCGCGTCGCGTCTTGGATGGCTGGTAGGTTCGCTTCTGCTTCATCGGCCCGCTCGATCGGAAAAAGGGCGGTATTAGAGCCCGCGCGCTGAAGCCTTGTCAAATCTACTTTTTTTGTTGCCGGCCCCGTGGATTACGCGATTCGAAAAGGGTAAAATCAAACCCCGCGGGCGCACTCAAAAAAGCCTGTGCAAAGCCTCCAACCCAGCGCGCAAGGAATACGCTCGAAGATGCAAAATCTCTGGCACGCTTGCCTGCGCCGAATGGAGCAGGAAGTGCCCGCGCAGCAGTTCAGTACGTGGCTCCGCCCTCTTGCGCCGGAGCCTAGCGCGGCGGATGCCGGCACGCTGGTGTTGACCGCGCCCAACCGGTTCGTGCTGGATCTGGTGCGGGAGCGCTTCTTTGCCCGGATCGTCCGCCTTGCCGCTGAACTGGGCGGCCGCGAAATTGACGTGAAGCTGGTTCTTGCGCCCACCCAGGCTTCGGACATAGCGTCGCGGGCGCCTCCGCCGGCGGGTCATCGCGCCGGCGCGGCGGTTGTAACGCCCGACCGCGCACGGCTCAACCGCAATTTCAATTTCGACAATTTCGTCACCGGCAAGGCCAACCAGCTGGCGCGGGCCGCAGCAATGCAGGTCGCCGAGAACCCGGGCATTTCGTACAACCCGCTGTTCATCTACGGTGGTGTCGGCCTGGGCAAGACGCATCTGGTGCAGGCGATCGGCAACCACCTGTGCAGCCAGCGGCCGCAGGCGCGTGTGCGCTATATCCACGCGGAACAGTATGTAACCGACGTGGTGCGCGCCTACCAGCAGAAATCCTTCGAGGAATTCAAGCGTTACTACCATTCACTCGACCTGTTACTGATAGACGACATCCAGTTCTTCTCCAATAAAGACCGCACCCAGGAGGAGTTCTTCTATGCCTTCAATGCGCTGGTCGAAGCCCACAAGCAGATCGTGATTACCTGCGATACCTACCCCAAGGAAATCGCCGGCATGCAGGAACGCCTGATCTCACGCTTCGGCTGGGGCCTGACTGTGGCGATCGAGCCGCCGGAGCTCGAGATGCGTGTCGCGATCGTGCTGAAGAAAGCCGAGGCTGATGCCCTGGACCTAGCGGAAGACATCGCTTTCTTCATTGCCAAGCACATCCGGTCCAACGTACGTGAACTGGAAGGTGCTTTGAAAAAAGTGCTCGCGTTTGCGCGCTTTACCGGCCGCGAACTTTCGCTGGAACTCGCTCGCGAAGCGCTGCGCGACATCCTTCACGTGGCCAACCGCCAGATCAACGTTGAGGGAATACAGAAAACGGTAGCGGAATACTTCAAGATCAAGATTTCCGACATGCATTCCAAACGCCGCAACCGGAATATCGCGCGGCCTCGCCAGGTTGCGATGGCGCTTGCGAAGGATCTAACCCAGATGAGCCTGCCCGAGATCGGCGAAGCATTCGGCAATCGGGACCACACCACGGTATTGCATGCGTGCCGGACGATTGCATCTTTGCGCAAGAAGGATATCGGCCTGAACCGGGATTACCACCTTCTCGAACAGGTGTTGAAAGGGTAAAGCTGTGCAAATGATCGGGATGGTTTGTGGATAAATCCCGGTTCCTGGATTCACGCCGAAACGACGCACAACGCATCACAGCTTTCTGCACAGCTTGCGCACGGCCAGCCGCTCAGCCAAGGGCCGGGATTTGAACGAGTTTCAGTCTTATACAGAAAGCGCAGCCGCTCTATTAGTTGCTATTAGTTATTAATAAAGAAAAGAAGGAACAACCATGGTCCTTGTCAAAGCCAAACGAGACGAACTGCTGGGTCCGCTTTCCGCCGTCAGCGGCATCATCGAACGGCGCCATACGCTACCGATCCTTTCGAATGTCCTCATCGAGAAGATTTCCGGAAATCTGTCGTTTCTGGCGACCGACATCGAAATCCAGATTACCTCCCGCGGTTCGGTAGACCCGTCCGGCGAGGCTCGTTCGGTGACGGTTGGGGCGCGAAAGCTGGTCGACATTCTCCGGGCGTTGCCTGAAGGCGCGGAGGTCACGCTGCAGCAGCAGGACAAGAGGCTGATGGTCAAGGCGGGTAAGAGCAAATTCGTGCTGCAGACGCTGCCGGCCGAGGATTTTCCGCGTTTGGCGAAGCCTGCCGGCGACGTGGCGCGACTGTCGCTGCAGCAAAAGGAATTTCGCAGGCTGCTGGGTCTGGTTCAGTATTCGATGGCGCAACAAGACATTCGCTATTACCTGAACGGATTGTTGATGGTGGTCGAGGACAAGACGTTGAAGCTGATCGCGACCGACGGGCATCGGCTGGCGTTCGCGTCCATGGCGCTCGATTCCAAGGTTCCGCGGCAGGAGGTGATCGTGCCACGCAAGACCGTTCTCGAGCTCGGAAAGCTCCTGGCCGACAATGAAGCCGAGGTCCGGATCGAGCTTTCGGCGACTCAGATCTCCTTCGCCTTTGGTACCGTTGAACTCGTATCGAAACTCGTCGACGGAAAGTTTCCGGATTACACGCGGGTTATTCCGGTCGGCAACAAGAACCAGCTCTCCATCGGCCGCGAGGTGCTGCGCCAGGCGCTGATGCGCGCAGCCATCCTGTCGAACGAGAAATTCCGCGGTGTGCGCTGGGTTTTAACGGACGGCAGCCTGAAGATCATCTCCTCCAATACGGAGCAGGAAGAGGCAGAGGAGACGCTGGAGGTCGCCTACAAGGGAGACCCGATCGATATCGGTTTCAACGTCAATTATCTGCTCGATGTATTGAACAATGTCGCTGGCAGCGAGGTCGAATGCAAGTTCGGCGACGCGGCTTCCAGTGCGCTGCTGAGCTTCCCGTCCGAGGCTGATTTCAGGTACGTCGTCATGCCGATGAGGATATGAAGGTGGGTGAGCCCGAGAAGCAGGGGCCGGTCTCAATCGGCTACGAAGCCGACAGCATCAAGGTCCTGAAGGGCCTGGAGGCGGTGCGCAAGCGCCCGGGCATGTACATCGGGGACACCTCTGATGGCACCGGTCTGCACCACATGGTTTTTGAGGTCGTCGACAACGCAGTGGACGAAGCCCTCGCCGGCTATTGCGATGAGATCGTGCTGACCATTCACACCGACAATTCGGTGTCGGTGCTGGACAATGGCCGCGGCGTTCCGACCGGTCCGATGGAGGACGACGAGCTGAAGCGTTCCGCCGCCGAGATCGTGATGACCGAGCTGCACGCCGGCGGCAAGTTCGACTCCAATTCCTACAAGGTATCTGGTGGCCTTCATGGCGTTGGCGTGTCGGTCGTCAATGCCTTGTCGGGATGGCTGAGACTTACCATCTGGCGCGACGGCAAGGTGCACCAGATGGAATTCGCCGATGGTGTTGCGACCGGCCCGTTGCGCGTGACCGGGACGTCCGAAAAGCGCGGAACGGAAGTGCACTTCCTCGCTTCACGCAGCGTGTTCGGCGTCGTCGACTACCACTTCGATATCCTCGCGCGCCGTTTGCGAGAACTCTCTTTCCTGAACAACGGCGTCAAGATCATGTTGGTGGACCAGCGCGCCGGAAAGCAGGAGAACTTCGCTTTCGGCGGCGGGGTGCAGGGGTTTGTCGAGTACATGAACCGGTCCAAGAGCGTGCTTCATCCGACCGTTTTCCAGGGCCAGGGGGAAAAGGACGGCATCGTCGTTGATGTGGCGATGCAGTGGAACGATTCCTACCAGGAGAGCGTGCTGTGCTTCACCAACAACATCCCGCAAAAGGACGGCGGTACGCATCTCACCGGACTGCGCGCGGCGATGACGCGGGTGCTGAACAAGTACATTGAAGAACATGAACTAGCCAAGAAAGCTAAGGTGGAGACCACCGGCGACGACATGCGCGAGGGCGTGGCTTGCGTGCTTTCGGTAAAGGTTCCGGAGCCGAAGTTTTCCTCCCAAACCAAGGAAAAGCTGGTTTCCTCCGAGGTGCGCCCGGTCGTCGAGGAAGTGGTTGCCGAGAAGTTGCGCGAGTTCCTGGAAGAGCGGCCTGCTGATGCGCGCGTCATTACCGCCAAGATCGTCGATGCTGCGCGCGCCAGGGAAGCGGCACGCAAAGCGCGCGACATGACGCGGCGCAAGGGACTGCTGGACGGCCTTGGGCTGCCCGGCAAGCTCGCCGATTGCCAGGAAAAGGATCCGGCGAAATGCGAGCTCTATCTCGTTGAGGGCGATTCTGCCGGCGGGTCGGCGAAGCAGGGCCGCGACCGGAAATTCCAGGCGATCCTGCCCTTGAAGGGCAAGATCCTGAACGTCGAGAAAGCGCGTTTCGACAAGCTGCTCGGTTCGGCCGAAATAGCGACGCTGATTACGGTGCTTGGCTGCGGTATCGGCAAGGAAGAGTACAACCCGGAAAAGCTGCGCTATCACCGCATCATCATCATGACCGACGCGGACGTGGACGGCTCCCACATTCGCACCCTGCTGCTGACGTTTTTCTACCGGCAGATGCCCGAGCTGGTCGAGCGGGGCCATATTTACATCGCGCAGCCTCCGCTCTACAAGGCCAAGCTCGGCAAGGACGAGCGTTATCTCAAGGACGAGCACGAATTGAACGAATTCATGCTGCGCCAGGCCCTCGTCGACGCCGCACTGCATCCCGCGGCGCGGCGCGAACCGATCACCGGCGACACGCTGGCCGAACTCGCCAAGGCGTATTTGCTCGCCGAGGCGGTCATCGACCGCGTCTCCCGCTGGATAGACCGCGACGTCCTCCTGGCCATGCTGCGCGGCGCGCAGGTAGACCTTGGACGTCGCGAAACAGCGCAGGCGTCGGCTGAAGCGCTGGCCGCTGCGTTGCCCGGGAGCGGGATTCGCGTATCGGCGCATTTCGATCCCAAGACCGAGCGCTACCAGGCGCGCATCGAGCGTACGCGGCACGGCAACGTGCGAATGACGGCGATCGACTCGGAATTCGTGCATTCCGGGGACTATGCCCAGATCAGGCAAACGGCGGAGATGCTGCGGGGGCTGGTTGGGGTGGGGGCGTACGTGCAGCGCGGCGAGAAGAAGTACCCCGTCAAGGATTTCGGCGACGCCATGCGGTGGTTGCTGGCCGAGGTGCAGAAATCAATGAGCCTGCAGCGCTACAAGGGGTTGGGCGAGATGAACCCCTCTCAGCTATGGGAAACCACCATGGATCCGCAGATCCGCCGGCTGCTCAAGGTGCAGATCGACGACGGCATTGCCGCCGACGAGATTTTCACCAAACTGATGGGCGACGAAGTCGAACCGCGCAGGGCATTCATCGAGGCAAACGCCCTTGGCGTGAGAAACCTGGATGTCTAGCCGCTAGTTAGGCGGCGCGTTTCTTCTTTGCCGACGAATTTTTCGCCGCGGATTTCTTCACTACCGCTTTCTTGGCCGGTTTTTCCGGCTCCGGTTCTTTCGCTGCAGGCGGTTTGCCCGGTTTTGCCGCGCGTGGCAGGAACTCGAATCCAATTTTCCCCAGGGGCGTCTTTACCAGGAAGGCCTTGAACTTCCGGTTCTTCTTCGACATGAAGCCGGTCAGCAGATCCGTGCGTCCTGTGGCGAGCAGCTTTTGCATCTGCGCCTGCTCCACCGGTTGTTGCAGGATCATGCGGCCGGAACGGAAGTCGCAACTGCGTTGCGGCCCGACGGATTTCTCGCATACGTAGGAAACGCCGTGCTCGAACACGCGGGAGCCGCATTTAGGACACGCGCCCAATGCTTCCTTGCCGCTGAAGTCGACCGGCTCGTCGCTGTCTCCCGCTCCCTGGCCGAAATCGAACTCGATCTTGAATTCGTCGGTAAGTTTCATTCCGGCCGAGAACGGCCTGCCCTGCTTGCTGCGAAAGCCGGTAAGCGGGCCGATAAATTTCTTGGTGACCAGTTCCGCCACCTCGTCCGGCGACCAATCGCGTCCCAGCAGAACCGGCCAGATGTAGAAGTCGCACGATTGGCACTGGAACTTGCGATAGGTCTCCTGGATCACGCCGCCGCACTTCGGGCAGGGGGCGGCTACGGAGGCAAATGCCTCTTCGGGGATGGTGCCGGACTTGATCCGCTTTACCAGGTCCCGGGCCACCTGCTCGATGTGCTCCATGAACTTCCTGCGCGGCAGCTTCGCCTGTTCCATCTGTTTCAACTTGAATTCCCAGTCGCCGGTAAGTTCCGGCGATGTGATTTCATCGACACCGAAGTGTCGCAGCGCAAAGAACAGACGGAAGGCTTTCCAGGTCGGCTTCAGCTCGCGGCCCAGGCGCTCCACATATTTTTCGTAGATCAGGCCCTCGATGACGGCCGCGCGCGTTGCCGGCGTGCCCAGGCCCTTCGCGCCCATTGCCGCCCGTAGTTCGTCGTCTTCAACCAGCTTGCCCGCGCCTTCCATGGCGGAGAGCAATGTCGCCTCGTTGAAGCGGGCGGGCGGGCGCGTCTGGTTGGCGGTTGCCTTCACTTCCAGCGCTTTCAACTTCTCGCCCTGCACGATCGCGGGCAGGGTCACGGTGTCATCCTGCAGGCTCTTGCCGTAGACGGCGAGCCAACCGGGACTTTGCATGACGCGTCCATCGGTTCTGAAATGCTCTTCGCCCACCTTGGTAATGCGGGTGGTCTGAAGGAATTCCGCGGAAGGGAAGAAAACCGCAAGGAAGCGACGCACCACCAGGTCGTATAGTTTCGCCTCAGGCTCGCTAAGGTTTACCGGCGTCTGCAGAGTTGGAATGATCGCAAAGTGGTCGGAAATCTTGCTGTTGTCGAAAATTCGCTTGTTCGCCTTCACCCAGCCGCCTTTGAGAACCTGCTTGGCGAATGGAGCGAACTCCCGCACGCCGGCCAGGGCGTCCATCGTCTTCTTGACGGTGGCAATGTAATCCTCGGGCAGCGCGCGCGCATCGGTCCGCGGATAAGTGAGCGCCTTGTGCCGCTCGTAAAGCGATTGTGCGAGCGAAAGGGTTCCCTTGGCCGAAAAACCGAATCGCCCGTTCGCCTCCCGCTGTAGGCTGGTCAGGTCGTACAGCAGCGGCGAGGCCTGGGTCGACGGTTTGGTTTCCTCGGTGGCGATGCCCTGCTTTTCGCTGCAGGCCGCGGCGATCGCTTCCGCCCGCTCCGCTTTCCAGAGGCGCTCAGCCTTGCGCTCGGGATCGTCGTCCTTCTTGAACGCCGGCTCGAACCAGCGGCCGGGGTATTCGCCTGCCACAGCGCCAAAACGGGCGTGTACCTCCCAGTAATCGCGCGACTGGAAAGCGCGAATCTTCTCTTCGCGCTCGACCAGGATGGCGAGCGTAGGCGTCTGCACCCGTCCCACCGTGGTGAGATAAAAGCCGCCTTCCTTCGAATTGAAAGCGGTCATCGCGCGCGTGCCGTTGATGCCGACCAGCCAGTCGGCCTCAGAGCGCGATTTTGCCGCGTCGGCGAGCGCCAACAGGTCGCGGTCCTTGCGAAGGGAAGCGAAGCCCTCTCGGATCGCGCCCTGGGTCATGGACTGCAGCCACAGGCGTTCGATCGGTTTTTTCGTTTTTGAATATTGCGCGATGTAGCGGAATATCAGTTCGCCCTCGCGGCCGGCGTCGCAGGCGTTGACGATGCCGGTTACGTCCTTACGCTTGAGCAGCTTCAACAGGACATTCAGCCGGGCCTCGCTTCTTTCGATCGGCGCGAGATCGAAATGCGGCGGCACGACGGGTAGATTGGCGAATGACCACTTGCCCTTCTTTACGTCGTGCTCTGGCGGCAGCGTGAGTTCCAGAAGATGTCCGACAGCGGACGACAGAACGTACTCTTCGCTCTCGAAATACTCGCCCTTGCGCGTGAATCCGCCAATCGCGCGCGAGATGTCGGCGGCGACGGACGGTTTTTCGGCAATGATCAGCTTCTTCGCCATGCGGGGCGCGAAGGATACCCGCAAAGAGAGTGCCGCATCAACTCCGGGGAAAATGCGCGTTCGCGCGCGGGTACTTCAGCTCGGCAGTCGCGCGCCGACCGGCGACAGCAAATCTTCTGCGACCAGCCGGCTGCTCGGAATCTGCTGGTTCCAGAGCACCATCAGTACAACGAGCTTCAATTGCTCGATGGTAAGGCCCTCGCCCGTGGCCGCGAGCGCCCGCTCGATCACGTACTCGCGCGTCTGAGGGCTGAGGATACCGGACTGCTCGAAATAGATCAGCAGGCCGCGGCATTCGGCATCGAGCCTGGCCAGTTCCTTGGGAGCGTAGACGCGAAAGGCCGCGCCGGATTCAGGCAGCGGCGCGAGCGAGCGGTGCGGCTCTCGGGCGACACCGGCCAGCCAGGTGAGCGCCTCGCTGATGTCCGATTCCTCGAATCCGGCTGCGGACAGCTTTTTCGCGACCCTGTCCTTCTCATTGGACAGTTCGTGCTGCTGGCAGTTCTCGAACAGGTAAACGAGGATGTCGTACATTGTTTTTATCTCCTCAGTTGAGTAGCGTTCAAGTCCTCAGTTTAGTCTCTGGTAGAGACCGCCCGGCAATACGGTGACGCGGCCGGCGAGTTCCAGCCGCAGCAATTCGGCGGATATCATCTCCACCGGCATTCCGGCGAGCGCGCACAGAGAGTCCATGTCCACCGGATCGAAACCCATCCATGCGAGCAACGGTTCATCGGCGCTTGCCGTTGACCCGGGCGCGGCGGGTGCGTTTGCGGCGGTCCGGGTGGAAGCAAATCCTGTGCGGCGAAAGGCGGACAACTCGGCGAGCACGTCTTCGGCCGATTCGACGAGCTTGGCGCCGGACTTGATCAGTGCATGACAGCCCTTTGACAGCGGTGAATGGATCGACCCGGGCACGGCGAATACCTCGCGCCCCTGCTCGGCCGCAGCACGCGCCGTGACAAGGGAGCCGGAAGCGAGCGCGGCCTCGATGACCAGGCAACCCTGCGCCAACCCGCTTATCAGGCGATTGCGGCGCGGAAAATTGTGCGCCAGGGCCCTGGTGCCGAGCGCGAATTCGGACAGCAGCAGGCCGCGCGAGGCGATCTCGGCGGCAAGCGCGGCGTTTCCCTGCGGATAGGTAATGTCGGCTCCTGTTCCAAGGACCGCAATGGTGGAACCATCGCCAGCGAGTCCGCCGCGATGGGCGGCAGCGTCTACGCCCAGCGCCAAGCCGGAGACGATAGTGAGGCCAGCCGTACTGAAACTGCGCGCGAACTGTTCGGCGTTGCTGTTGCCCTGGGCGGTTGCGTTCCGGCTGCCGACCAGCGCCAGCGCGGGCCGGTCCAGCAGGTCGGTGCGCCCGCGGCAGTAAAGGACCGCTGGCGGATCCGAGATCTCAAGCAGCAGCCTGGGGTAGGCCGCGTCTGCGAGCGTGACGATGGCGTTGCCGGGCTGCTCCAACCAGTCAAGCGCGTGCTCCACCGACTTTGCGACGGCGTCCGAATCGAGCGCCTGCAACGCGTCGGCACTCGCGAAGCGCGCCAGCTCGGTGCGTTTTGCGGCAAGAATTTTCTCTGGGAGGCCGAACTGCGAGAGCAGTTTGCGGATTGTCGCGGCACCGAGGCCCGGTGTGAGGGTGAGTTGCAGCCAGCTCGCCAGCCCCGGGTCGGATGTCATGCCGGCGGCCCGCTCCGGCAGAAAACGGTACTGCGCTTAGGGATTTTGTACAAGATCCAGCTTATTGACCGGTTTCGAGATCGTCATCACCAGAGCATAGGATACCCGGTCGAATACACGGAACACAAACGCAATGCCATAGCGTTCGTTTGGCAGGACGAGCGGTGCGGCGCTGGTACCCGTCGGGCGCGAAGCGTCGGCAACAGTGGCGCCCGGCCGATAGAGCGCGACGACGTTTCCGACTTCTATCCCCTGAGACTTGCCAAGGTTGATGGCGATCACCGACTGATTGCCGTACTCGCCCACGCGCGTATCCCGCCCATAGAGGGAAATGATGCGCCCCTTGACATTGGCCGACGGGGCACGCGGCGCGTAGGTCGGGACATCGGGTTTGCCAGCGGCGACCAGTTTGTCGCCGACCCCGACCTCCTGGGTGACCGAGGTGAGCTGTATGACCGCTGGATCACCGTTGCGGACCACTCGCGCGGTACCCAGGTAAATCGCCTCATAGCCCAGCGTCGTCTTGGTGTCCGGGTCGACCAGAGCCGGGCCGCGCCGGTAGACGAACCATGTAGTTTCCCTGGAATCCCCGAGTCCCCGCACGAAGGCGCGGTTGCCGGTCTCCAGGATGACGCGCGATTCCTCGGTAGCGACGATCGTCGGTGCGTTGTCCAGGCCATCTGCCTCGATGACGAGGGGGCGCGTCAGGAACGGCTCGATGATCGCGGGCGGAATGCTCGGGATCGCGGCTTGCGCGGTCGATTCCGCGCGCACTTTCGGGCTCAGTTTTACCGTATCGGCCAAGGCGAGGCTGCCACGCGCACGGTCAAGCACGATGACGTTGCCCGGATAGATGCGGTGGGGATTCTTGATCTGGTCCTTGTTCAGGTTCCACAGTTCCGGCCAGCGCCAGGGCGAATCGGTATAGCGCTGGGCGATTGACCAGAGCGTGTCTCCCGGAACGACGACGTAGCGCTCGGGCGCGTCCGGTTTCATCGCCAGGGGCGCTTTGGGCGCCTGTGCCACGGCCCCGGCGGAGACTCCCCCGATGAGGACAAAAGCCAGCGTTGTGATAGACTTACGCCATTGTTGGTACATAAAGCCCCCGATCGGCGGCTGACGTCCTGGGCCGGTTGAGATTGCGGTTTTCGTACCCAAATGTAGCATAAAGCCCCACTGTTTAACCACAGCCTGAGATACTGCACGTAATCGATTCAATTTGCAAACAAATTACTGATTTATGGCCCTCCTGAACATCCTTCGATACCCGGACGCGCGGCTGCACAAGGTCGCGGTGCCGGTAACCATTTTCGACGAACCGTTGAAGCAGTTCGTCGCCGACCTCGCGCAGACCATGTACGAGGCGCCCGGCATCGGGCTTGCCGCCACCCAGGTTGACGTGCACCGGCAGCTGATCGTGATCGACGTTTCGGAACGCCGCGATTCCCTGGTGGTGCTGATCAATCCGGAGATCGTCGACGCGAGCGGGGTTTCGGATATCGAGGAAGGCTGCCTGTCGGTACCGGGAATCTACGACACGCTGGAGCGTGCCGAGCGCGTCAAAGTGCGCGCGCACGACCAGAACGGCAATTTGTTTACTCTCGAGGCGCAGGGCTTGCTCGCGGTTTGCATCCAGCACGAAATGGACCATCTCAAGGGAAAAGTGTTCGTCGAGAGCCTGTCGCAGCTGAAGCAGCAACGCATCCGGGCGCGGCTGGCGAAACAGCTTCGCAAGAGTGCTTGATCTCTTCGGTCGCCTGGCACTTTCCTGCGCCTAGTATTCGCCGGTACTCCTGAATTCGCGGCGCGCGCGCTGGCGGCCTTGCTCGACGCCGGCCATGACGTTCCATTGGTACTCAGCCAGCCCGACCGGCCGGCAGGCCGCGGCCTGCATCCGTCGGCTAGCGCGGTCAGCCAGCTTGCTGCTACCCGCGGCCTGGAAATATTTCAACCGCAGAGCCTGAAGGACGTTGGCGTCCTCGATCGCCTCGCGGCCGCACGCCCGGAAGTCCTGGTTGTCGCGGCGTACGGATTGATCGTGCCGCCGCGCGCGCTCGAGGTCGCCCTGCATGGTGCGATCAACATCCACGCCTCGCTCCTGCCGCGCTGGCGCGGAGCGGCGCCGATTCAGCGCGCTTTGCTGGCAGGTGATCGCGAATCCGGAATTACGATCATGCAAATGGATGCGGGACTGGACACCGGTCCGATACTCTCGCTGCACCGGATGGAGATCTCGAAGGACGATGACGCGCAGTCCCTGCACGACGGGCTTGCGGCGCTTGGCGCCAAGGCGGTCGTGGATGCGCTCGCCGACATCGCCGCAGGGCGCGCCACCCTTCGGCCGCAGACGGAGTCCGGGGCGATCTATGCTCGCAAAATCGGCAAGGAAGAAGCTGAACTCGACTGGACAAGGCCCTGCGAAGTGCTCGAGCGCACGGTGCGGGCTCTGCGCCCGTCGCCCGGCGCACGATCGCAATTCCGCGGCGAAGCCATAAAGATCTGGGGCGCGCGTTGTATTGCACGCGAAGGATCGCCAGGCGAGGTGATCGAGAGCGGCGACGAAGGCATTCTGATCGCTTGTGGCGGGGGTGCGCTGCTGGCCAAAGAGTTGCAGCGTGCCGGCGGCAAACGACTCGCGGCGGCGGAATTTCTGCGCGGTTTTCCGCTCGCTCGCGGCGAACGGTTTGGCGCCGCTCGCTGAAGCTCTTGCGGCGGCAGCGGCGCTGGTCGCGCGCGTTGCGGCCGGCCGCAGCCTGTCGGCCGAACTTGACCGCGCCGACCGCGATCCGGCGGATGGCTCGCGCGCCGCGTTGATGGACCTGTGTTACGGCACGTTGCGGCGCTACGGCCGCTCGCAGGCGATTGTCACCGCGCTCTCCCGGCGTGCTGGCACGACGGATCCGCTGGTCGAAGCGCTGCTATGGTGTTCCTTCTATGCGCTCGAATCCGGGCGCTACGCGGAATATACGGTCGTGGACCAGGCCGCGCGCGCCTGCATTGCGATGCAGCGCGCCAGCGCCAAAGGTTACGTGAACGCGCTACTACGCAATTTCCTGCGCGCACGTAGCGGACTGGAAGCGCGGCTGGGCAGCGAAGAGGTTGCCCACCATCGGTATCCCAAGTGGTGGATCGAGCGCGCGCGCGCCGCCTATCCGCTCGCCTGGGAGCAGGTACTGGCAGAGGGCAACACCCATCCACCGATGTGTCTGCGGGTGAATGTGCGCCGCTCTACGCTGCAGATCTACGCTGCACGCCTGGCCGCCGAGGGGATTGCCGGGCGCGAGGTGGGTCCAGCGGCTTTGCTGCTGGAAAAGCCGGTGCCGGTCGATCGCCTGCCGGGTTTTGCCCGGGGAGAGGTCTCGGTGCAGGACGCCGGCGCGCAACGCGCGGCGGCCCTGCTGGAGTTGCGAACCGGTCAGCGGGTACTCGACGCCTGCGCTGCACCCGGCGGCAAAAGCGCCCATATTCTCGAGTCGGCGGACGTCGATCTGACTTCGCTGGACGCCGATGCCGCCCGCTGCGCTGGCATCGCGCGCGACCAGGAAAGGCTTGGGCTGAAAGCGCAGTTGCGCACGGCTGACTGCACCGCACTGGAAGCCTGGTGGGACGGCGCGACATACGATCGGATTCTCGCCGATGTGCCGTGTTCGGCATCAGGCGTGGTGCGGCGCCACCCGGATATCAAGTGGCTGCGCCGGGATGCAGATCTCGCCGCCTTCGCCGCACGCCAGGCGCGCATCCTGGATGCGCTTTGGCGCACGCTCGCCCCGGGTGGTAAATTGCTGTATGTCACGTGTTCGATTTTTCCGGACGAGAACGACGCGGCGGTCGACGCATTTGCCGCGCGCACGCCAGGCGCGCGGCGCGCGCCCCTGCTGGATGACGCCGCGGCGCAGCTTCTGCCCGGTCCCGAGCACGACGGATTTTTTTTCGCCCTGCTAGAGAAGCCGGCCTAGGACAAACCTGAGGCGACGCGCGATGCGAGGCTTCGCTCTCCTCAAGAACCTGCTGGCCACGCTCGCGAAGCTGTTGACGGTGCTCGCGCTGGGCGGTGCCTCGCTAACAATGGCTTTTTCCGCGCGCGCCGACGACATCGAGGTGACCGAGGCGCGCCTTGCCGCGACCGAGGATGGCGTTGTGCTGGCCGCGGACTTTGCGTTCGACCTGAATCCGCGGCTCGCCGAAGTGATCACCAACGGCGTACCCGTGTACTTCGTGGTCGAGTTCGAACTATCCCGGCGGCGCTGGTACTGGTTTGACGAGAAGGCCGCCGCCAAGCGCCTGCAGTTGCGCCTGTCCTACCACGCCCTGTCGCGTCATTACCGGCTTTCGACCGGCGTTCTGCAGCAGAACTACCCCACGCTGGAGGAAGCGCTGAACGTGCTGCGCCGCGTGCGCAATTGGCAGGTGGTGGACCGCAGCGTCGGGCTCGCGGATGCCACCTACGATGCTGCGGTCCGGATGCGGCTCGACGTGGCGCTGCTGCCCAGACCCTTCCAACTCAGCGCGATCACGAGCCGCGAACTCAATCTGGAATCGCCGTGGCGGCGCTTTGCCTTCCGGCCGCCCGTGGCTTTTCCCGCGCCGGTCGAAAGCCTCGAGCCGAAGGAGGTGGAGACGCGATGAGGCTGCTGATCATTCTCGGCGCGGCACTCGCTGGCGTGTTGCTGTTCCTGCTCGCCACGGCGAGCGGAAATACGACCGTGTTCGCGAGTTACTACCCGCTGCTGCTGGGATTGAACGCGGCGTTGACGGTCCTGCTCGCGGTACTGGTCGCCTGGCAGATTCGCACGCTGTGGCGCAAATACCGGGAAAGGGCCTTCGGCTCGCGACTTACGGTACGCCTGCTGCTGCTGCTCGCGCTGATGGCGGTGGTTCCGGGTGCGCTCGTCTATACGGTGTCGGTGCAGTTTCTTTCCAAGAGCGTCGAGTCCTGGTTCGACGTCAAGGTGGACGCGGCCCTGGAGGGCGGCATCAACCTGGGCCAGTCGGCGATCGATCAGATGCTGAGCGAGCTGCACGCCAAAGCGCGCGCCATTGCGGCTGAGCTGGCGGACCGCCCGGCAAGCCAGCAGGTCGTTCTGCTTGGACGCCTGCGCGATCAATCGGGTGTGCAGGAGGCCGTCATCGTCAATGCGGGCGGGCGCGTACTGGCGAGTTCCAGCGAGGATGTCACGCGACTTGTGCCCGAATTGCCGACGCCGCAGGCGCTCAGGCAGGCCCGCACGTCCCGTGGATACAGCTCGGTCGATGCGGCCGCCGGCAAGCCGCTGGCGTTGCGGGTGGTCGTGCCGGTTGCGAGCCTCGCTCTGGCCGACGAATCACGCTTCGTGCAGCTTCGCCAATCGGTGCCGGAGCAGTTCGGCCGCAGCGCCGAGGCAGTCGAGTCCGCTTACCGCGACTACCGCGAGCTTGCGCTTTCGCGCCAGGGCCTGAAGCGCATCTATATCGTGACGCTCACGCTTGCGCTATGCATGGCACTGCTGGTCGCCATTGCGCTTGCCGTCGTGCTTGCCAGCCGGTTGTCGGAACCGCTCGCCAATCTTGCCCAGGCAACTCAGGCGGTCGCGCGCGGCGACTTCAGCCGCCAGGCGCCGGTTACCAGCCGGGACGAACTGGGCGTACTGACCGAATCGTTCAATTCGATGACGCGCCAGCTGGACGATGCGCAGCGGGTGGTCGAGGCGAACCGCATGGCGCTGGAAAGCGCCAAGGCGCGCCTGGAGAACATTCTTGCCAATCTTTCCGCCGGGGTACTGGTATTCGATCGCCAGCTCGCGCTGTCGATCACCAACCATGGCTCGCTGGCGATCCTGGGCGCCGAACTGGATTCCTTTGCCGCGGACATGCGCGAGCAATTCCGTGCCCACGGGACGCTGGCGTGGCAGCAGGAAGTGGAACTAAAGAGCACCGGAAAGGTGCTCCTGGTACGCGGCACGGCGCTGCCCCAGGATCCGGCCGGCGGTTATGTGCTGGTGTTCGACGACATTACGCAGCTCATTCAGGCGCAGCGAGCCACTGCCTGGGCCGAAGTGGCGCGGCGGCTGGCGCATGAAATCAAGAATCCGCTGACGCCGATCCAGCTCTCCGCCGAGCGCATGGAAATGAAGCTCTCTGGCAAGCTCGCGCCTCAAGACGCCGAGGTACTCGCTCGCGGTACCCGGACCATCGTCAACCAGGTTGCGGCGCTGAAGGCCATGGTGGATGATTTTCGCGATTACTCGCGGCTGCCGGCGCCCGTTTTCACGGAACTCGAACTGAACGCCCTGGTGCTGGAAGTGCTGGCCCTGTACGAAACATCAAGTGTGCCGATCGCCCGGAAACTCGCGCCCGCCCTGCCCGGGGTGCGCGCAGACTCCGCGCAGATCCGCCAGGTGCTCCACAATCTGGTGCAAAACGCGCAGGACGCGCTCGAACACCGGAAGAATGCGGGCGAGTCTCCGGCGATCGAGGTGCGCACCGAGGTCGCGGGAGACAGGGTGCGTTTGTCGGTGACAGACAATGGCGGTGGCTTTCCCGAGGAAATGATGGCGCGGATATTCGAACCTTACGTAACTACCAAGCCGCGCGGGACCGGGCTCGGTCTGGCGATCGTCAAGAAGATCGTGGACGAGCACCATGGCCAGCTGGCGATCGAGAATCGCCTGGCGAAGGGCGTTTCCGTAACCATCCTGCTGCCCATGGCGAACAGCGGGAACGGCTCGAGCACCGTGCAGGGCAACGCGGCAAAGGCGGCCTGAGGACCATGGCACAGATTCTGGTCGTAGACGACGAAGTCGGCATCCGGGAATTGCTCTCGGAGATCCTTGCCGACGAGGGCCACCAGGTGCTGCTTGCCGAGAGTGCCGGGGAAGCCAGGCGCCTGCGCGAGCGGCATCGCCCGGACCTGGTGCTGCTCGACATCTGGATGCCGGACACGGACGGCATATCGCTGCTCAAGGAATGGGCGGCCAGCGGGCAGCTAGGTATGCCGGTAGTCATGATGTCCGGACACGGCACCATAGAGACGGCGGTGGAGGCGACGCGCATCGGCGCGCTCGACTATCTGGAAAAGCCGATCGCGTTGCAGCGGCTGCTGGCCACCGTAAAGCGCGCGCTGCGCAATCAGGAGGCGGCGGTCCCGCGCGAACTGTCGCTCGCCAACCTGGGCCGCTCGCCGGTTCTCGCGGAGACGCGCAAGCGCCTGGCGCAACTGGCACAGGCCGGCGCGCCGTTGTTGCTGCGTGGCGAACGCGGCATGCGACCGGAATTGTTCGCTCGGCTGCTTGCGGCGGCCGGTGCGCCATTCGTCGAGGGACCCGAGATGGTGGCTGAGGCCTCCTCGGAGATGCTGGCGCGCGC
>JBDTRO010000333.1:0-5208 GCA_039931635.1 Betaproteobacteria bacterium | reverse complement strand
GCGGCCGGAACGGGCGGCAGAGGCGGCGCGCCAAGTATCGGCTCCGGCGGCCCGTAAATCATCATGCCGGGATTCTGCGGCTCGACGTTGCCGGAGCCCGCTTTGCCGCCGGTCTCGGTGTCGGGAATCGGTTCGGTGCGCACCGGCATCCGCCTGCGCTGGGCGTCGGCATCCGTCGCGGCGGCGAGCGCGGCCAGCAGGACCAGGCCGTAGACGGCGCGCTTCATGGTGTGGTGCGGTGCCATAGAGGAATCAACGATACCACCGGTGGACGGGCCTTACTTTTGATGCTCTTTTGACGTTCTTCGGGCCAATTGGTGCCGTTATTTTAATCAGGTAGGCTACGCCCGATGCCCGAACTAGAGGCTTTCTCCGAATCCTATGCCGAGGCGCGGCGCAAATTTGTCGAGGCCGCGCGCCGCGCCGGGGCGAAGTTGGCGAGCTATCAGCATCCCGACGAGCGCGGCCCCGGTGGCGAGGCGCTGTATCTGGACGTGGCGGTGCTTGGACCGGGAAATGCAGCGCGCGTTTTCGTGGTCGGCAGCGGCACCCACGGCATCGAGGGCTATTCGGGCTCGGCTGCGCAATATGCCTGGCTGCGCGGCAAGCCGCGGTTGCCCAAAGATACGGCGGTCATTTTTTTCCACGCCCAGAATCCCTGGGGCTTCGCGCACAAGACCCGCACCACCGAAGAGAACGTCGACCTGAACCGGAATTTCGTCGATTTTTCCAAGCCGTTGCCGGTGAACCGGGGTTACGACGAGTTGCAGAAGGTCATCGCGATCAAGGACTGGAACGAGGAGGCGATCGCGGGCGCGTTCACGAAGCTCGATGCCTTTCGCGAGCGCGTCGGGGAGAAGGCATTTTCCGATGCATTCAACGGCGGGCAATATGCGCACCAGGATGGCGTCTTCTACGGCGGGGCACGGGCGCAATGGGCGAACAACGCCTTCCGCGCGGCGGTGGAAATCCATCTGGGACGCGCGCGCAGCGTTTCCTTCATGGATCTGCATACCGGCATCGGCCCCTGGTGCGAGCACATCTACATCTGCTTTCATGCGGAGGGCTCGCCGGCGCGCGAACGGGCGCGCGCCTGGTGGGGCGAGCGCGCCGTCAACCTGCAGGGCGTGACGCACAAGAAGCTCGCGACCTACAGCGGCACCATCATCGACGCCTTCGCCGAGATGCTGCCAAGGGTCGAAGTCACCAGCATCGTGGTCGAATTCGGCACGTTGCCCAGGCGCGACATGCAGCGCGCGGGCCTGGCGCAGCGCTGGATGCGCTTCGAGGGGCCGCGCGATCCGGTGCTCGCCGCAAAGGTGCGGCGCGAATACGAGGCGGCGTTCTACCCCGCGGCGCCGGATTGGCGCGCTGCGGTGCTCGAGCAGTCGCGCGACTTCATCGACCGTGGCGTGGCAGGAATCAGCTCGACCTGAGGAAGTCGCGCAGCGCGCGGGTAAAGGCCTCGGGCTGCTCGATGTTGGCGAGGTGCGCGGCCTGCGGCAGGACCACCAGTTTCGAACCCGGCGCGTTGTCGTGGATTTCCTGCGCCATGGACGGCGGCGTGCCCGGATCGTCGGCACCGACGATCACCAGCATCGGGCACTTGATCTCCTTCAGTCGCGCGGTCAGGTTGATTTTCGGGATGGCGTGGCAGCAGCCGGCGTAGCCTGCGACAGGCGTGGTGACGATCAATTTGCGGATGGCATCCACGGCGGCGGGATTTTGCCTGCGGAAAGGCTCGGTGAACCAGCGCTCCAGCGTCGGTTGGGCGAGCGGTTCCATGCCCTTGGCTTCCGCCGTCGTGATGCGATCGGCCCAGGCAGCCGCGGCTTGCGCGGGATACCGGCTGGTGGTGTCGGCCAGGGTCAGCGACTGGAACACGCCGGGGTATTTGAGCGCAAACGTCTGGCCGATCATCCCGCCCATGGAAAGTCCGCAGTAGTGGGCTTGCTCTATCTTCAGCGCCTTCAGCAGGGAAAACAGGTCGTCCGCCAGAAGCTCCAGCGTGTATGCGCCTTTCGTCGCCTCGGTGGCGCCGTGGCCGCGCGTGTCAAAAGCGAGGATCTGGAATTGATCCTTGAGTGCCGCGATCTGCGGATCCCACATGCGCACGCTGCAGGCGAGCGAGTGGCTGAGTACCAGCCACGGCGCGCCGACCCTGCCGTGCACCTCATAGTTGACGTCAATGTTGTTCGCGCGTGTTTTCATGTTTTCGCCACCACCAGAGGGATATGCATCTCGTCTGCGCTCATGCCGCCGTGATTGCCGATATGCAGGTGCCGCGGCTCCCCGGTCACCCAGTCCTTTATCGTACCGCGGCCCTTCATGACCAACGCCACGTCGCCGATTCTCTCCGCGAAACGCGGATGCGCGCGGCCGGTGCCGAACCAGCCTTCATCCGCCAGGTCCCGGCTGGGCCGCACTTGCGCGCAATTGCCCAGCAGGTCTTGCGCCGTTGCCAGAAACCGCTTTTCGTCCTGCACATGGCAGAAGGCAACCCGGCGTTCGCCGCAGAGCGGAAAGCGCAGCATGGCGGCGAGCTGCGCGGGCAGGTCCACGGATTCCTCCGGCGGGCTGTCCATGAAGCCGTGATCGGCTGTCAGGACGACCAGCGTATCGGTGCCGGACAGGCGCGCCAGCAGCTCGCCGAACATCGCCTCCAGTTGCGCGAAATGCGCGCGCACTTCGAGGCTCGCAACGCCATATCGGTGCGAGAGCGCATCGAGCTCGGGCCAGTAGGCGTAGACAAACTTGCGCTCCGGGCCCGATCGCACCGCGCGCGCCGTTTCCTCGAGGAAGCCGGCCAGATTGTCGTAGGCGCGCCGCTCGGCGCGTCCGCAATGGTGGCGGTTGTACAGGGAATCGACGATCGGCCGGTAGGACACGACGATGCTGCGCTCGGCCAGCGTGTCGAACAGCGATCGTTCGACGAAAATTCGTTCCGGCGCGATGCCGAGCGAGGCTTTTTCGCCGCGGCGCTGGAACGGGAGCGGCGCGCCGACGCAGGCAGCCTCGGAGAAATAGGTGAACCAGCCCGTAAGGCCATGCTCCAGCGGCGTCGCTCCGGTGAACGAAGTCGTGATCGCACTGGCGGTGGTCGAAGGAAACACGGCGCGCATGGCGCCGCGGCGGTGCGCTGCGAATTGCCCGCTGGCGCCGTTCGTCCGGAGGTAGTTGTCGCCCAGTCCGTCGACGATGAGGAGAACGACGTTTCTCGCGGAGCGGATCTCCGGGACTGCGAGAGAAATCAGGGGCGGGTGGCGAGGCGTCCCGCCGCATGCCTCCACGAGGGAGGCAACCAGGTTTACAAATCCATTGCCGGAATAATCGGGCCGGACCATCGGCCCGATGCTAGCGTAATTTCAGTGCAGCGCGACGGAGTTCGTCAGCAGGGCATCGTAAAGGCCGAGGAACTCGTCCACCGATTCGACGCTGGGCTCGCCCGCGGCGAAGTCGGCCATGGTGGCGCGGAATATCGCTTCCACTTCGCCTTCGAGAAACCCGGCGCGGCGCGTGGTCTTGTCCACCAGTTCGATACCGTGGCGGCCAGGAAATTCGACCACGTAGTAGTTCTCACTGCTGTACATCACGTTCATGGCTACCTCCAATGGCAGCTGGGGTGCGCACCCATTCTCGGGCTACCTACAAGAACGCGGCGCGCCGCAGGTCCGTTGACGGGCGCCGACGGTCGGGTTTTGCCTTTTCGCGCGTGATAAAATGCTCATCCATACTCCCGGGAAAAGCCGCCATGCGCATGGAAGTGCACCTGCACGCCGACATCCCGATGCTGGAAGGCGTGTCGAAGAAGCAGATCGAGCAGGCGCTTGGGCCTTTGCTCGAGTATCTCGATGCGGAGGGGCTCGCCGACGTGAAGAGCCTCGAGCAGGAGGAACCCGGGCTGCGCTTCGATGAAAAAGAGCTCATGTTCCTGATCTGCTGGACGGGCGAGATCGGCCGCAGTTTCCATCCCGCGCTCGATTCGGCGCTCGAGAATCTCGGCCCCTTGTGCTACGAGGCGGTCGAAGTCGAGCTCACGCTCTACCTGGACAACGGCGAGCAGGAGTCGCGGCTGCTGTTCGTCGGGCCCACGGCGCACGCGATCCACGAGGCGCAGCGCCGCTGCATGCTCGAGGACGTGTCGGCGCTGCTCGCGCGCCAGTTCGGCAAGGAGCGCGTCGCCGAGGTGGTTGCAGTGGTGGACGGGCTGTTCGAGCAGGACTGGAAGGAACACGCGGCGGATGTGAAGAAGCCCGAGCGCGCCTTCGAGACCGCGACGCGGCCCTCGCGCAAACACCTGCACTGAGTTTCAGCGGTGGCTGGTCCAAAATATCCGGGCTTTGACACGCTGGCGCTGCATGCCGGGCAGTCGGTCGATCCGGTAACGGGCGCGCGCGCGGTACCGATTTACCAGACGACTTCCTACGTTTTCCGCGATACCGCGCACGCGGCATCGCTGTTCAACATGGAGCGCGCGGGGCACGTCTACTCGCGCATCTCGAATCCGACCGTCGCCGTGCTGGAGGAGCGCATGGCCGCGCTCGAAGGCGGCGTCGGCGCGATCGCAACCGCAAGCGGGCAGGCGGCGCTGCACCTGGCGATCGCGACGCTGATGGATGCCGGCAGCCACATCGTCGCTTCCGCCGCGCTCTACGGCGGCTCGCACAACCTGCTCGGCTATACGCTGAAGCGATTCGGCATCGATACGACTTTTGTCAGCCCGCGCGACCACGATGCGTGGAAAAGCGCGATAAACGGGAATACCCGGCTGCTGTTCGGTGAAACTCTGGGCAATCCCGGCCTGGATGTCCTCGATATCCCTTCGGTCTCCGCAATTGCCCATGCGGCGGGCGTGCCGCTGCTGGTGGATGCAACCTTCACCACGCCGTACCTGATGAAGCCCTTCGAGCTGGGCGCGGACCTGCTGTATCACTCCGCCACCAAGTTCCTCGGCGGCCACGGCATCGCAATCGGCGGCGTGCTGGTTGATTCCGGGCGCTTTGACTGGGGCAAGAGCGGCAAATTCGCGCAGCTCAGTGCGCCATACGCCGGCTTCCACAACATGGATTTCGAGGACGAGTCCGGCACGCGCGCCTTCCTGCTGCGCGCGCGGCGCGAAGGGCTGCGCGACTTCGGCGCCTGCATGGCGCCGATGACCGCGTTCCACATCCTGCAGGGCATCGAGACGCTGCACCTGCGCATGCCGCG
>JBDTRO010000332.1:0-9718 GCA_039931635.1 Betaproteobacteria bacterium | reverse complement strand
TCTGCGCCCCTTGTTCCCGCAGGATGCGCGTCAGCTTGCGGGTGTCGATGTCGGCGATCGCGACTACTTTTTTTTCTTTTAAATAAGAACTTAAATCCTTCTGGCTGCGCCAATTTGAAACCAGCGCCGGCAGGTCGCGCACCACAAGGCCGGCGACGTGGATCCGGTCCGCTTCCTCATCCTCCGGATTGACGCCCGTATTGCCGATATGCGGATAGGTCAGCGTGACGATCTGGCGGCAGTACGAGGGATCGGTGAGGATCTCCTGGTAGCCGGTCATCGCGGTATTGAAGACCACCTCGCCCGCCGAACTGCCGCGCGCACCGATGGAGCGGCCCCGAAACACCGTCCCGTCAGCGAGGACGAGAACGGCGGAATCGAGCGCAGCCACGGCAACTCCCGGATTAGATGTGAAAAAGCGGAAGAGGCTCGCGCCCCTCCCGCTCATTTGAGCGCCGAATTATACCGCGCCTACTACCTGAGGCCAAGCACGACGTGCAACCGCGCCCGCCGTGCTTCTTACTTCAGGCCAAGCACGTCTTTCATGTCGTAGAGTCCGGCACGCTTGCCGCGCAGGAACCGGACGGCGCGCAGCGCGCCCAGGGCGTAGGTCATGCGGCTCTGCGAACGGATGGTGACTTCGACCCGCTCGCCGGCGCCGGCGAAGATGACCGTGTGCTCGCCCACGATGTCGCCGCCGCGGATGGCGTGAAACGCAATCTGCCGCGCTGGCCGCGCGCCGGTATCACCTTCGCGGCCATGCACCGCCACCTTGCCCAGGTCGCGCTTGAGCTTCTTCGCCACGATTTCCCCCAGCTTCAAGGCGGTGCCGGAAGGCGCATCGACTTTCTGGCGATGGTGCGCTTCGATGATTTCGACGTCGAAATCGTCGCCCAGGATGCCGGCCGCCACTTCGGCGAGCTTGAAAATGGCGTTCACGCCCACCGCGAAATTGGGGGACATGGCGATCGGAATCTTCCGTCCGGCCTGCAGGATCGCCTTTTTCAGCGGGTCGGAGAACCCGGTGGTGCCGATGACGATGGACTTGCCCAGCCGCGCGCAGATCTCGAGATGCTCGATCGTCCCCTCGGGACGGGTGAAATCGATCAGGACGTCGCCGGCGGCAATCGCCTTGCGGATATCCGAACCGACTCTGACCCCGCCGATGGTCGCGCCCAACGCCGGGCTGCCCTTCATGTCGAACGCCGCGGCAAGCACCATCGACTTGTCCCCGCGCACGGCTTCGATGAGCGTCTGGCCCATCTTGCCGCCGGCGCCGGCGACGACCACCCTGAGGGCGGCAGGTTTCACAGGCCGATCTTCTCCCGCAGCCGTTCGAAGAAACCCGGCGACTTCTTCTCTTCCGCGGTCTTGTCCTCGTCCGGCTTGGGAGCCGGGACAGCCTCGGGCTCCGGTTTGGCGGCTTCAGCGGCGTGCTCGGGGGCTTGCGCGACGGGCTTGGCCTCGGGCTTGGGCGCAGGCTTCGCGGCGGGCTTCGCATCGGGCTTCAACTGCGGGTCGAACCCACCCGCCTGGACCGCGCCATCGGAAGGCATCAGGTCGCCGAGCACCCGCACCAGCTTTTCCTTCTCGAAGACCACCGACAGGTTGCGCTGGTCGCGCTTGCCATTGGCCAGTTCGCGAAAGAAGACATAGTCCCAGCGATCGGCGTGGAAGATGTCGGTGACCAGCGGCGTGCCGAGGATGAACCGCACCTGCTCCTTCGTCATGCCGGGTTTCAACTGCGCCACCATTTCCTGGGAAATGAAATTGCCCTGCTGGATCACCATCCGGTACGGCGTGACGCCGGGAACCTTGGGCACGTCGATCGACTTGCAGGCAGGCAGCAGCGCGGCGGCGAGCAGCGCCGGAATCCAGGCAGAGGCGCGGTGGAAAGTCATTTTCATGGGCCTATAATGATAACGGATGAGTACCTCTCAGAGCCTGAAGGAAATCGGCCTCAAGGCCACCTTGCCCCGGCGCAGGATCCTCGAACTGTTCGAGGCGAGCAAGGTGCGCCACCTGTCGGCCGAGGACGTGTACAAGGCCTTGATCGCCGAGAGCATGGACGTTGGACTCGCAACCGTCTACCGAGTTCTCACCCAATTCGAGCAGGCCGGCCTGCTGGCGCGCCAGCACTTCGAGACCGGCAAGGCGGTGTTCGAACTGAACCAGGGCGGGCACCACGACCACCTGGTGTGCCTGCAGTGCGGCCGGGTGGAAGAGTTCTACGACGGCGAGATCGAGAAGCGCCAGAGCGAGATCGCCCGCAAGAACGGCTTCGAACTGCGCGGTCACTCCCTCGCGCTCTACGGCGACTGCACCAAAACCAACTGCCCGCACCGCGCCGCCTGACGTCATCCCCGCGCAGGCGGGGATCCAGGTTTTCTACTTCCCGAGCAGTTCCGCCGCGTGCTTGCGGGTCGTCGCAGTAATTTCCGTTCCTCCCAGCATGCGCGCCAGTTCCTCGACGCGGCCGGCGCGATCCAGGCGCGCTACCGCACTGCTGATTTTCCCTTTCCCGCCGGCCTTCGACACCGACCACTGCGCGTCACCCTGCGCGGCGACTTGCGCCAGATGCGTGACGCAGAACACCTGCCGCTGCTTGCCGAGTTTTTTCAGCGAGCGGCCCACCGTCTCGGCGACCGCGCCGCCGATCCCCGAATCCACCTCGTCGAACACCAGCGTGCCGACCGGCGATTCCTTCGCGGCCACCAGCTGGATTGCCAGGCTGATGCGCGAGAGCTCGCCGCCGGAGGCCACTTTCGCCAGCGGCCGCAGTGGCAGGCTCGGATGCGAGGCGACCTCGAACGCGACTTCCTCCGCACCCGCGCCTCCCGGCTCCGCTAACGCCTTCAAGGAAACGGAGAAACGGCCTCCCGCCATCGCCAGGGCCTGCATCGCCTGCGTCACATCGCGGTCAAGGAGCTTCGCTGCGCCTTTTCGCTTGGCTGACAGCTTTTTTGCCGCCGCAACGAAGCGGCCCTTGGCCGCCGCCACTTCGCGCTGCAGCGCCTCGGGGCTGGCCGCCAGTTCCAGTTCCTTGCAGCGCTGCGCGGCTTCCAGCTCGAGCGCAGCCAGCTGCGTCGGCTTGACGCGGTATTTGCGTCCGGCCGCGTGCAGCGCTTCGATGCGCTGTTCCACCTCCCGCAGCGCGACCGGATCGAGATCAACACGCGACGCATAGTCGCGCAGGTCGCGGGCGGCTTCGCCGGCCTGCACTTCGGCCGATTCGAGCATTTCGACGATCGCCTTGAGGTGGGCGTCGTGTTCCGATAACGCGCGCAAGCGGCTCGCCACCGCGGAGAGTTGCGGCAGGCAGGCGCCGTCCGCCTCGGACAGGGCCTCCAGCGACGATTGCGCCCCGGCGAGCAGGCTGGAGCCGTGGGCCAGACGCTGGTGCTGCGCGGCCAGCCCGTCCCATTCACTGTCCTTGAGGCCGAGTTTCTTCAGGTCGGCCAGTTTTTCCCGCAGGTCTTCGCGCTCGGCTTCCCGCTTGGCAAACTGCTGCTCGGCCTCGGTGGCGAGCGCCTCCAGCCGCTGCCAGCCCCGCCAGGCGTCCGCGCAATCGCGCGCCAGCCCTTCGGCATCCGCGTGCGCGTCGAGCAGCTCGCGCTGCGCCACGGGCCGCAGCAGCGACTGGTGCTCGTGCTGGCCGTGGATGTCGACCAGCCTTTCGCCCGCTTCCTTCAGTTGCGCCAGCGTCGCCGCATGACCATTGACGAAGCAGCGCGAGCGGCCCGCGCGGTCGATGGAGCGGCGCAGGATGACGCTGCCCGGATCGCCTTCGAGTCCGGCGTCGCCGATGAATCGCTGCAATGCTGCATGATTCGCAATATCGAATTCAGCCGACAGTTCGGCGCGTTCGGCCCCTTCGCGGACCAGCGAGGCGTCGGCGCGCCCGCCTACGAGCAGCTCGATCGCATCCACCAGAATGGATTTGCCCGCGCCGGTCTCGCCGGTGAGCACGGTAAAGCCAGCGCCGGTCTCGAGCTCCACCCGCTCCACGATCACGAAGTCCCGGATTGTCAGTGCGCGCAGCATGGTTCGCAATGCTGCCCGTGTTGCCCCCTACAGGCAAGCACAGGCGCGATGCGATAATCCGTCCGTCTTCCTGGAGGTCATGCCAATGAACGCACCCGAATCGCCCGTTCGCCTGGACGCCACGATCGCCGGGCACGCCGACCGCCTCGAGCAGCAGGTTGTCCAGTGGCGCAGGCACATCCATGCCAATCCGGAGCTCGGCAACCGGGAGTTCGAGACGGCGAAGATGGTAGCGGCGCACCTGAAGAAGCTCGGCTTCGACGAGGTCCGCGAGAAGGTTGCCTACACCGGCGTCGTCGGCGTGCTGAAGGGCGGCCTGCCAGGCCCCTGCGTTGCGTTGCGCGCCGACATGGACGCGCTGCCGGTGACCGAAGAGACCGATGTTCCATTCAGGAGCAAGGCGCGCGCCCCCTGGAACGGCGCCGAGGCCGGCGTGATGCATGCCTGCGGACACGACACGCACGTCGCGATATTGATGGGCGTCGCCGAAATCCTGGCGGCCATGCGCAGCGAACTCCGCGGCACGGTGAAATTCATATTCCAGCCGGCTGAGGAAGCGCCGCCGCTGGGCGAAGAAGGCGGCGCCCGCATCATGATCGAGCAAGGTTGCCTGCAGAACCCGGAAGTGGATGCCATTTTCGGCCTGCACATCACGTCCAGGCAGCATGCCGGCGTCATCGGCTACCGCGTCGGACCGATGATGGCGAGCTCCGACCACTTTTACGTTGCCTTGCGCGGACGGCAGACGCACGGCGCGCAACCCTGGTCGGGCATCGACCCGATAGTGGTGGGTTCGCAGATCGTGCTCGGCCTGCAGACCATCGTCTCGCGCCGGATGAACCTTACCGAGGAGCCTTCGGTGGTGACCGTCGGCAGCTTCCACGCCGGCAACCGCGGCAACATCATCCCGGATGAGGCGAAGATGGAAGGCACGATCCGCTCCTTCGACGAAGGTCATCGCGACCACCTGCATCAATGCGTGCACCAGGTGTCGACGCTGATCGCCCAGTCCGGCGGCGCCACCGCGGACGTAAAGATCTCGCGCGGCTATCCGGTCACCTCAAACAACGAGGCGCTCAGCCATTGGGCGGTGCCGGTATTGAAGCGCGTCGCCGGCGAAGGCGCGGTGGGCGTGTGCCCGAAAACCTGCGGCGCGGAGGATTTTTCCTACTACCAGCGCGAAGTGCCCGGTTTCTTCTTTTTCATCGGCTGCACGCCGAAGGACCGGGACTGCAAGAAGGAGGCCCCGAACCACAGCCCGCGCTTCTACGTCGACGAATCCGGTCTCAAGCTCGGCGTGAAGTCGCTCGCGACGCTGGCGGTTGACTGGCTGGCGGCAAACCAGCCCTGATTCATTCGTCCAGCTTGTTGCCGACCGCTTTGCTCCAGCGCAGTTTCTCGCGCAGCATCGTGAAATAGCTGTAGCCGGGCGGATGCACGAAGCGGATCGCGTCGGCGGAGCGCTTGAGCACCAGCCGGTCGCCCTCCTGCAGATCGGTGAGCGCGAAACCGTCGAAATGCGCGCGCGCGTCCAGCGCATGCATAAGCGCGATCTCGATCACGCTGGCGTCGCTTACGCTCACCGGCCGCGCGGACAGCACGTGGGGGTTGAGCGGCACCAGCGCGAAAGCGTGCACCGTCGGCTGCAGGATCGGCCCTTGCGCGGACAGCGCGTAGGCCGTCGAACCGGTCGGTGTGGCGACGATCACGCCATCGGCGCGCAGACGGTAGACGTATTCGCCGTCGATGGTCAGCTTGAATTCGATCAGCCGCGCCTGCGATCCTTTGGTAAGAACCGCTTCGTTCAGCGCGACGGTGCGCAGGAGCGTCTTGCCGCCGCGCAGGATCTCGGCCTCGATCAGCGCGCGCTCCTCGATGGTGTGGCGGCCCTCCAGGATCGCGCCTACCGAATCGCTCATCTCGGAGAGCGCGATGTCGGTCATGAACCCGAGGCGCCCCTGGTTGATGCCCGCGAGCGGCACCTTGTGGTGCGCCAGGTTGCGCGCCGCGGCGAGCATGGTGCCGTCGCCGCCGATCACGATCGCCAGGTCCGCGCCGCGGCCGATCTCATCGTAGCTGGCCGTTTTCGCGCCGCCGGCGCCGTTTTCGCCCACGCTGGCCGCGGTTTCCTTTTCGACCAGCACCTCGCAGCCGCGCTGGCGCAGGAAATCGCGCAACGTGCGCAGCGACTGGGCGATTTCGGCAGTCTGCTTGCCGACCAGAGCGACGCGTTTGAAGGCTGGCTGCATCGCGCGATTCTAACTGTAGAATCCGGACATGCTGGATAAACGCGCGCAGATCCTGCTGAAGACCCTCGTCGAGCGCTACATCGCCGAGGGTCAGCCGATCGGCTCGCGCACGCTGTCGCGCCACGCCGGGCTGGACCTCTCCCCGGCGACGATCCGCAACGTGATGTCGGACCTGGAGGAACTGGGCCTGATCGCGAGCCCTCATACTTCTGCCGGCCGCGTGCCGACGCCGCTGGGTTACCGGTTCTTCGTCGATTCGCTGCTGGTGGTGAAGCAGATCGGCTCGGGCGACCTGCTCCAGCTCGAAGACCAGCTCCATCCGGACAATCCGCAACGCGTGATCCAGGCCGCCTCGCAGCTGCTATCACAGCTGACGAACTTCGCCGGCATCGTGATGACGCCGCGGCGCCGCGCGCTGAGCTTCCGCCAGATCGAATTCCTCCGCCTGTCGGAGAAGCGCGTTTTACTGATCGTCGTCACCCCGGATGGCGACGTGCAGAACCGGATCCTGTTTACCGACCGCGACTACAGCCCGGCCGAGCTGGTCTCGGCGGCAAACTATATCAACCAGCAATACTCGGGGCACAGCTTCGAGGACATCCGCCGCCGCGTGCACGACGAATTGCGCGAAATCCGCCAGGACATGATGTCGCTCATGAGCGCGGCGCTGGAAGCGAGCAGCGAGGTGGTTGCGGAAGGCAGCGAGCAATACGTGATCTCGGGCGAGCGCAACCTGCTCGCGGCGCGCGACCTGTCGCAGGACATGAGCCGCATGCGGCAGCTGTTCGAGCTGTTCGAGCACAAGACCTCGCTGGTCCAGATCCTCGACCTGTCGCTGCGCGGCGAGGGCGTGCAGATATTCATCGGCGGCGAATCCGGCGTCACGGCGCCCGACGAGGTAAGCGTGGTGACCGCGCCCTATAAGGTGGGCGGCGAAGTGGTCGGCACGGTCGGGGTCATCGGGCCGACACGCATGGCTTACGATCGCGTCGTTCCGATCGTCGACGTTACCGCCAAGCTGCTTTCGAGCGCGCTATCTCAGCCATAACTGCGGCAACCCTGAACGGCATTCTTCTCGTCAATCTCGGCACGCCGGCGGCACCCACATCCGCTGCGGTACGGCGCTATCTCGCCGAATTCCTCGCGGATCCGCGCGTGGTCGAGCTGCCGCGCTTCCTCTGGTTGCCTATCCTGCACGGCATCGTCCTGCGCACGCGGCCGGCGAAGAGCGCGAAGAAATACGCCTCCATCTGGACACCGGAGGGTTCACCGCTGGCGGTCCACACGAGACGGCAGGCCCTGCTGCTTGGAAAAATCCTTTCCGAACGAAACATCAAAGTCGCGTACGCGATGCGCTATGGGGAACCCTCGATCGCAGGGGGCCTGAAAGCGCTTTCCGGTTGCGAGATTGTCGTCCTCCCTCTCTATCCGCAGTATTCGCGCAGCACGACCGAAAGCATCCGCGACGTGATCGGGCCGAAAGTGCGGATGATCGACAGCTATCACGATCATCCGGCCTACATCGCCGCGCTGGCGGCGCTCGTGCAGCGCCACTGGGCGGCGCACGGCAAGGCGGAGAAACTGGTGATGAGCTTCCACGGGCTGCCGCAACGCACGGTCGACCGGGGAGATCCTTACCAGGCGCAGTGCACCGCCACGGCCAAGGTCCTCGCCGGCGTGCTGCGCATCGCCCCCGCCGACTACCTGATCACGTTTCAGTCCCGCTTCGGCGCCGCGAAGTGGCTGCAGCCTTACACGGAACCGACGCTCATCCAGCTGGCGAAGCAGGGCATCCGCCGCGTGGACGTGGTCTGCCCTGGATTCGTGTCGGACTGCCTGGAGACGCTCGAAGAAATCGCCCTCGATGCGAAGCGGGCGTTCCTCGAGGCTGGCGGCAGGGAATTCCACGCCCTGCCCTGCTTGAACGAAGCGCCGGAATGGATCGTGGCGATGGCCAGAATCGCCGCCCCCGGATAGATTGCGCCCATGTACGGAGACTGGATCGCCAACCTGGCAGTGGTTGCGGCGACCGCGGTGGCGGTGACGCTCTGCGTGCTGCTGCACTACGAAGGCCTGGTCGTGACCTCGCGGTACCTGGCGCAGCACCGCGGGCACCGGCGCATGAAGGTGTTGTTCGGCATCTTCGCGGTCATCGGCCTGCACACCGCGGAAATCTGGGTGTTCGGCATGGCTTACTGGCTCCTGCAATCGTGGCCGGCACTGGGGCACGTCGCGGGCGAAAGCGCGGCGCACATCTTCGACTCGGTCTACTTTTCCGCCATCACATTCACCACGGTGGGGTACGGGGACGTGGCGCCCGTCGGATCGATCCGCTTCCTGGCCGGCACCGAGGCGCTGACCGGATTCGTGCTGATCGCCTGGTCGGCCTCATTTACCTACCTCGAAATGGAAAAGTTCTGGCGCCAGCCCTGAGGGCTTGAAATCCCGGTTTCGGGCCCCAACCTGCCCGAATCTATGTCTGAATCGCAACCCGAAACCCCGGCCGGGGAAAAGTCGCTCGATCAACTGCTTGCCGAGGCGCAAGCCCGCATCGATGAGCAGAAAGATGCCTGGTTGCGGGCGATGGCCGACGCGGAAAACGCGCGCAAGCGCGCCCAGGCCGACGTCCAGGCGGCGCACAAGTTCGCCGTCGAGCGCATCGCCGAAAGCCTGCTGCCGGTGAAGGACAGCCTGGAGGCCGCGCTCGGCACGGCCGAGGGCGCGCCGCCGGCGCTGCGCGACGGTCTGGAATTGACGCTGAAGCAGCTGACGGCCGCGTTCCAGAAGGCCGGCCTGGCGGATATCCTGCCTGCCGCGGGCGAACGCTTCGATCCGCACAAGCACCAGGCAATGGCGGCGGTGGAAGCGCCGGACGCGGCGCCGAATTCGGTTGTCGCGGTCATGCTCAAGGGCTACCGCCTGCACGACCGGATCCTGCGGCCGGCGCTGGTCACGGTCGCCAGGGCACTTGAAAACGTGGGCGGAAACCCCATATCTGACAGTAACTTGAACACGAATTGAGGATCTGACATGGGCAAAATCATCGGCATCGACCTGGGCACCACGAATTCCTGCGTAGCAATCATGGAGGGCGGCAAGCCCAAGGTGATCGAGAACTCGGAGGGCGCCCGCACCACCCCTTCCATCGTCGCCTACACGGAAGAAGGCGACATCCTGGTCGGCGCGCCGGCCAAACGCCAGGCGGTCACCAACGCGAAGAACACCCTGTTCGCCGTCAAGCGTCTGATCGGGCGCAAGTTCGAGGAAAAGGAAGTGCAGAAGGACATCGGCCTGATGCCCTACGGCATCGCCAGGGCCGACAACGGCGACGCCTGGGTCGAGGTGCGCGGCAAGAAGCTCGCGCCGCAGCAGGTTTCGGCCGAGGTCCTGCGCAAGATGAAAAAGACCGCCGAGGACTACCTGGG
>JBDTRO010000331.1:0-3515 GCA_039931635.1 Betaproteobacteria bacterium | reverse complement strand
CTGGTGCGCCGCACGCGCAGCGCGCCGCAGGTGCAGCTCGGCTGCGGGCCGCGCGCCTCGATCGCGCTCGCCAACGCCGCCAAGGCGCTCGCCCTGCTCGACGGCGAGGAATATGTGCGTCCCGAGCACCTGCACGAACTCGCCGTGCCGGTGCTTGCGCACCGCATGGTGCTCGACCCGCAGGCGAAGTTCGCCGGCGTCACCGGTGCTGCCCTGGTCGCCGATATCCTGCGCGAGGTGCCGGTCCCGGCGTAACGCCGGCGGCCCCGCCGTGAGACGGCTCCTGTTTGCCGCGATGCGGCTGGTCGGCGCCCTGGACCGGCGCCTGCGCGAACGGCTCACGCTCGCGGGCTGGCTAGTGCTGGGCGCCGCCGGCGCCGCCGCCGCCGCGGGCCTGAATACCAATCTCACGGTCACGTACCGCGCCTTCGCCTTTCTTGCGTCGCTGCTTGCGCTGTCGTGCATCGCCAGCCTGTTGTTCCGCGCGCGCATCGGGGCGAGCCGCGACATGCCGCGCTACGCCACCACCGGTGAGCCGTTCAACTACCGCGTCAGCGTGGCGAACCTCGGCGCGCGCACGCTGGCCGGGACGCTGGTCACGGAGCGCTTTCGCGACCCGCGTCCGACCTTCGAAGAATGGAAGCGTGCGCGCGAACCGGGCGAGGAGCGGCGCAACTGGTTCGACCGCAACGTCGGCTACTTCCGCTGGCGCTGGCTGATCGAGCGGCGCCTGCCGCGCGACGTCGAGCCCGCGGTCATCGCGCTGCTCGCGCCCGGCGAGCGGCAGAGCGTGAAGCTCGCGTTCACGCCGCGCCGACGCGGCCGGATCGAATTTCTCGGCCTCACGCTCGGCCGGCCCGACCCGCTGGGCCTCGTGAAAGGACTCGCCCGCGTGCCGCTGGAGGCGCGCGTAATCACGCTGCCCAAGCGCTACCGGCTGCCGAAGATCGCACTACCGGGCCGGCGCCGGTTCCAGCCCGGCGGCGTGTCGATGGCCGCCTCGGTCGGCGACTCGGAGGAATTCCTTGCCTTGCGCGACTACCGGCCGGGCGACCCTCTGCAGCGGGTGCACTGGAAAAGCTTCGCCCGCACCGGCAAGCCGGTGGTCAAGGAGTACCAGGACGAGTTCTTCGAACGCCACGCGCTGGTACTCGATACCGGCAGCGCAAGCGGCGAAGACGCCGCCTTCGAGGAAGCCATCGCGCTCGCAGCCTCGTTCGTCCATACCATCGACACACAGGATTGCCTGCTCGACCTGCTGCTGGTTGGCGGCGAGGTGCGCGCCTATACCGCGGGCCGCGGCCAGATGCACGCCGAGCACATGCTCGAAGCGCTGGCCGGCGTCGGGACCAGCGCTCCGGACGAATTCGAATCGCTCGCGCAGGCGGTCATGGGACGCCGCGCGACGCTGTCCAGCGTGATCGCCATTTTCGTCAGCTGGGATGACAGGCGCGAGCGCTTCGTCGCCGCGCTGCGCGCCGAGGGCTTCGACGTGCGCGCACTGCTGGTACGCGAGGAAGGCGAGGCGCCGCAGGGCGTATTCCAGCTGCGCCCCGGAAAAATCGAGCAGGGACTGGCGGCGCTGCGATGATCGTGCCGCCCTTTCTGCTCGGCGTCGCGCTCGTGTTCTGGGGCTGGCAATCGGGCAATCCGCTCGCCGGCATCGCGCTCGGCATCGTGCTGGAAGCGCCGCGCTACGTGAAATTGCGCCTCGACCTGGGCACCGTGGAGCATTCGCGCATCGCCGACCTGTCCACCATCGGCTTCGTGACCCTGGCCGCGCTGCTGGGCGCCAACCGCGGCGTTTCCCGCGGCATGCTGGAAGCCTTCATCTGGGCCCCCGTGGCGCTGGCTCCGGTGATGCTCGCGCAGATGCTCTCGGAAAACGGCCGCATTCCACTCTCGGCGCTGTTCCGCTACATGCGCAAGCTCAAGCGCCGCAATCCGGAGATCAAGGATCCGCTGATCGACGTGAGCGCTGTCTACGTCGTGCTGGCGATGATTTCGGCCGGCATGGCGAACGCGCGCGGCCCGGCCTACTACGCGGGCGTCGTCCTCATCTCGGCGTGGGCGCTGTATGCCGTGCGCCCGCGGCATGCCAGTCCCGCCGCCTGGGTGCTGATGCTCGCCCTGGGCGCGGGCGCCGGCTACGCCGGTCAGCTGGCGATCGCGGATATGCAGGCGCAGCTCGAAGCCTGGATGGTGGATTTCTACCTTCCTGATTCGGACACCGATCCGTACCGCAGCGTGACCGCCATCGGCACGATCGGCCGCCTGAAGCAGTACGACGCGATCGTGCTGCGCGTCTACGACACGCGGGGCGACGCGGCCACACCGCATTTCCGGCTCCTCCATCGCGCCAGCTACAACACCTACGCGGGCAGCACCTGGATCGCGCGCGAGGCGCAGATGGAGCCGATGGACGCCGACATCGGCGGCACCACCTGGTCGCTCGCCGCGCCGGCGCCCGAATCGACCTGGCGATTGAGAATCGCAGCACGCATCGATGGCGGCAAGGCCTTGCTCGCAATGCCCGCGGCCACGACGCGCATCTCGGGTCTGAGCGCGGCCGCGGTGCGCCGCAATACGCTGGGCGCGGTGCATGCGGATGTCGGCGCCGACTGGATCCAGTACGAAACGGAGGGCGGCGCGGATATCTCGGCCTACTCGCCACCCTCGGCCGCGGACTCCATCCTCCCTTCCTCTGAGCGCGCCGTGTTCGAGCGCACCGCTGCCGAATTGGGCTTGCGCGACGTGCCGCCCGCGGAAGCGCTGCGGCGCATCGAAAGCCACCTGGGCAGTTTCGCGTACTCGCTGTACCGGGAACATCCGGTCCCGAAAGGTGAAACCGCGCTCGGCGATTTCATGACGCGCACGCGCTCGGGGCATTGCGAGTACTTCGCCGCCGCCGCCGCGCTGCTGCTGCGCGCCGCGGGCATTCCGTCGCGCTACGCGACCGGCTACGCGGTGATGGAGCGCAGCACGCTCGAGAACGCCTACGTGGTGCGCAGCCGCCACAGCCATGCCTGGACACGCGCCTGGGTCGACGGTCGCTGGACCGACCTCGACACCACGCCGCCCGACTGGTTCGGCAAGGAAGCGCGCGAGGCGCCCTTCTGGCAAGGGCTCGCCGACCTCGCGCGCTGGGCGGGATTCCGCTGGATCATGCGCGAGGAGTTCACCATGGGTGACGCCTGGTACGGCGTGCTCGTCGTCCTCGCCCTGATTCTCGGCTGGCGCATGTTCGGTGGCCGGCGCATCACGCGCACTGGCGAAGCCGGCGCCGCTCTCGCAAGGCAACGCTATCCCGGCGAAGACTCGGAGTTCTACTCGGTGGAGAAGGCGCTCGCTCCACGCACCCCCGGCGAGACCCACGCCGCGTGGCTGGACCGGGTCACTGCCGGCCTCTCCTCCCGGCAACTGCAGCAACTTCGCGACGCCCTGCGCCTGCACCAGCGCTACCGCTTCGATCCCGCCGGCCTCGCTGCCACCGAGCGCAATCAGCTGCGGGAACT
>JBDTRO010000330.1:0-13121 GCA_039931635.1 Betaproteobacteria bacterium | reverse complement strand
GGTCGGCTTCGGCGCCTGGGCGGCCGACTTCGCGGCTTCGGGCGCAGGCTTCGCGGGCTCAGGCGCCTTTTCGGGCGCCTTGGCGGCAGGCGCGGGGGCTGGTGCAGGGGCTGGCGCAGGTGCCGCCGGCTTCGCAGCGGCCTTCTTCTCGAGCTCGGCGAGCTGCTGATTCTTCAACTCCAGCAACTTCTGCAGGTCGGATACGTTTTTCTCCAGGTCGCCGACGCGCGATTGTGCTTCCTTCACGGCGCGCTCGCGCGCAACGCGATCGTCTTCGCGCGCCGCGCGCGAACCGGGCGCCGCGGACTTCGCCGGATCCGCCTTCGAGAGCTTCAGCTGGTCTTTCTGCTCCGCGGGCGTGGGCGCTTCAGGTTTCGTCGTGATGCGCCCGGTGACCTCGCGCTCCCGTACCGGAGCCGCGGGCGCCGCTGCGACTGCGGCGCCGAGCTTGCTCTTGTAATCGGCGAAATCCGCCATTTGCGATTGGACCAGCTCGTTGGCTTCCGCCGCGTTGATCGCGACGATCGCCTCGCGCTCGGGCACGTTCAGGATGCGCCCAGCCCTGACCAGATTGACGTTGCCGCGGATAAACGCGTTCTGGTTCGCGCGATACAGCGCGATCAACATCTGGTTGAGCGTCACGCCATCGGGCTTGTATTTGCGCGCGATCGCGCCAAGGGTGTCGCCCTTCTTGACTTCTTCCTGTCTGGCGCCTGCAGCGGCAGGCGTTGCGGGAGCGGGCCGCGGCTCCGCGCGCGGGGCGGGGACGGGTTTTGCCGGGGCCGGTTCGGTTGCAGGCGCAGGCCTTGCCGGCGAAGCCGCAACGGGTGCGGCAGGGGCAGGAGCAGCAGCGGCCGGTGCCAGTCCGCGGTATTCGGGCGGATCGAGCAGGAAGGTGTACTCGCGCACCAGACGTCCAGTTGGCCACTGCAATTCGATCAGGACATCGAGGAAGGGCTCATTGACCGGCTGCACCGTGGTCAGGCGGATCACCGGCCGGCCGCCACGCTTGTCGATGGCGAAGCGGAGGCTGATCAGCGACGAACTCAACTCGATGCCGGCCTGGCGGAACGCCTCTATCGTGGCGAGGCGAGCGGTCAGCCCGTCTTCCTCGCCGGCCTGCAGCGAGACGATCTCGATTTCCGCATTGAGCGGCTGGCCCAGGGCCGAATTGACCGTGAGCCTGCCGAGCCCGGCCGAATAGGCCAGCAGCGGCGCGCAAAGCAATGCCGCCAAGGCAATACGAATACCGGTGACTGTTTTACCCACTGAGCGCACCCTGAGTCGTTCTTTCGGGACTGACTACCATAACATCATGGCGTTAGCCCTGCAACCTGAGAGACTATCTGGATTTTGATACGGTAGCGCCTTGGGCCGCAAGGAAATTTTCCTCGCCGGCCCGGCCTCTACCGTACCCCTGAATCCAGCAAAATCCGCACCATCCGCCGCAGCGGCTCCGCCGCACCCCAAAGCAGCTGGTCGCCCACGGTAAAGGCGGCGAGGTACTCCCCGCCCATCGGCATTTTCCGCAGGCGCCCGATGGGAACCGACAGCTTGCCCGTAACGGCCGCGGGGGTGAGTTCCGCCAGCGTCTCGTCCCGCCGGTTGGGGATCACTTTCACCCAGTCGTGCGCATCGGCGAGCATGCCTTCGATTTCGCCCAGCGGAACATTCTTCTTGAGTTTGATCGTCAGCGCCTGGCTGTGGCAGCGCATCGCGCCTACGCGCACGCAGATGCCGTCAATCGGAATAGGCCGCTCGCTTCGGCCGAGGATCTTGTTGCCTTCGGCCTGCGCCTTCCATTCCTCGCGGCTCTGTCCGTTCCCCAGATCGGCGTCGATCCACGGCAGAAGGCTCGCCGCAAGCGAATGGCCGAATTCCGCCTTCGGCAGCCCGCCATTGCGCATAGCCGCCGTTACGCGCCGGTCGATTTCGAGCGCACTCGCGGCGGGATCGTCCGCCACGGGTCTGGCCACGTCGCCCAAGTGTCCCATCTGCTGCGCTAGTTCACGCATGCCGGCGGCGCCCGCGCCGGAGGCCGCCTGGTAGGTCATGCAGGTCACCCAGTCGACGAGGTCGCGCTGCAGCAACCCGGCCATGCCCATCAGCATCAGGCCAACGGTGCAATTGCTGCCGATGAAATCCTTCGCGCCGCGCGCGAGCCGGTCCTTGATCTGCGGCATGTTCAGCGGGTCGAGGATGATCACCGCGTCATCCTTCATGCGCAGAGTCCTTGCCGCATCGATCCAGTAACCCTGCCAGCCGGCAGCACGCAGCTTCGGATACATCGCTTCGGTGTAGTCGCCGCCCTGGCACGAGATGATGACCGGGAGTTTTTTCAGCGCCTCGATGTCGTTGGCGTTCGAGACGGGCTCGCAGGGTTTGCCGATGTCCGGGCCTTTGCCGCCCGCCTGCGTCGTGGAGAAAAACACAGGCTCGACCAGGTCGAAGTCCTTCTCTTCGCGCATGCGTTGCACGAGTACCGAACCCACCACGCCACGCCAACCAACGATGCCGACTCTCAACATGACCGCTTCCCTGTTTTACAACCGTTCCGCGACCGCAGAAGCCATCTCCGTGGTGCTCACCTTCCTCATGCCCGCAGTATATATGTCCGCCGTGCGATAGCCCTCGCGCAGCGTCTTCTTCACCGCGCGCTCGATGCGATCGGCCGCGGCAGGCTGGTTCAGGGAGTGGCGCAGCATCAGGGCCGCCGACAGAATGGTCGCGAGCGGATTCGCGATGTCCTTGCCGGCGATGTCGGGCGCCGAACCGTGGATCGGCTCGTACAAGCCCTTGTTGTTCGCGTCCAGCGAAGCCGAAGGCAGCATTCCGATCGACCCGGTAAGCATCGACGCCTCGTCGGAAAGAATGTCGCCGAACAGGTTGCCGGTGACGATGACGTCGAACTGCCTGGGATTGCGCACCAGCTGCATGGCGCAGTTGTCAACATACATATGGGACAGCTCGATGTCGCCGAATTTTTTCGCTTCTTCGGCAACGATTTCCCGCCAAAGCCGGGACGTTTCGAGGACATTCGCCTTATCGACCGAACACACCTTCTTCCCGCGCTTGCGCGCCGCCTCGAAAGCGACGCGCGCGATCCTGCGGATCTCCATCTCGGTGTAGCGCATGGTGTCGAAGCCTTCGCGCCCGCCTGTCGCATGCTGCCGGATGCCTTTCGGCTCGCCGAAATAGATGTCGCCGGTGAGTTCCCGCACGATGAGAATGTCCAGGCCCGCGACCACCTCGGGGCGCAGCGCCGAAGCGCCGGCCAGTTCCTCGTAAACCTGCGCCGGGCGCAGGTTCGCGAACAAAGCGAGCGCCTTGCGCAGGCCGAGGATCGCCTGTTCCGGGCGCTTGGACGAGTCCAGCGCGTCGTAGCGCGGATCGCCCACCGCGCCGAACAGGATCGCGTCCGCCTGCTTCGCCAGCGCGAGCGTTTTTTCCGGCAGCGGATGGCCCGAGGCCTCATAGCCGGCGCCGCCTACCGGCGCCTCCTCGAATTCGAATTTCAGGTCCAGGCGCCCGAGCACGCGCAGGGTTTCGGCGACGATTTCCTTGCCGATGCCGTCGCCCGGCAGTACCGCGATTTTCATCGCCACTACCGGAACAGCCAGGGAAACTGGGCTTGCCGGCGCGCTTCGAAGGCGCGGATTTCGTCGGCGCGGCGCAGCGTGACGCCGATCTCATCGAGCCCGTTCAGCAGCGAATGGCGCCGCGACGGGTCGACATCGAACTTGTACGACTTCGATCCATCGGCGGTCGAAACCGTCTGCCGGTCGAGATCGACGACGAGACGGAAGCCGGGCAGCGCGCAGTCGTAGAACAGGCTGTCCACTTCGGATTCGGCGAGCACCACCGGCAGGAAGCCGTTCTTGAAGCTGTTGTTGAAGAAGATGTCGCCGTAGGACGGCGCGATGACGCACTTGAAGCCGTACTGCTGCAGGGCCCAGGGCGCGTGCTCGCGCGAACTGCCGCAGCCGAAGTTCTTGCGCGCGAGCAGGATCTGCGCGCCTTTGTAGCGCGGCTGGTTGAGGATGAAATCCGGGTTCAGCGGGCGCCTGGCGTTGTCCATACCGGGCTGGCCGATGTCCAGGTAGCGCCAGGCGTCGAACAGATTCTCTCCATAGCCGGTGCGCTTGATGGATTTGAGGAACTGCTTCGGGATGACGGCGTCGGTATCGACGTTGGCGCGGTCGAGCGGCGCGACGAGGCCGTTCAGGACTGTAAATTTTTCCATCAGCGCCAGCTCCGCACGTCGACGAAGTGGCCGGCGATCGCCGCCGCTGCGGCCATTGCGGGGCTCACCAGGTGCGTGCGCCCGCCCGAGCCCTGTCGCCCTTCGAAATTCCGGTTCGAGGTGGAAGCGCAACGCTCGCCGGGTTCGAGCCGGTCGGCGTTCATCGCCAGGCACATCGAACAGCCCGGCTCGCGCCACTCGAAACCGGACTCGCGGAATATCTTGTCCAGGCCTTCCTTCTCGGCCTGCGCCTTCACGAGGCCCGAGCCGGGCACGACCATCGCCACCTTGATGTTCGAGGCCACTTTCCTGCCCTTCGCCACCGCGGCCGCGGCGCGCAGGTCCTCGATGCGCGAATTGGTGCAGGAGCCGATGAACACCTTGTCGAGCAGGATGTCCTGGATCGGCGTGCGCGGCTTCAAGCCCATGTAGACGAGCGCGCGCTCCATGCCTTCGCGCTTGACCGGATCCTTTTCCTTGTCGGGGTCGGGAACGCTCGCCTCGACTGCGACCACCATCTCGGGCGACGTTCCCCAGGTGACCTGCGGCGCGATGTCGCGCGCATCCAGCTGCACTTCGCGATCGAACTTCGCATCGGCGTCGCTCGAGAGCATTTTCCAGGTCGCCACCGCCTGGTCCCACTCCGGGCCGGACGGCGAGAACGGGCGGCCTTTCAGGTACTGGATCGTGGTGTCGTCCACGGCGACCATGCCGGCGCGCGCGCCGGCCTCGATCGCCATGTTGCACAGGGTCATGCGCCCTTCCATCGATAGCGAGCGCACCGTGCTGCCTGAGAATTCCACGGCGCTGCCCGTGCCCCCCGCGGTGCCGATCCTGCCGATGATGGCAAGTGCCACGTCTTTCGCGGTCACGCCGCGACCAAGCGCGCCGTCGACCGTGACGCGCATGTTGTTCATCTTCTTCGTCACCAGCGTCTGCGTCGCCAGCACGTGCTCGACTTCGGTGGTGCCGATGCCGTGCGCAAGACAGCCGAAGGCGCCATGCGTGCTGGTGTGCGAGTCGCCGCATACCACCGTCATGCCGGGCAGCGTCGCGCCCTGCTCTGGCCCGATCACGTGCACGATGCCCTGGCGCTTGTCGAGGAACGGAAAGTAGACCTTGGCGCCGTATTCCTTGATGTTCGCGGTGAGCGTATCGACCTGCAGGCGGGCGATCGGGTCCTCGATGCCCGCCAGGCCGCGCTCCCAGCCGGTGGTCGGCGTGTTGTGGTCGGCTGTGGCAACCACCGATCCGATGCGCCAGGGCTTGCGCCCGGCGAGTTTCAGGCCCTCGAACGCCTGTGGGCTGGTGACCTCGTGCACGAGGTGCCGGTCGATATACAGCAGGGCCGTGCCATCGGGCTCTTCGTGCACCACGTGGCTGTCCCAGAGTTTGTCGTAGAGCGTGCGTGCGGTCATAGGTTTTGTCTTGGCGTAAATTGGGCGTATGATTGTCAGACAATTTAAGCAGATCATGCCTTCCATGTCAAACCCGCGCTCCCGCACGCCGCCCCCCGAAGCGCACCGGCACGGCGAAGCCGTCGACGCCGTTTTCGAGACGATCCGGCAGGGCATCATCAGCGGCCGCTTCGCGCCGGGGCAGCGGCTTGTGATCCGCGACCTCGCCGAGGAAATCCCCTTCAGCCGCAGCACCTTTCGCGAAGCTTTTCGCCGGCTCGCGGCGGAACGGCTCGTCAGCCTGATACCGAATCGCGGGGTCACGGTTCAGCGGCTGACACCGCGGGAAATGGCGGATCTGTTCGAGATCAGGGAACTGCTCGAGGGCCAGGCTGCGCGGCGTGCCGCGGAACGAATCGATGAAGGCGACCATCGGAAGCGCTTCATGGCGATGTGGGAAAAGGTCAGGCGCGGCGACCCATCCGATCGGGCGGCCTTCATCAAGCACAACCAGGCGTTCCACGGCACGATCGTGGAACTCGCCGGCAACAGCCGGCTGCCGGAAATGCTCGATCAACTGCAGATACCGATATTGATGTTCCAGTGGCGCACGATCCTGACGAGCCAGGAAACCGAGACGTCCCAGGCAGAACACGAGACGATCGCCAGGGCGATCCTGGAGGGCCGCCCGGACCAGGCTGAAGTCGCAATGCGCAGGCATGTGCAGCGCGCGAAGCGGCGCACCTTCGACACCCTCAGGGGCTGACGCTCAGCGCTTCGCGCGCGCCGCTTCGTAAAGAGGCATCACCCGCTGGGCATAGCCCCGGAGATCGCCGATCCGGCTCGCGTGCGAAGGGTGCGTCGACAGAAAATTGGGCCCCTGCGAAACGCCAATCTTGCTCATCTTTTCCCACAGCGTCACCGCGGCGTGCGGATCGAATCCGCCGCGCGCAGCCAACTCGACGCCGATGCGGTCCGCCTCGACTTCGTCGGTACGCGAGTTGGGCAGATTGAAGGTGAGGTCGAGCACGGTCTGCGTCAGGTCCTGAGCGCCTCCCTTCAGGCCAAGCGCCGCGCCCACCACGGAGATGCCGATGCCCTGCGCCATTGCCTGGGAGGCGCGCTCGCGGCCGTGTTCGCGCAGCGCATGCGCGATCTCATGCCCCATTACTGCGGCGAGCTCGTCGTCAGTGGCTTGCAGCCGTTCGATCAGCCCGGTGTACATCGCGATTTTTCCGCCCGGCATGCACCAGGCATTGACGGATTTCGACGTGAGGACGTTGACTTCCCATGCCCAACCCGGCGCGTCCGCCCGGAACGCGCCGGTTTGCGGGATCAGCCGGTGCGCGATTGCGCGCACCCGCGCCACCTGGGCCGCGTCGTTATTGAGCAGGCGCTTCTGCTGCGCCTCGGCAATAACCTGGCGGTAAGCGTTGCCGGCGCTGCGATTCACCGTGTCGGCCGAAACCAGCATGTTCTGCTTGCGCTCCACGCCAACGCTGCCCGGCTGTGTCGTATTGACCGACTGGCAGCCGGCCAGCAGCAATATCACCGGAATCAACATGTTCTTAAGCATATGCATCAATTTACACCCGTACCTTCCATGCGACGAGCGCCGCGCCCAGAAGCGCGAATAACGCGCTGATTGCGAAACTGGCTGACGCGCCCAGCGGTTCCCATGCCGCGCCCGCGACCAGGGATCCGGTCGCGCCGCCCAATCCGTACGCGATGCTGGAATAAAGCGCCTGGCCGCGTGACGCCAGCGGGCCCGGAAACAGGCGGTGCACCGCCGCGACGCAGGCGGAATGGAAGGCGCCGAAGGTAGCAGCGTGCAAAAGCTGCGCCACGGCGAGCAGCCATAGCATGTCCACGCCCCAGCCAATCGCGGGAAACCGCGCCACCGCGCACGCGAAACTCGCTAGCAGCACCGTGCGCAGGCTGAACCGGCGCAGCAGTTGCGGCAGGCGCAGGAAGAGCAGGATTTCGGCCAGCACGCCGAGCGTCAGGAGCACGCCGGTGACCGTCTTGGAATAGCCCGCCTGTTCCAGGTAGATCGAATAAAAGACATACATCGTGCCGTGCGCGGCGGTCATGAGAAAGCAGGCGCCGAAGAAGGCGAGTACTGCGGGCCGGCGCAGCACCGCGCCGAATGCCTCGCCGCCATGCTCCAGCTTCAGCACCGGGCCGTCAGGCAGCGCGAATGAAACCGCGCAGACCACAGCCGACAGCAGGATCGCAATCGCGATCAGCGCCGACGTGCCGTGGTAGTCGAGCCACGCGCCGGTGCCGAGGACGGCAAGGATGAAGCCGACCGAGCCCCACAGGCGGATCGGGCCGTACTGGCCGATGCCGCCCTTCAGGACCGAGAAGGTGATTGCCTCCACCAGCGGCCCGGCGCCGGCGGAGAAAAGGCTGATCAGCAGCAGGCTGAGTGCGATCGCGCCGGCGGTGTGCTGGAAATAGATCGCGCCGAATCCCGCGAGCATCGCGAAGCCCGAGAACACCACGATCGCGCGCCTTGCGCCGGGATAGCGCCCACCCAAGGCGTCCGCGAGCCAGCCCCAGAGCGCCGGCGCCACGATGCGCGCAGCCTGTGGCATCGCCAGCGCAAAGGCGATCTCGTGCGCCGCGAGCCCGCGGCCGGCGAGGAACAGCGCGAAATACGACACGTACGCGCCGGCATGCGCGAAAAAAGCGAAATAGTAAGCGGCGAGACGGGCGGCGACATGCATCGGAACTGCATGATATAAGCGCCGGCATGGCGCCGCGCTATGCGTTTTATCTCCTGTTCATCGCCTCCGGATTCGCCGGACTGATCTACGAATCGGTCTGGACGCACTACCTGAAGCTGTATCTCGGGCACGCGGCCTACGCGCAATCGCTGGTGCTGATCGTGTTCATGGGCGGGATGGCGCTGGGCGCGGCGTACTGCGCGCGCATATCCACGCGCATCCGCAACCCGCTCGCCGTTTACGCCGCGATCGAGGCGGCGATCGGCCTCTGCGCGCTGGTCTTCCATGAGATTTTCGTGGCCGCGACCGACTGGTCGTACGCCACGCTGCTGCCCTCGCTCGGCGTCGACTGGCTGGCGCTTGCCGCGAAGCTGGCGGTCGCCTGCGCGCTGATCCTGCCGCAATCGATCCTGCTGGGCGCGACCTTTCCGCTGATGAGCGCGGGTCTGGTGCGCACGACGCAGGCGCGCGGCGAAGCGATTTCAATGCTCTATTTCTCGAACAGCCTGGGTGCGGCTGCCGGCGTTCTGACAAGCGGTTTCGTCCTGATTGCATGGGTTGGCTTGCCAGGCACATTGCGCACCGCCGGCATCATCAATCTGATTCTGGCGGCGGCGGTGGCGTTGCTTGCGCGCCCTGCGGTCGCTGCGCCGCTGGTGCGTACCGAGGCAGGCGCGCGGCCGGAGCGCCTGCTGCTCACGGTCGCCCTGCTCACCGGCCTTGCCTCGTTCATCTATGAAATCTGCTGGATCCGCATGCTGTCGCTGGTGCTGGGTGCCTCCACCCACTCCTTCGAGCTGATGCTCTCGACCTTCATCCTCGGGCTCGCGCTGGGTGGCCTCGCGGTGCGCCGCCTGGTGGACCGCGCCGCCAGTCCCGAGCGCCTGCTGGGCTGGGTGCAGGTGGCGATGGGCCTGCTGGCGCTGGCCACGCTGCCGGTCTACGACCGCACTTTCGAGCTGATGGAGTACTTCATGAAGGGCCTGGCGCGCACCGACGCCGGGTATGTCTTCTTCAACCTGACCGGACAGGGCGTCTCGGCGCTGGTCATGCTGCCGGCGACCTTCTGTGCCGGGATGACCCTGCCGCTGATCACCGGCGCGCTGCTGCGGCGCGGCTCGGGCGAACGCGCCATCGGCAAGGTGTATGCCGCCAATACGCTGGGCGCCATCGGCGGCGTGCTGTTCGCGGTGCATATCGGCCTGCCGCAGCTCGGGCTCAAGAACACGCTGATCCTGGGCGCGCTGATCGACGCCGCGCTCGGCCTCGCGCTGCTGTACCGCCATGCACCGCGCGCGACTGCGTTTGCTGTCGCGGCCGCCTGCGTCCTTGCTTTCGCGCCGGTCGCGGCACTGTTCGAGCTGAACGCCAACAAGATGACCGCCGGCGTTTTCCGGCACGGCGAACTCGGCAGTTCGAGCGAGGCCGAGATCCTGTTCAAGCAGGACGGCAAGACGGCCACCGTCCACCTGGCGCGCTATGCGGATGCCACCAGCATCCGCACCAACGGCAAATCCGACGGCTCCATCAACCTGAATCCGGAGGGCGCGCGGGGCTCCGACGAGATCACGATGGTGCTCACCGCAGCGGTGCCGCTCGCCATCAGGACCGATGCGAAGTCCGCCGCCGTGATCGGCATCGGCACCGGGCTGACGATGCATACGCTGCTGCAGAACCTGTCGCTCGCATCCGTGGAAACCGTCGAGATCGAGGCCGCCATGGTCGAAGCCTCGCGCGGCTTCGCGCCGCGCAACAATGCCGCGTTCCTCGATCCGCGCGGCCGGATCTGGATCGACGACGCCAAGGCCTTCTTCGCCACGCGCAACCGGCACTACGACATCCTGATATCCGAGCCGTCGAACCCGTGGGTAAGCGGCGTCTCGAGCCTGTTCACGCGCGAGTTCTACCGCCGCATCCGCGAACACCTGAATCCGGGCGGCATCCTGGTGCAGTGGTTCCAGCTCTATGAAATAGACCCCTCGCTGCTCGCTTCGGTGATGCGCGCGCTGGGCGAAGCGTTTCCGCACTATGTGATATTCGCGCCCAGCGACTACGATGTGCTGATCATCGCCTCCGCGAGTCCGATACCGCTGCCCGCGAAGGCGGCGGTGTTCGAGCACCCTTCTCTCGCGAAGGAACTCTGGAACGTGCACGTGCTGACGCCCGGCGACCTTGACGCCCGCTACCTCGGCGACCGCGCCACCCTCGAGCCGCTGTTCGCGAGCTACGGCATGCCGGCCAATTCCGACTACTACCCGGTGCTGGACCTGAACGCGGCGCGGCACCGGTATACGGAGAAAAACGCCTCCGACGTGGTGGCGATGCTGAATGCCGCCGTGCCGGTGCTGGACATGCTGCAGCCTGCGCTGCAGCGCCGCGCGGTGAATCCGCTGCACAAGGGTGCCGGTTCCTTCGAGCGAATCGAGCACACGCGCCTTGCGCGTTATGCGCGCGATTTCCTGCTCGCACCCAGGCCGCCCGAACCCGAGAGCATCAGCACGCTGCTGCAAAAAGACCTCGAACTCTCGAAACTGCGCCTGATCGAATGCCGCGAACCGAAGGAACAGGACGTCTGGCTGCACAGCCTGCTCAATGTCGCGCGCACCGTGAATCCCTACCTGCCGCCCGCCGAGGCGCAGGCGGTATGGACGCGCATCGCCGCGGCGCCCTGCTTCGCCACGCTGCGCGAATTCCAGCGCCGCTGGGTGATGCTGTATGCGGCGGTCAGCCAGCGCGACGCGGGACGCAGCGCGGCGCTTGCCTCGGAGTTGCTCGCCAGCCAGGCAGAACTCAGCCGCGACGCGCGCGAATACCTGCTGATGGCGGGCATGACCGGACATATCGCGACGGGCAAGCCGCAGCGCGCGAAGGAACTCTGGGAAAAATACGAGGACCAGATCCGCGGCGCGAGCAAGCCGGTGTTCCGCCTGCTGCGCTGCCACGCCGAGCGCAGCCCGGCGGGTGAAATGCTCGACGCTGCCTGCGCCGCCGCGTTCGCCGCCTACGCGGGCGGTTGAGCCGGCCCCACGACAAAGCGGATCGAAGCCAGAACATCGCGCACGAACTCCTCGCGCTTGCGGCCGCCCAGCGCGATACGGTCACCCATCAGGAGCAGCGCCAGCCCGTGCACCAGGGACCAGGCAGCCACTGAAGCGTTTTGCGCTCCCTGCGCCTCCGGAACCCGCGCTGCAAGCGCGCCCGAAAGTCCGTCGAAGGTGCGCGAGGCCACCTCGCGCAGGTGCGCGTGCCTGGCGAGCGGGATCCGGCCGCCGAACATGAGGCGAAAGCGCTGCGGGTGCGCGAGCGCGAATTGCACGTAAGCCTCGCCCATGGCGCGCAGTCCTCCCGTCTCGGTCGCCTTGCGTTGTGCCGCGCCCAGCCACTCGAATCCCTCCGCCGCGAGCGCGGCGAGCAGCGCCTCGCGCTGCGGGAAATGCCGGTAGGGCGCGTTGTGGGAAACGCCGGCCCGGCGCGCCACTTCGCGCAGCTTGAGCGCTTCAACTCCTTCTTTTTCCAACATTTGCCCGGCAGTGCGGACCAAGGCCGCCTGCAGATCGCCATGGTGGTAGCTGGCCTTTTTACGTATTGATGTTGACATTGACCACTTATACTACTAGTGTGATGTGTGTGATGTCAACATAAGGCTGCCATGGATAAGACAAGCATCCTGTTTCCGATGGTCGCGCTCGCGACGCTGACCTTCGCCGTCCTGCTGCTGATTCCCGTGCGGCGCTTCCGGGCTGGCATCGCCGGCCAGATCCGCTACGACGATTTCAGGTACGGCGAGTCGGAGCGCGTGCCGCCGGAGGTCCGCGTCCCGAACCGCAACATGATGAACCTGCTCGAGCTGCCGATGCTGTTCTACGTCGCCTGCCTCATCTACCTGGTCATCGGACGCGTCGACGAATATGCGCTCGCGCTCGCATGGCTCTACGTCGGGCTGCGAGTCGTGCACAGCGCCATCCACGTCACCTACAACCGCGTGCCCCACCGCCTCGTTGCCTTCGGGCTGAGCAACGTCGTGCTGGTCATGTTCTGGACGAATCTGATCCGCCATGTTGCTTGAAATTCTGAAGCGCACGCCGGTCTGGGTCTTCGTCCTGTTCGCGGTGCTGGTCTTTTTCGGCGTGATGCAGAGCCGCACGCGACAAATCGGCATTGGGCGGGTCACCATTCTGCCCGTCGTACTGATCGGCCTTTCGCTGTCCGGCCTGTGGAGCACCTTCAGCGGCAGCGGGAACGCGTGGTTTGCCATCGCAGCGTGGCTGGCGGCGGTCGCGGCCGCGGTGCTGGTCAATAAATACGCGAAATGGCCCCGCAACGTCCTCTACACCGTGTCTACCGGCCGCTTTCTTGTCGAGGGAAGCTGGCTACCCCTTGCGGTGATGATGACTATATTTTTTACCCGCTACGCGGTTACCGTCACGCTCGCAATCAATCCCGGGCTCGCGGCCTCACCGTGGCTGGCCGCGGGCGTCAGCGCCGCGTACGGGCTGATGAGCGGGGCGTTCCTCGCGCGAGCGCTGCGGATCCTCTCGGCGAGAGCCGCGGCGCCGCGGTCATGAGCGCCGTACTGACGCTGCCGGCCGCGATACACCTTGCCGCCGTCGCGCCCGCGGCAATCATCGGCGTTACGCAACTGCTGATGAAGAAAGGCACGCGCCTGCACAAGGCGCTGGGCTGGATCTGGGTGCTGTCGATGGTCGTGGTGGCGGTGTCTTCGCTCTGGATCATGGAACTGAGACACGG
>JBDTRO010000329.1:0-6014 GCA_039931635.1 Betaproteobacteria bacterium | reverse complement strand
AGATCGGTCGGGCCGATGTAGACCGCGTCCAGGCCCGGCGTCGAGATGATCTCCTCCATCTTCGCGATGCCCTCGGCGGTTTCGATCATCGCAATGCAGAGCATCTCGCTGTCGGCGTTCTTCTGGTAGTCGGCGCCCGAGTAGTACACCGCGCGGTTGGGTCCGTTGCTGCGGATCCCGACGGGCGGATAGCGGCACGCGGCGACCGCGCGTTCGGCCTCGGCGCGGTTGCTCACCATCGGCACGATCACGCCGTAGGCGCCCGCGTCCAACACTTTCATGATCATCGACGGCTCGTTCCAGGGTACGCGCACGATGGGCGTCACCGCGGTGGTGGAAATCGCGGTCAGCATCGGCACCACGTCCGAATAGTCGATGCAGCCGTGCTGCATGTCGATGCACAGCCAGTCGAGGCCCGTGTGAGCCATCGCCTCGGCGGAAAGGCCGCTCGGGATCGAAAGGAATCCGCCGATCGCGGGCTTGCCTTCGCGCCACAGCTGTTTGACACGGTTGGTTCGCATGCGAGCCCCTTTTTAGTCCAGTCTATAGAATAGAGTACGCAGGAGGGGAGGCTCCATGGAAATGCGAACTGGTTAGAGTAGCCGATGATGAAAATCGCGGTCCTGCCGGGCGACGGCATCGGCAAGGAAGTCACGGCGCAGGCGGTGAAGGTCCTCAAGGCGATCGTCGGCAGCGGCGCCGAGTTCACCGAGGGCCTGATCGGCGGCGCCGGGGTGCAGGCTGCGGGGACGCCGCTGCCGCCTGAAACCATGGAACTGGCGAAGAAATCGGACGCGATCCTGTTCGGCGCGGTCGGCCTGGCGGGCGACGAGCTCGGCCCGCGGCATATGCGCCCGGGCCTGGGGCTGCTGACGTTGCGGCGTGAATTGAAGCTGTACGCCAATTTCCGGCCGGCGTTCCTGTTTCCAGAGCTGATCGGCGCGTCCTCGCTCAAACCCGAGCTGGTCGAGGGTCTGGACCTGATGATCCTCCGGGAACTGAACGGCGACATCTACTACGGCGAGCCGCGTGGCATCAGCACGGATGCGAACGGCGTGCGCCACGGCGTCAATACCATGCGCTACAGCGAGCCGGAAATCGAGCGCATCGCGCATGTTGGGTTCCGTACCGCCCGCGAGCGCCGCAGGAAGCTCTGCTCGGTGGACAAGGCCAACGTGCTGGAGACCATGGTGCTGTGGCGCGAAACGGTGGCGCGGGTGGCGAAGGAATATCCGGACGTCGAATTGCGCAATCTGTACGTCGACGCCGCGTCGATGGAGCTGCTGCGCGCGCCCAGGCAGTTCGACGTGATGGTCACGCCCAACATGTTCGGCGACATCCTGTCGGACGCCGCGGCGATGCTGACCGGGTCCATCGGGATGCTGCCGTCGGCGTCGATCGGCGACGGTGACAAGGGCTTGTACGAGCCGGTGCATGGGTCGGCGCCCGATATCGCGGGCAGGGACATTGCCAATCCCCTGGCTGCGATCCTCTCGGCAGCGATGCTGCTGCGCCACAGTTTCGGCCGCAAGGACCAGGCGGCGCGCATCGAATCCGCCGTGCGCTCGGTGCTGGCGGCCGGTTACCGGACCGCGGACATATTCCAGCCCGGCAACGAAAAAGTTGGCACCGCGGCAATGGGCGACGCGGTGCTCGCGGCCCTGCGATAATCCCCGGTCATGGCCGACCCCCAGGAAATCAAGCGCATCGGGCGCTATGAAATCGAGCGCGTCCTCGGCGAGGGCGCGATGGGCGTCGTCTACGAGGGCAAGGACACGCGGCTGCACCGCAAGGTCGCGATCAAGACCATCCTGAAGAGCGCGCTCGACTCGGGCTCCGCCAAGGAATACTCGATGCGCTTCGCGCGAGAGGCGCAGGCAGTGGCGCGCCTGAACCACCCCAACATCGTCCAGGTGTTCGATTACGCCGAAGAGGGCGATGTCGCGTACATCGTCATGGAGCTGGTCAAGGGCAAGGAGCTGAAGAACTTCTTCGATGCGAAGGAACGCTTCGACGTGAAGGAGGCGGTGCACATCATGGCCGAGCTCTGCGATGCGCTGCATTTTGCGCATGAGGCCGGCATCATCCACCGCGACATAAAGCCCGCCAACGTGATGATCGACTCGCAGGGCCGCGTCAAGCTCACCGACTTCGGCGTGGCGCGCATTACCGACCCAGACCGCACGTTGTCCGACCGGACGCAGGCGGGCGCGGTGATCGGCACGCCTGCCTATATGTCGCCCGAGCAGATCCAGAGCGGCATGCTCGACCGGCGCACCGACGTGTTCTCCGCCGGCGTGATCCTTTACGAATTCCTCAGCGGGACCAAGCCTTTTACCGGGTCCGGCGCCTGGGCGATCGCCAAGAAAATCATCGGCGAGGAGCCGCCACCGCCCTCGTCGATCAACGCGGCGATTTCTCCGCTGTTCGACGCGGTGGTGGCCAGGGCGCTCGCCAAGAAAGTCGAGGCGCGCTACCAGACTGCGCGCCAGCTCGGCTTCGCGCTGGCGCGGGCGCTGGAGGGCGAGGCGGAAACGGACGACGTGGAGCGGACCATCGTCCTCAAGCACGGGTTTGGCGCCGCCGCCAGCGCGGATGCGCCGGCGCCCCAGGCCGGGGCTGCCACCGAGCTCCACACAATTGCAATGGTGCCCGCTGCCCGCACCAAGGCGACCGAACTCGAATTCTGGCGCTCGATCAAGGACGGCAACGATTCGGCGGACTTCGATTCCTACATCGAGCAGTTTCCGAACGGCATCTACGTGGCGCTTGCGAAGCGCCGCAGCGGCAAGCTGCGCGGACTCTCCTCGGGCGGGCAGGATCAGGAACGGCGCGAGATCGAGGAGGCGGCGCAACGCGAAGCCGAAGCCCGCACCCGGCTGGCGGAGGAAAAGGCCGCGATGGAAGCGGGCCTTGCCAGACGCGAGGCCGAGTTCCAGCAGCGCGAAGCCGAATTGCTCAAGCGCGAGGCCGAAGGACCGAAGAAGGCATCGCTGGTGCCGTTCGCGATCGCGGCGGCAATCGCGGCGATGATCGGCGGCGCCTGGTTCGCGTTCAAGCCGCCCGACCCGATGGCCGAGCGGGTGGCCGAGCTGACCAGACTGCTGGACGACTCGAAGAAGCGCGAATCCGAGCTCGTGCAGTCGCGGCAGCGCGAAGCCGAGTTGCTGAAGGAACTGCAGCTGGCGAGGCAGCGCGAAGCGGATGCGCTGAAATCAGGCGACGTGGTCAAGCAGCGCGAACTCGCCGCCCAGACCAGGCAGCGCGAGGCGGAAGCGGCCAAGCAGGCCGAAACCACGCGCCAGCGCGAAGCGGAAGCGAAGAAGCAGGCCGAAGCGGCGGATCTGCGCCGCGCCGAGATCGCCCGCCTGAAGGGCGAGTCCGGTCGCAAGACGGAACCCGTCAAGGTGGCGGAGCCGGTGAGACCCGCCGAGCCGGTCAAGCTGGCGGCCGTCGCTCCTGCGCCCGCTCCTGCACCGGCGCCTACGCCTGCGCCGATGAATGTTCCCGATACGGCACCCGTGTCCATCGAGACCATGCTGCAGCGGGCCATTTCCCTTGAGCGCGACGGCAAGACCGCCGAAGCGGCGCGCCTGCTGCGCCAGGTGACGCGCGAAGGCAAGGGGGAGGCGGCAGGACAGGCCGCCAAGCGCTATGGCGACATGCTGCAAAAGGGCGTGCCGGGCGTGCCGCGCGACTACGGCGAGGCCCTCAGGTACTACGAGATCGCGCGCCTGAACGGCGTCGACGTTCCCGTTACCAGGGCCCGCTAGTCAGAGCTTTCGGAGGGGTGGCGCGGCGCCGCCCGGCAACGGCAGGCCGGCGGTATTCAGGACCATCGCCATCATCGAGTAGTAGCCGTTCAGCGCCAGCAGCTCGAGCGTGCCGTCCAGGCCGAAGCGCGCGCGCGCCGCGGCGAAGGTTTCATCGTCCAGCCGCCCGCTCTCGTGCGCCTGCTTGCTGGCGTTGTAGACGAGCGCCTCGTCAGCCGACATGCCCTTGGGTTCCTGACCCCGTGCAATAGCCTCAAAAATACCCAGCGCGAGGCCTGCCTGGCGCGCGAACTGTTCGTGCATGTACCACTCGTACTGGCAATTCCATTTGCGCGCCGTGACCAGCACGGCGATTTCGAGCAGATCCAGCGGCAGCTTGCTGTGGAAGCGCAGGTGCTCGCCCAGTTGCTGGATGCGGCGCGCGAGTTCGGCATTGTGGATCAGCGGAATGAACGGTCCGCGCACTTCGCCACGCGGGCCGGCCGAAATTTCCGCCGCCGCCGCACGTTGCGCGGGGGTCATGGTTTCGGGAAGCAGTGCGGGGAAACGTGGGGTCATTGGGCTGGCCTTGGGATTCACACCCACACCTGCAGGACGTAGTCGTACGCGGCCTGCGCGTTGGCCATGTCTACGCGCTGCAGCTGGATGGCGTAGCCGTTTTTAGTCTTTTTCAGCTTATGCAGATAACTTCCCGCGAAATGCCGGACGTCATCGCGCCGCAGTTCCATCATGTGAAAGCGCGAACGGACTTCGACGTCGCCATTCTTGGCGGTTTTCAGGATGGCGACATTCGAAATGACATGGCTCGTCTCCCACAGGGGCCGTTGGGACCAGGCGTCCGGGTGCAGCACGCGCAACATGCGCACCGTCATCAGGTTCTTGTCCTCGGCGAAGATCGCGGGTTGGCCGTCCCAGGTCTTGTAGCTCACGTCCGGCGGCATCCAGTAGATGCCGTCAGGGGAAAAAAGGTCGATCCACTTCTGCCACTGCTTCGTGTCGAGAAGTTCTGACTGTCTATACAAGAATTGCTCTACGTCGTAATGATCCTTCATGGTTGCATGTACTTCGCCCAGGCCTTCATCTGGTTGCGCATCGGCGCTTCCGAGGTGCCCATCTTCGGGCCCGACTCGACCGATCCGTTCTTTTCAATGTCTCTGCCATGGTGACGCCCGAGGCTGACCCAGTCGCCGCCATCCGAGGCGAGGCCCTGGTGGCATTTCCAGAAATTCTCCAGGTCATCAGCGTTGATCAGGGTGGCGGGCGAGTTGACGAGGTTGTAGTAGGCGAGGGACCGGCGGTAAATCGCCTCTGGCGCGCCCTTGAGGCGGAAGTGCCAGATTTCGGTCAGCGTGCGGTCCACGCCCAGCGGCCGCACCGCGCGCAGCTGCTGCAGCGGCGACTGCACCGACAGGCCCGGATAAACCAGCACATGGTGGATGTTGACGCCGACGATCTCTTCGAAGCGCTTCTTGCCGTAGGCCTTGATCATGATCTTGTCGTAGGCGAGGGTGTCCGGGTCCTGCGGCCGCAGGCCCATGTAGCCCGTCAGGATGCAATGGCCATAGGGATAGTTGATGGTCTGGAAGTCGTCCCACTTGTCGATGGTCACCGTCGCGAACGCGGACAGCATGTGGTACGAGAGCGGGGCGGCGCCGCCCTTGGCGTGCTTCGCGAGGACCTTTTCCACTTCGTGCGCCGCGCGGCCGGTGGACTGGTGCACCACCGAGGGGTGCAGCGCGTCGATCTGGTTCTCCATGAACAGCTTCCAGTTCGAATGCTGGATGACGCGGAAGCAGTTCGGCACCACTTCGACTTCGCCCCCGGGCGCGCGATCGCAGATGTCGTCGAACGCCACGATGCTTTTGCCCAGAAAGCTCTTCAATGAAGGGCCGTCACTGGCAAGGCTTGCGAAGACAAAGCCGCGGTAATTCTCCACGCGCGCCGCCTTCTTCACGCTGCAGTCCGGATTGTCCTTGCCGTAGCGCGTGCCGTCGTAGGCGGCTTTCATCGGGATGTTCTTCAGCTTGCCGTCGAGCTGGAAGGTCCAGGCGTGGTAGGAGCAGCGGAACTGCTCGCCGGTATTGCCCTTGCGGTCGCCGCACAGCATGTTGCCTCGGTGCGGACAGCGGTTGTAGAGGACGTTGACCTTGCCGTTCGAGCCGCGCACCATGATCATCGGCTGGCGACCGATCTGCACCGTGTAGTAGTCGCCCGTCTTCGGCACCTGCGATTCATGGCCGC
>JBDTRO010000328.1:0-1962 GCA_039931635.1 Betaproteobacteria bacterium | reverse complement strand
TCTCCAGCCGGGCGCAGGCAACGTCCGTTCGCCTTCGGAATTCATTCAGATGCTGCGCCGTTGCGGCGGCGAGCCGCGCGGCGAGGTGGGCGAGATGCTGGCGCGAGTTGCGCAGGCGTTCGGCGGGATGCACAAGGCGGCGGGCGAGGGCGTCCACGGCCTGCATCGCGTACTCGATCGTCCTCGCCGTCTGTCGTGAAATCCTAAGCGCAGTCTCCGCGATGCGCGCGCGCAGGGCTTCCAGGGAGGGACTGACCATTTCGGCGGCTGCGGTGGGCGTGGGCGCGCGCGCATCCGCGGCGAAATCGGCGATCGTGAAGTCGGTCTCGTGCCCGACGCCGGCGACGATCGGGATGGCGGAGGCGCGGATCGCGCGGGCGAGCACTTCCTCGTTGAATTGCCAGAGATCTTCGATCGAGCCGCCGCCGCGCACCAGCAGCAGCACGTCGCATTCGGCGCGCGCGTTGGCGGCGGCAAGCGCCTCGACCAGTTTCGCGGCGGCGCCTTCGCCTTGCACCGGCGCCGGGTAGACGATGACCGGAATGGAAGGGTTGCGGCGCCGCAGCGTCGTCAGGACGTCGCGCAGCGCAGCAGCGGCAAGCGAAGTGACCACGCCGATCTGCTGCGGGTGCGCCGGGATCGGACGCTTCGCTTCCACGGCGAACAGGCCCTCGCGCGCGAGCTTGTCCTTGAGCTTGAGAAAGCGCTCGTAGAGCGGCCCGAGGCCGGCGCGGCGCATCCCTTCAACGTTCAGCTGGAAGCGGCCACGCGGCTCATACAAGGTCACCAGGGCGCGCGCCTCGACCCTCTGGCCATCGGCCGGTTCCCAGTCCAGGGCGCCGGCCCGGCTCTTGAACATGACGCAGTCGACCTGCGCGGTTTCGTCCTTGAGCGTGAAATAAAGGTGTCCCGAGGCCGCCGGACGCAGGTTGGAGATTTCGCCCGCGATCCATTGCAGGGGGAAACGGCGCTCCAGCATATCGCGCGCGCTGCGCAGCAGCTGGGAGACGCTCAGGACTGCCGGTCCGCCGGGGGAAAAGTCAAGCTCCATGGCGGCGCCGAGACTACACTAATCCGCAACAAATGCTTGGATGTACCGCGGACTTGAGCGGCTAGTTGAGGCCGCAATTACCCAGCGCATCGTAATGTTCCACGATGCGCTGGTAGAGCGCGATCAACTCAAAGCTATCTCAGCTGGTCATTGCACGGCGGCTGTAGTCCCCGCGCAAGGTCAGCCTCTTCCGCTTTCCGTACCGATTCCCCACCGGGAGTTGTGTGGGCATGTACATGCGTAGCGCCACTGTTTCTGGCGCAAGCCCACTTCTCATGGTTGGCAAATCTGGTTTGAAAGCTGTTTGTTTCCCCTACGTAGCAGGCTCTCCAACCACCAGGAACTTCCTTGGCAAAGATGTAATTGCCAGCGGCATTGTTCCAGTTGGTATCCAAGCCGAAAACATCGTAGGTGTATTGCGTACCCGACACTCCGGGCCAATTTACCGAAGCCATGACACTTAAACCTCTTTCTAGAAAACTTGACTGGGGCCGAAGAGGGCATCACCATTCAAGCGTGTTGGGAGAAGTGGACCGCCGGGGAGTCGAGCCCCGCACTTGTGCGTAGGAATGCTTTTGCGGCGACCTGCGCGGCCCACGGTGAACCCGACCACGCCCGGTATCAGTTCTTTCTTTCTAAGGGACAGACTGATACCGGGCTTGCTTTATCCGCTCTTGCAACGGACGGGTGAAGCGATGCTTGCAAGAGCGGCTTATCTCCTCATTTGGGCACCTCGCGCAGTAAACGAACTTTCATATTCATGATCCGAACCTACAGTGCTTTTTCAGTCGACGGAAGCCATTGAAAATTGGATCGAGGCGAACTGGCTTCCTCCTAAATTTGCAGATAAGGCGCTGGGCCGCGAATTCGGCATGAGTCGTCCCATGCTGCGTAACGATATTCCCCAGGAT
>JBDTRO010000327.1:0-7312 GCA_039931635.1 Betaproteobacteria bacterium | reverse complement strand
CGCCCAGGCGGTTGATGCGGTAGCGCAGCGGGCTGTCGCCCTCGCTGTAGAGCTTCTGCACCAGGCGCGCGGCGAACTTGCGGTCGGGCGCCGCCCAGGACACCTGCTCGTAGAGATCGATCAGGTGGCTCTTGTTGATGCGCGTCGGCGTCGAATTGATGATGACGAACATTTCCGCCGCGAAGTCTTCGCTGCGGCCGTCGAAAATGATGCAGGGCACGCTGATCGTGGAGGCGTCCTGCGGCCGCTCCTGCATGTAGAAATGCAGCGCGGCAAGGCGGTGCTGGCCGTCGATGATCAGGAACTTTGTGGTCGGCTCCGTCAGGTGCCCCGAACCTTCGCCGTCCGCGCGGAAATTCAGCTTCTCGCTCGTGTAGAGCAGCACCGTGCCGGGAATCGCCGGCTGCGACACCGCGGTTTCATAGAAGTTGGTGAGCTGGCGCACCTTGGCGCGCGACAGGCCGCGCTGAAAGGCGCCGTCCGTGCGCTCGATCTTGGAGATGAACTGGGCGACATCGTCGTCCTGCGAGATGCGCGCCGCGGCGATTTCCTCGCCTTCGCCGTAGAAACGGCTGATGAAGCGCACCTTGGCAAGCAGGTCCTTCGCCCGGTACGCGGCGAAGTAGAAAATCCCGTCCTTCTGGCGAATCTGTGTTGCGTGCATCGCCTCTCCCCAGGCTGTGCGCCGGCCCTCCAGCAGGCGCCGCCGGCCAGAAATATACCCGATTCAGCCCGGACAGGCGGGGAGCATCAGGGCCTGGAGGACCTCGGCATTGGCGCGGTTTTGTACGAAAGCGACCACTCCAGAGTGCCCCGGAACAGCCTTCGGCAGCAGCGGCAGCACATGGCGCTCCGCGAGTTTGCCGCCCTTGAATTCCAGGGGACCCGCCCACTGCAGGACCACGTAGTCGTGGGGCAGGGATTTACCGCGGTTTTCGCCCGCTTTTACCTCTGAAACCAGCTTGTTTTCGTAGGCGCCGAGGTACAGGACAATATCCGCCCTGGGCGCCGATTCCAGCAGTTCGGAGACCGCCTCGACCTCGAAAGCGTCCTTGCGCCCCGTATCCAGGGTTAGCGAAATCCGGGCCTTTGCCGGTTGGGCATTGATTTTCGCTACCGCGGCATCGAACGAGCCGCTGCTCCAGGACCGGAAATCCTGCCCCTGCAGCAGAACCTGCGGGGTATAGACCACCGCGGCGCGCGCCAGCTGGGCCATTTTGCGCTGGCGGGCCGAATGCGCCTGGCGGGCATAGGGGTCCTTCCAGCCGATGTAGTCCCAGTAGTCCACGTGCAGGGCAATGGGCACCACCCGGTCAGGGGCAAAGCCCTTTGGCCCGAGGGACGACAGCCAGCGGTCGGCTGGCGGGCAGCTATCGCAGCCTTCCGACGTATAGAGCTCGACCAGGGCCGTGGTGGTGGCCTGGGAGGTCGCCTTGCACTGCCCGCCATGGGCTGCCACGGACACGGAGAGCAGGAGCAGAGACAGGATCTGGCGCATCCTCGTCAGTCGATCTTCATGCCCGATTCCTTAATCACCCTGGCGTATTTCACGGATTCCGACACCAGCAGTTCACCCACCGCCTCGGGCGTGCTGCCCATCGGTTCGAACCCCTGGCCGTTGAACCGCTGCCTGACATCGGCGATCTGGACCACGTTGTTGATGGCGGCATTGACCTGGTTAATGATGGGCCGTGGCGTGCCTGCGGGCGCCAGAATCGCGCCCCAGTTGATCATTTCGTAGCCGGGTACGCCGGACTCCGAGATCAAGGGCATGGAGGGCAGCATGGGCGAGCGCCGCAAGCCCGTCTCGGCCAGGGCCCTGACTTTGCCTGCCTGCAGAAGCGGCAGCACGGCCACATCCGCGAACAGGATATCGATCTCGCCGCCGGTGAGGGCCACCAGGGCCGGCGCCTGGCCCTTGTAGGGCACGTGCAGCAGCTGCGCGCCGGTCAGCATGCGAAACAGTTCTCCCGCCAGGTGCGAGCCGGAGCCGTTGCCGGCCGACCCGTAAGAGACCGAATTGGGCTTGGTCTTGGCCAACTCGATCAGCTCCTTCACCGTCGTTGCCTTGACGCTGGGGTGCACGGCCAGCACATAGGGCGAACTGGCGAGCATCGAAACCGGGGCGAAGCTCTTCACGGGGTCGTAGCTCAGGTTCTTGTACAGGCTACCGGAAATCAGCAGCGAAGCGCCCGCGAGATAAAGCGTGTAGCCGTCCGGGGCGGCGGCGGCGGCGAAGGCGGCTCCAATGGTGGTGCCCGCGCCCGGCTTGCTTTCGATCAGCACCGACTGTCCCCAGAGCTCGCCCAGCTTCTGGCCGAGGATGCGCGCCTGCACGTCCGCCGAGCCGCCGGGCGAGAACGGGATGACGATCCGGACGGGCCTGGTGGGAAATGTCTGCGCGTTTGCCGTTGCGGCGAAAAGAAATGCAATGAGTAGCAGTCGAATCGACATGAGTTCTCCCTATTCGTAACCAACAATGCCCTTGATTTCAAGGTATTCGTTCAGGCCGTACTCGCCCCACTCGCGCCCGTTGCCCGATTGCTTGTAGCCGCCGAACGGCGCACCGCGGTCCACAGGCGGGTAATTGATTTGCAGGATACCTGCACGCATCCGGCGCGCCACGCGCCGGGCGCGCTCCAGGCTGCCCGACTGCACATAGGCCGCGAGTCCGTAGGGCGTGTCGTTGGCGATGCGCACCGCGTCATCTTCGTCTTCGTACGGGAGGATAGCCAGCACCGGGCCAAAAATCTCCTCGCGGGCAATGGTCATATCCTGGCGCACGCCCGTAAACACGGTGGGCTGGACGAAAAATCCGCGTTTCATGCCCGCCGGGCGGCCCTCTCCGCCAGTCACGAGAAGCGCGCCCTCGGCGATGCCGATGCCGATCAACCGCGACACCTTCTCGAACTGCGCTTTGTGCGCCACCGGGCCGAGTACCGAACTCTCGTCGGCAGGCAGGCCGACCTTGTTGCTCTCAGCCGCCTTGCGCGCGATCGCGTTGACCTCCTCCAGCCGGTTCTTCGGCACCAGCATGCGCGTGGGCGAGACGCAGGACTGGCCGCTGTTGTTCAAGCAGCGGTTCACGCCCAGCGTCACCGCGCGCTCGAAATCGGCGTCATCGAGCAGGATGTTGGCCGATTTGCCGCCCAGTTCCTGCGCCACGCGCTTTACCGTATCCGCCGCCCGCCTGGCGACCGCGACGCCGGCGCGCGTGGAGCCGGTAAACGACACCATGTCGACATCCGCGTGGCCGGCAATCGCCTGGCCGACGCCGGCGCCATCACCATTCACGAGATTGAAAACACCGGGCGGCACGCCGGCGGCATCGAGGATCTCGGCGATGATGAGCGCGCTGAGCGGCGACACTTCGCTCGGCTTCAACACCATGCTGCAGCCGGCCGCCAGCGCCGGAGCGACCTTACAGATCACCTGGTTGATGGGGAAATTCCAGGGCGTGATCAGGCCGCAGACGCCGATCGGTTCCTTCGCAACCAAAGTCTTGCCGCGCATGGTTTCGAATTCGAAATTCTGCAGTACCTTGATGGTTTCCGTCAGGTGTGCCGGTCCGCTCGGGAAATGCGTGTTGCGCGCCGCGGTGATGGGCACGCCCATCTCGTGCGACATGGCCTGCGCGAGGTCCTCGCGCCGCTGGTTGAAACCCTCGAGCACGCGGTGCAGCAGCGCGATGCGCTCCTCGCGCGCACTCGCCGACCAGGAGGGGAACGCAGCGCGCGCCGCGGCGACCGCGCGGTCGACGTCATCACTGTTGCCTGCCGCGATCTGCGCGAACGCTTCCTCGGTCGCGGGATCGACGACATCGAGCAGCGCACCCGAAGCGGGGGCGCACCACTTTCCGTCGATGTAGAACTGCCGGTGGCGCGAATCAGGCATGGGCGGGCGCGAACGTTTCCTTGAACAGGCGCAACCAGTTGCCGCTCATCATTTTCTCGATTTCATCGGGTTTGAAGCCGCGCCGCGCCAGCTCCTGCACCACGTTGGCGAGGCCGGCCTGTGTCTTCATCCATTCCGGCCAGCCCTCGTGCGGGGCGATCTTCATCGATTCGGCGGGTGCCGTCTCGCGCGACCAGCGCGCGAAGCGCCACCAGTTCCGGACGGTCCGCGCATGGCCCGGACAGTAGTCGGTGCCGATGCCGACCGCGTCCACGCCGATGAGATCAACGACCCAGGCCACCATGTCGCCGAACTCCTCCAGCGTAGTGGCGGCGAGATTCCTGGTCATGTTGCGATTGGGCGAGAGGCCGATGACGCCCTTCCTCTGTGCCAGCGCCTTGATTGCCTCGGTGGTCTTGGCACGCCCGGCGCCGTAGCCGCCGGCGCCAACGTACTCGCGCGGGTTGGCATGCGTGATCGACACCGGCCGCGGCGACAGGTCGATCGCCTCCAGAGTGGTGCGCTCACCGCAATGCGAGAGGTCCACCAGGATGCCGACCCGCGCCATTTCCTCGAGTGCGTTCTTGCCGAAGCGCGACGAGATGCCCGTGTCCTTCGCCTCCCAGTAGCCGCAGCCAATGTAGTTCTGCAGGTTGTAGGTGAGTTGCATGATGCAAACTCCCAGCCCGCGGTAGACGCCGAATAGATCGAGATTGTGCTCGACGGGCGCCGTGTTCTGGAAGCCGAGCAGCACCGCGGTGCGGCCCGACTTGCGGATCGCCTCAATTTCGTCGACCGAGGTTGCGATCGCCGCGAGTTGCCCGTTCGCCGCGATGAGCTCGCGCCATTTGCCGAGCAACGCCATCGTCTCGGCGGCGTTCTCCCAGACCGCGACGCAGCAGTTGACGGCGGTCAGACCGGCCGCGCGCCATTCCTCCATCCACTGCCGCTCTGCCGCCGGCATGGTGAGGGCGTCGACGATCGCGTAGGTCCTGCCGCCGAGCTCCACCCCCTGCGGAGTGATTTTCGCCTGCTCCATGCGCTTCTCCATGATCAGAACACCTTCAAGGCGTCGGTGCTTTCGTTCGGCCGCAGGCGATGCTCCTCGCGCTCCAGCACCCACAGGGCGGCTGCCGCCTGGCTGAGCGCATCGAACTGCTCGCGGGTAATGATCAAACCTTCCCGCTGCCAACTCGTGCGGCGCTCGGCCAGCTCCGTACTGTTCCATGAAAAGTCCATTTTGCCTGCAACAGATTCGCAGTTCACGGCACGCAGGCACACGATCGCCAGGCTACCCGGCGCCAGGCTCGCGACGGCCCGGCCCGCATCTGGACCGAGCGCTTCGGCCGCCGCACGTACCGCAGCTGCGTCCGCATTCGCACTATAGGCATACCAAGGGCCTGTTTTAGTCGGCCCGGCAAGCGCGTACCCGGTTGCGCCTGTTCCTTCCTTCCAGACCACCAGGCCGAGCAGGCCCCGCTCCGCGGCGCGCAGCGCCGCCTCGCCAAGGAAGAATGGGGCTTGCACGTCCGCCACCACTTCGATGCCGACGCTTTTCGGCGATTGGTGGGCGCGCGCGCACGCCAGATCGAGGGCCGCTGGCGCAGCCAGCAGAGCATTCGTACCGCCGGCAAGCGCCGCAAGCAGATCGCCTACCGCATCTTCTCCGCAGGCTTGAGCGAACACGACCATGTGCGCCGCCGCTTCTGCCACTCCCAACGCAGCGCCGCGCGCTTGCAGCGCGGTATAGATGGAGCGGCCGAGGTCAAGTGGCGCTATGCGCAGGACTTTGCGCTCGGGCGGCGCGGAGCCGCTGCGCACGGCGCCCAGGCCGGCGGGTGGCAGCGGCGCGAGCGACTCGCTCGCGGCACCCGCCACCGGCGCGAGCGGATACGGCCAGACGCCCTCGCGCCCCTGCGCGACGTCCTCGGCGATCGGCGCACCCTGCAGGAATGCACCGCGCACCTGCTTCGGGTAAACCGACTCGAATTTGTCCATGCCTTTGAACGCGAGGATGAAGCGCACCGGCGCATACGCGAGGAAGTCCTTCGCCAGCCAGTTCACCCGCAGCTCCGCGTATTCCATCCCGGCAAGAGTCTGCGCACGCGCCACGATGTGCCGCAATTCCGGATGCGCGCACAGCAGCTCGGCAACCGGCATCCGGTCTTCGCTCTGCTCGAGAATGCGCCACAGATCCTGGATCCTCAGCACCGTATCGGTCGAGGTTTCCCATTCGAGATCCGAAGCAAGTCCGCGGATGCCGCGCTTCACGTCACGCGGCGTCATTTTCGGCCGGTACCACCAGTAGAAGTTCTGCGCCGGTTGCCGGTACGCGTCGGCCAATGCCCAGCCGTAGTTGTCGCGCAGGAGCTGGCGCAGCACGGCTACGGTCATCTCCGGCCGGACATCGAAGCGCTCCTCGACATGAAAAGCGTCGGTGCCGGCGTCGATGACCTCGGGATGGATCTCGAGCGCGATGGCGTTCAACACTTCCAGGGCATCGCCCTGCAGATGCTGTTGCGCCCATTGAAGAACGGCAGGCCAGGCCGAGTCCGCCCCGAAAACGGCACGCGCGCGCGCAAGATCGTCGGCCACCACTCGCGCGTTCGCGAATACGCCCGTGTCCTGCCCTTCTCCTTCGCGATGGTATTGGATCGCCTTGTCGAGCAGCCGCGCAAAGCGCTCCGTTGCCGCATCGCGGGGGCCCGCGCCGCGGCGTTTTGCCTCCGCGAGCGCCGCCTCATGCGCGAAGCTCCACTGATGCATGAAATGCGGATGGTTGACGAGGAATGCGACCAGCCCGGTGGCGGCGGCGTTCCCCAGGCCGAGATACCGGCGGAAGGCGGGATCGAGGCGCGCCGCGGCGGGATTGCGGGCGCGCGCCATGTGATCGACGAGATCGAACATGTACTCGCGCAGCAGGAACGCGGAGCACATCTGCACGTGATAGGGGCGCCGGAATGGATGGTCGGGCTCGAGGCCGTCGTAAGGGCGCGTGCCGAGTTGGCCGTTGGCGATGAAGGCGGTGGTGCGCAGGATATAGCCGACACGGGCGAGCAGTCCGGCATCCGGCTGCCGGCCGGCGGCGAGGCTCTCGACGACATGCTCGAAGAGGCGGGCGCTACGGTTACCGCGCGCGTAAACGAGCGTGCCGTAGTCGGCATAGCCGGCGCGCTGCTTCGGCACCTCGACGCGCAGCAGCGCTTCGCGCTCAGGCGTCCATTCGCCCTGGCACAGCACGCCCATCGCATCCCAGGATCGGGCCCAGTTGCGGTCCATCTTCTGTGCTTCGTCCAGCTTCAGGGAAACCAGGAAGAAATGAAAAATCCAGCCAGCGCCCACGAACCGGTACAGGATCTCGCCGCGCCCCTCGGCATCGAGATCGAACCGGAGCTTCTCGATCCTCCAGCGTCCGCGC
>JBDTRO010000326.1:0-14429 GCA_039931635.1 Betaproteobacteria bacterium | reverse complement strand
GCGCGTCGCCATGGGCCGCGCGATCGTGCGCGAACCGGCGGTGTTCCTGTTCGACGAACCGCTTTCCAACCTGGACGCGAAGCTGCGCGTGCAGATGCGCGCCGAGCTGCAATCCCTGCACCGGCGCCTGGGAACCACCAGCCTCTTTGTCACCCACGACCAGGTGGAGGCGATGACGCTGGCGCAGCGCATGATCGTGATGAACGCCGGCCGTGCCGAGCAGATCGGCGCTCCGTTGGAGGTGTACGCGAAGCCGGCCACCACCTTCGTGGCCAGTTTCATCGGCTCGCCGCCGATGAATCTGATCCCCAAGGATGGCAGATTGCTCGGCGTTCGGCCGGAACACATGGAACCCTGCGCCGCAGCGGATGCAATGCTGACGGTCGATGTCGACCTGATCGAGCCGCTGGGCGCCGACATTCTTGTCTATGGCCATATCGGCGATGCCGACAGCGCGCGCGTGGCAGCGCGCCTGCCCGCCACGGCGGACGCGCGGGCGGGCAAACTGGCATTGCGCTACGCCCCGCAGAACGTGCACTGGTTCGATCCGGCCAGCGGCAAGCGCATCAACGCATGAAACGCTGGCTCGTTCTGGCGCTGGCGCTCGCCGCAGCGCCTGCCGCGGCGCAACGTACCGCACCGGGCGTGCTTGACCTGCAAGGGCATCGCGGCGCGCGCGGACTATTGCCGGAGAACACGCTGCCTGCATTCCAGCGCGCGCTGGAGCTGGGCGTGACGACGCTCGAAATGGACATCGCCATCACCAGCGACGGCGTGCTCGTCATCTCGCACGACCCGGTGCTGAATCCGGACCTTGTGCGCGATGCCGCGGGCCGATTCGTCGATCAACACGGGCCGGCGATCAAATCCCTGACCTGGGCGCAGCTGCAGGCCTACGACGTGGGGCGCATCAGGCCGGGGACCGACTACGCGCGCCAGTTTCCCGACCAGGTGCCGGTCGACGGCGCGCGCTTCCCGCGCCTTGCCGACGTGTTCGAGCTGGTGAAGCGTTCGGGCGACGACAAGGTACGTTTCGATATCGAGACCAAGGTAAATCCGGAAAAGCCCGAGGAGACGCTTGCGCCGGAACCCTTCGCGCGCGCGCTGGTGGATGAAATCCGCAGAGCGGGCATGTCCGGGCGCGCGCAGATCCAGTCCTTCGACTGGCGCACGCTGCAGGTGGTGCAGAAGATCGCGCCCGAAATAGACACGGTCTATCTCACGGTGCAACGGCGGTTCGACAACATCGGCGCCGACCGGCCCGAGGGCTCGCGCTGGACCGCCGGAATCCAGTATCGCGAGCATGGTTCGGTGCCGAAGATGGTCAAGGCCGCGGGCGGCAGCCACTGGGCCGCCTATTTCGGCGACCTGGATGCATCCAAGGTGAAGCAAGCGCAGGCCCTCGGCCTGAAGGTCCTCGCCTGGACGGTGAACGACCCCGCCATCATGGCGCGCATGCTCGATTACGGCGTCGACGGGTTGATCACCGACCGGCCGGATCTTGCGCGCAAGCTGCTCGAAGCGCGCGGCATCCGCTGGCGGTGAAGATGAATGCGCGCCTGCTGCGCCGGGGCATGGGCTGGTGGCCGCCGTTTCTGGGCGCGGGTGTTCGCGTGCGCAGCTTTGCGGACGACTTCCGCGATGCGGTGGTGGAACTCAAGTTCGGGCGCCTGAACCGCAATTACGTCGGCACGCATTTCGGCGGCAGCCTGTACTCGATGACCGATCCCTTCTTCGCCATCATGCTGATGCACAACCTGGGGGCCCGGTACCTGGTGTGGGACAAGTCGGGTTCGATCGAATACGTCGCGCCGGGACGGGGCGCGGTGCAGGCGCGCTTCGTGCTGACCGAAGAGCGCATTGCCGAAATCCGCGCCCAGGCGGAGGGCGGCGAGAAAGTGCTGCCGGAATTCCAGGTCGAAGTGCGCCACGTGGACGACGGCTCGCTGGTGGCGCTGGTGCGCAAGACGCTGTACGTCCGGCTGAAACCGAAGCACCGGTAGGGATCATGGCCTGGCCCTATCCGAGGATCGTGGCGCACCGGGGCGGCGGCGCGCTTGCGCCGGAGAACACGCTGGGCGCGATACGCCTGGGCGCCTCGATGGGCTTCAAGGGCGTCGAGTTCGACGTCATGCTGGCCGGCGACGGCACGCCGGTCGTCATCCACGACGAAACCGTAGACCGCACCACGGATGGCAAGGGCGAAGTGTCAAGGATGAGTTACGCGGAACTTTCCGGCTTTGCCATTGACAAGACGGAGAAAATACCGCGCTACGAAGACGTTGTCCGGCTCTGCCGTGAACTGGGAATCTGGGCCAACGTCGAAATCAAGCCCGCGAAGGGACACGAGCTGGCGACGGGAGACGCGGTGGCGCGCATGACGCGCGAGCTCTGGAAGGGCGCGCCAGTAGCGCCGCTGCTGTCGTCATTCTCGCCCGTTGCGCTGGCGGCGGCGCAGGAAGCCGCGCCTGAATTGCCGCGGGGCGGCTTGTGCGACCAGCTGCCCGAAGGCTGGCGCAGCATCCTGAAACAGCTCGGCTGCACGGCGATTCACTGCAACTACAAATCGCTGAATGGCAAGCTGGCTGCTGACATCCACGAGGCCGGCTATGCGATCCTGCTATGGACCGTGAACGATCCCGCAATCGCGCGCCAGATGCTCGCGTTGGGTGCAGACTGCCTGGTGACGGACGCGCTTGATCGCATCGGGCCGGATTTCCTGTAACAGGCGTTTACATCTCGGCTGTCTGCCGGACCCTGGCCGGCGCGTTGATTGGGGAGCAACCCCCCTCAATCCGTAAAAAGGACAGAACCGTGAAAATCATCGCCGCCGCAGCAACAGTAGTATTAGCCGCGCTTTCGCTTCCCGCGTTCGCGCAGCACAGCACGCCGCAAATCGACCAGCGCCAGGAAAACCAGGCGCGCCGGATCGAACAGGGCGTGCGCTCGGGCAAGCTCACGCCCCGTGAAACGGCTCGCCTGGATCGCGGTCAGGCCCGCATTCGCCAGATGGAGCAGCAGGCACTCGCCGACGGCCGCATCAGCCGGCGCGAGCGCGTGGCGATCGACCGCGAGCAGGACAAGCAGAACCAGTTGATCGCGCGTTTGTCACACAACGCCCGCGGCCGGAACTAGGCCGGACCCGATCGCCCCCCGCTTCCCGAAGCAAGGCGTTACATCTGGGGTGTATTCCCTGGATGACGGGGGGCGTTATTCGCTCAGTACTTCCATCCATACGTAAAGAAAAGGGTCCAGAACATGAAATTCGTCACATTTGCAGTACTTGCAGCCCTGGCGGCACCTGTCCTTGCGCAGACCTCCAGCACGCCGCGCATCGACCAGCGCCAGCAGAACCAGCAGCAGCGCATCGACCAGGGCGTGCAGTCGGGTCAGCTGAACCAGAAGGAAGCGGCCCGGCTCGAAAAAGGCCAGGCGCGGGTTCAGAAGATGGAGAACAAGGCGGTCGCGGACGGCAAAGTGACGGCCAAGGAGCGCCGCAAGATCGAGCGCACGCAGGACAATCAGAGCCGCAAGATCGCGCGCGAAAAGCACGACAAGCAGGTCGCGAAGTAATTTAAACGCAGCGGGTCCCGCGCCCGGCGCGTCCTTAGACGCAGCGCGCGCCGTCCACCTCGATGCAGCTGCCGCTTACCAGGGCGGCTTCATCGGAGGCCAGGTAAAGGCAGGCGTTGGCGATATCCAGCGGGGTGGAGAAACGCCCCAGCGGGATGGTCGCGAGGAACGCCTTTCTCGCTTCGTCGGTGATCGCGCCGCCCGCGAATTCCGCGGACAGGGCGGTGTCCGGGCTGAACACCGGGTTGACGCAGTTGACGCGCACCTTGTCCGGCCCGAACTCGGCCGCCATGGATTTGCTCATCAGGATCACGGCGCCCTTTGAGCTGTTGTAGACCGTCAGTCCGGGGCGCGGGCGCAGGCCGGCGGTGGAGGCGATGTTGACGAAGCAGCCGCCGCCTTGCTTGCGGAACGCCGGCAGCGCATGGATCGCGGAGAGGTAGATGCTCTTCACGTTGACGGCGTAGACCTTGTCGAATTCCGCCTCTGTGACTTCCAGGTAGGGCTTGCGGCGATGGGTCCAGCCGGCGTTGTTGACCACCACGTCGATGCGGCCGAATGCGGATACCGTGGCGCCGACCAGGCTTGCCCAGTCCTGCCCGCGCGTGACGTCCGCGCGCACGTACACCGCCTTGCCCCCGGCGGTGGAGATCTCGCCCGCCACGCGCTGGCCGGCGGCGTCACTGATGTCGGCCACCACGACGCCCGCGCCTTCGGCGGCGAAGCGCCTGGCGATGCCCTCGCCGAACCCGCTGGCCGCGCCTGTGACGACCGCGACTTTGCCTTTGAGCCTCATGTGATCTCCCGGGAAAAATCAATTATAGAATCACTCCCATGAATCTGGAGCGGGTAACTGCGGGCCGCAAGGTCCCGAACGACGTCAACGTGATTATCGAGATCCCGATGAACGCCGACCCGGTCAAGTACGAGGTGGACAAGGAGACGGGCGCCGTATTCGTCGACCGCTTCATGTCCACGGCGATGCACTACCCCTGCAACTACGGTTACGTGCCGCGCACGCTCTCGGGCGACGGCGACCCGGTGGACGTGCTGGTGCTCTCGCCGTTCCCGCTCATCACCGGCGTGGTGGTGCGCTGCCGCCCCGTGGGCATGCTGCGCATGAAGGACGAGGCGGGGGAGGACACCAAGCTGCTCGCGGTTCCGATCGACAAGCTCACCCGCCAGTACCGCGGCATCCGCTCGCCGCGCGACTTGCCCGAGGCGCGCCTGGCCGCGATCACGCATTTCTTCCAGCACTACAAGGATCTTGAGCGCGGCAAGTGGGTAAAGGTCCAGGGGTGGGTGGGCGCGGCCGCCGCGAAAAGAGAAATTCTCGATGGCATGGCGCGTTTCAGGAAGGCCCATCCTTGAAAGGCGAATGCTCGTTTAACTCATCCACATAGCGAGTGATGCCGGCGCTCTCGCGTTTCAGGTAATCCTCGATAGCGCTGGCGAAGGAAGGATGCGCCAGCCAGTGCGCCGAGTGCGTTGCCACCGGCAGCAGTCCGCGGAACAGCTTGTGTTCGCCCTGGGCGCCGCCCTCGAAAGTCTGCAGGCGGTTGGCGATGGCGTACTCGATCGCCTGGTAATAGCAGCACTCGAAGTGGAGCAGGGGGATGTGTTCCTGCGCGCCCCAATACCTGCCGAAGATCGTGTTTTCAGTCACCAGGTTCAAAGTCGCCGCCACGGGCTTGCCCGCGCGCTCGGCAAGGATCATCAGGCAGTGCTGCGGCAGCGTCGCGCCCAGGCGCAGGAAGAATTCCAGGTTGAGGTAGGGGCTGGAGCGATGCGCCGCGTAGGTGCGCCGGTAGCAGCGCTCGAAGAACTCCCAGTGGCGGCGCTCGATCTGCGCGCCGCGCAACCAGCGGAAGTCCAGCCCCGTTTCATGCACCCGGCGCCGCTCCTGCCGGATGATCTTGCGCCGGTGGCGCGTCATGCGGGAGAGAAAATCGTCGAAATCGGCGTAGTCCTCGTTGCTCCAGTGAAACTGCACGGTGCGCCGCAGCAGCATCCCGGCGCCCTGCAGCAGGTCCGCTTCGGCCGCCGGCGGGAACAGCACGTGCAGCGACGAAACTTCGCGCGCCATCTCGAGCGCCGCGGCCGCCAGCTTGGCGCGGTCCGCGTCGCTCGCCGCCAGCAGCCGCGGGCCGGTGACCGGCGTGAACGGCACCGCGCACAGCAGCTTGGGGTAGTACTCGAGGCCGTGGCGCACGTAGGCGTCGGCCCAGGCCCAGTCGAACACGTATTCGCCGTAGGAGTGCGATTTCAGGAACAAGGGCATCGCGCCGGCCAGCTTGCCGTCCTTTTCCAGCAGGACGATCTGCGGCCGCCAGCCCGTGCGGGCGCTTGCGCAGCCGGTGTCCAGGAGAGCGGACAGGAACTCGTGGCTGACGAAGGGGTCGCCCCGCCGGGCAGGATCGCCTGCGGCGGCAGGATCGCCTACGGCGATGGCGTTCCAGTCCGCGGCCGGCACGCCTGCGAGGGATTCGACCACGCGAAGGCGTTCCATTGCCATCGGGCATTATAGAATTACGCGCTACAGGCCGATCCGGCGGAGGAGTCCAGCATGAAAAAAATCGAAGCGATCGTGAAGCCCTTCAAGCTGGACGAAGTACGCGAGGCGCTGTCGGAGGTCGGCGTGACCGGCCTGACCGTGACCGAGGTGAAGGGCTTCGGCCGGCAAAAGGGCCATACCGAGCTGTACCGGGGCGCGGAATACGTGGTCGATTTCCTGCCCAAGGTGAAAATCGAGGTGGTGGTGACTGACGGCCAGCTCGAGCCCGCCATTGAAGCGATCGTCAAATCGGCGCGCACCGGCAAGATCGGCGACGGCAAGATTTTCGTCACCGCCGTGACGCACGTGGTGCGCATCCGCACCGGCGAAACGAACGAGTCCGCCGTTTGATTGGATTCCCGCCTTCGCGGGAATGACGTCGTCCCCGCGCAGGCGGGGACCCAGTTTCAGCGTTTGGTTTTCAGTAGTACCAGCAACGCCCCGCTGCCGCCGTCGTTCGCGGGGGCCTGGCAGTAGGCCAGCACCTCTTCCCGCAGCGGGAGCCATTTCCCGAGCCTGGCCTTCAGGATCCCCAGGCCTTTGCCGTGCACGATGCGCACGCAGCGCAGGCCGCGCGCCAGGCACTCGTCCAGGAAATCGACGACGGCGGCGGTCGCCTGGTCGCGGGTCAGGCCGTGCAGGTCCACGCCGTCCTGGACGGCCCATTGGCCGCGCCGCAGCTTGCGCAGCGTCTCGCGCGCCATGCCATCGCGCAGGAAACTGAGCTCCTCGCCGGTCTCGAGCGCATCCTCCGGTGACAGCGGGCCTTGCAGGCTTTCGGCAAGCGCAGCGAGCTCGTCGAGGCGGTGCTGGCGCGCCACGGGCGCGGGGGCGGTGCCCTTCAATACGACGCGCTTGGGGCGTTTCAGGGGCTTGACGCCCGCGACGGCCTTGCGGAATTCATCCGAGGTCATCGAGGTATTTTTCCGCGTCCAGCGCCGCCATGCAGCCGGTGCCGGCGCTGGTTACTGCCTGCCGGTAGACGTGATCCTGCACGTCGCCCGCGGCGAACACGCCGGGCAGGCTGGTCGCCGTGGAGCCGCCCGCGCGTCCGCCGCGCGTGACAATGTAGCCGTTCTCCATGTCGAGCTGGCCGGTAAAAATCTGGGTGTTGGGCGTGTGGCCGATGGCGATGAACAGGCCTTTCACCGGGAGCGCTTTCTGCCGGTTGTTTTTCAGATTCAGAACCCGGATCCCGGTCACGCCGGCCTTGTCGCCGAGCACCTCATCCAGCGTCGAATCGAGTTCGAGGACGATTTTTCCCTCGGCGACGCGCTTCATGAGCTTGTCGATCATGATTTTTTCGGCGCGGAACTTGTCACGCCGGTGGACCAGGGTCACCTTGGCGCAGATGTTGGCGAGGTAAAGCGCTTCCTCGACCGCGGTATTGCCGCCGCCGATCACCGCGACTTCCTGGTTCTTGAAGAAAAAACCGTCGCAGGTGGCGCAGGCCGAGACGCCGCGGCCCATGAAGCTCTGTTCGCTCGGCAGGCCGAGGTATTTCGCCGAGGCGCCCGTGGCGATGATCAGCGCGTCGCAGGTATAGGCGCCCGCGTCGCCTTCGAGGGCGATCGGGCGCTGCGCGAGCTTCACGGTGTGGATCTGGTCGAACACGATCTCGGTCTCGAAGCGCTCGGCGTGCTTCTGGAAGCGCGCCATGAGTTCCGGTCCCTGGATGCCGGCGTCGTCGGCGGGCCAGTTGTCCACGTCGGTGGTGGTCATCAACTGGCCGCCCTGCGCGACACCGGTCATCAGCACCGGCTTCAGGTTGGCGCGCGCGGCGTAGAGCGCGGCGGTGTAGCCGGCGGGCCCGGAGCCGAGAATCAGAAGTTTGCTGTGGCGGGAATTTGTTGCCATTTTTATTCGCGTGATTTGCAGTGTCGCAGGCGTGCGGGACGGGGATTATAATGGGAGCGCTTCTGCTACCATAGTCAGGTTCAGTTGAAGAACGAGCACAGGGGCAAGATGGCCACCGCAGCAACCATAGTTTCGACCACGGTATTGAAATCGGTGCCGCTGTTCGCGGGCTTTCCCGAGGAGCAGTTGCGCATGCTGGTGCCGGTCGTCACGCGCCGCAGCGTGCCGCGCGCATCCGTGATCATGGCCGCGGGCGACCAGATTGATTCGCTCTACATCATCATTTCGGGCCGCCTCAAGGTGATGATGGGCGACTCCGAAGGCAAGGAAGTGATCCTCAGCCTGCTGGGCCCGGGCGAGTTTTTCGGCGAAATGGGGTTGATCGACGACAGCCCGCGCTCGGCGAGCGTGGTCACGATCGAGCCCTGCGAACTGCTCTCGGTCTCCAAGCGCGATTTCAAGAAATGCCTGGCCGAGAACGTCGACATGTCGATGGCGGTGATGCGCGGCCTGGTGCGCCGGCTGCGCGAGGCCGACCGCAAGATCGGCAGCCTCGCGCTGCTGGACGTCTATGGCCGGGTCGCCCGGCTGCTGATCGACATGTCCGAGGAGGTGAACGGGCAGAAAACCGTCACCAAGCGCCTGCCCAAGCAGGACATCGCCAAGATGATCGGCGCCTCGCGCGAGATGGTGAGCCGCGTGATGAAGGACCTGCAGATGGGTGGCTACATCGAAGTGCGGGGATCCACCATCGTGCTGCGCGACACCATCCTGCTGCCGCACTGATCCGCCGGCCGTAGGCCTCGGCATGGCTGCTGCACAGAAAATCCGGGGCGGCGCCCCACTGCCGGCGAAACTCGCCGGACTCCTGCGCGAGGCGAAATGGTTGGCGCTGGTCGCCGCGGCCGGTTACCTGCTCCTCATCCTGCTCACGCACCACGCGACCGATCCGGGCTGGTCGCGCAGTGCCACCGCGGCGGTGGTCCAGAACGCGGGCGGCAGGGTCGGCGCCTGGCTCTCGGATGTTCTGCTGTCGCTGTTCGGCTGGTCGGCGTTCTGGTGGGCGGCGCTGTGCCTGTATACGGTAGTGCGCGGCTACCGGCGGATCGAGAACACCGACAGGATTGAAACCCGGCCATTGCTGCTTTCGGTCGCGGGCTTCGGCCTGCTGCTGGTGGCGAGCGCGGCGCTGGAATCCCTGCGCCTGCACGGCTTCGGCGCCGGCCTGCCGCAAGGGGCCGGCGGGATCATCGGCGATGTGCTGGGGAGCGTTTCCCTGCGCCTGGTCGGCTTCACGGGCGCGACGCTGCTCACGCTGGCGGCGATGGGCGTGGGCTGGAGCCTGTTCAGCAGCATTTCCTGGCTGCGCATCGCGGAGGTGACCGGCTTTTTACTTGAATCGGCCTACGCGCTTGCGCTGGGCGCCTGGGAACGCCGCCGGGACGAGAAGATCGGCGAGCAGGCGCGCGAAGTGCGCGAGACCGTGGTCAAGGCCGAGAAAAAACGCGAGGAGGACCACCCGCCGGTCGTGATCGCGCCGCCGCCGCTGGAAATCAAGCGCTCGGAACGCGCGCAGAAGGAGAAGCAGGCGCCGCTGTTCGATCACCTCCCCGACACGCCGCTGCCGCCGCTCAAGCTCCTGGACGAGCCGGAAAAGGAAATCGAGACGGTCAGCGCCGAGACGCTGGAATTCACCTCGCGCCTGATCGAAAAGAAGCTCTCCGACTTCGGCGTCGCGGTGAAGGTGCTCGCCGCATATCCGGGCCCGGTGATCACGCGCTACGAAATCGAGCCCGCGATCGGCGTCAAGGGCAGCCAGATCGTCAATCTGATCAAGGACCTCGCGCGCGCGCTGTCGGTGGTGGCGATCCGCGTGGTGGAAACCATCCCGGGCAAGTCCTGCATGGGGCTCGAGATCCCCAACCCGCACCGGCAGATGGTGCGCCTGACGGAGATCCTCGGTTCCGAAACCTACCACGGCGTGCATTCGCCGCTCGCGCTGGCGCTGGGCAAGGACATCGCGGGCAACCCGGTGGTGGCGGATCTCGCGCGCATGCCGCACCTGCTCGTGGCCGGTACGACGGGTTCGGGAAAATCGGTGGCGATCAACGCCATGATCCTGTCGCTGCTCTACAAGGCCGAACCCAAGCACGTGCGCTTCATCCTGATCGACCCGAAGATGCTGGAGCTCTCGGTGTATCAGGACATCCCGCACCTGCTGGCGCCGGTCGTGACCGACATGAAGCAGGCCGGCAACGCGCTCAGCTGGTGCGTCGCCGAAATGGACCGGCGCTACAAGCTGATGAGCTGGCTGGGCGTGCGCAACCTCTCGGGCTACAACCACAAGATCGCCGACGCCGAGAAGCACGGCCGTAACGTGGAAGGTCCCGCGGCGCTCGAATCGGGCACCCCGCCGCTGCCGTTACAGCATCTGCCGCTGATCGTGGTGGTGATCGACGAGCTGGCCGACCTTATGATGGTCGCGGGCAAGAAGGTCGAGGAGCTGATCGCGCGCCTGGCGCAGAAGGCGCGCGCCGCCGGCATCCACCTGATCCTCGCCACCCAGCGCCCGTCGGTGGACGTGATCACCGGGCTCATCAAGGCGAACATCCCGACCCGCATCGCTTTCCAGGTGGCCTCGAAGATCGACTCGCGCACCATCCTCGACCAGTCCGGCGCGGACGCGCTGCTGGGCATGGGCGACATGCTCTACCTGCCTGCCGGCACGGGGCTGCCGCAGCGTATCCATGGCGCCTTCGTCGCCGACCACGAAGTGCATAAAGTAGTTGAACATCTCAAATCTCTCGCCAAGCCTGAATATCTTGCGGACATCCTCGAGCCCGCGGCCGCGGACGACGGCGGCGCCGGGCCCGGCGGTGAACCTTCCGGGGAGAAGGACCCTCTATATGACCAGGCGGTCGAAATCGTGGTGCGCACCCGCCGCCCGTCGATCTCCCTGGTGCAGCGGCACCTCAGGATCGGCTACAACCGTGCTGCGCGCCTGATCGAAGACATGGAGCGCGCGGGGCTGGTGTCGTCGATGCAGACCAACGGCAACCGCGAAGTCCTCGTGCCGGCGAAAGTGGAGTAATGCGATGAGCCAAATGCCGTCATTCCCGCGCAGGCGGGAATCCAATTGGGTCCCCGCCTTCGCGGGGACGACAATACTTTTTCTTTCTCTTCTTTTCTCTCTCGGCGCAAATGCGGCGAGCCTGGAACGTTTCCAGAGTTACCTGCGCACCACGCAGGCGGCGAGCGCCGATTTCACCCAGAAGGTCTACGACAAGACCGGCACGCTGGTGCAGGAGTCGCGGGGCAGCTTCTCGTTCCTGCGCCCGGGCCGCTTCCGCTGGACCTACGTCAAGCCGCCGCAGGTCATCGTCGGCGACGGCGAACGCGTGTGGATACACGACGCGGACCTGAACCAGGTGACGGTGCGAAAGGTCCAGCGTGTCCTGGGTGCCACGCCCGCGGCCCTGCTGGCGGGCGCGTCCGACATCGGCAAGGCCTTCGAACTCGTGGAATCCGGCGAGAAGGACGGCCTGGAGTGGCTGGAAGCGAAGCCGCGCGAGAAGGAATCAGGTTTCGAGCGCGTCCGGCTCGGCATGTCCACCTCCGGCGTGGAGGCGATGGAGCTGCTTGACCACTTCGGCCAGACCACCCTGCTGCGTTTCACGAACCTGGTGCGCAATCCGCAGTTCGACGCCGGCACCTTCCGCTTCACGCCGCCAAAGGGGGCGGATGTCCTTGGGGAATGATTTATTCGGCAAGGTTCAACCGGCGGCACGGGAAGGAGCGTCACCTTCGGCGCCGCTGGCCGAAAAGCTCCGCCCGCAGACGCTGGATGAAATTGTAGGGCAGAAGCACCTGCTTGGCCCGGGCAAGCCGCTGCGCGTCGCGTTCGAATCGGGCCGGCCGCATTCGATGATCCTGTGGGGCCCGCCGGGCTCCGGCAAGACCACCCTCGCAAGGCTCATGGCGAAAGTGTTTGACGCCGAGTTCATCGCGCTTTCGGCCGTGCTCTCGGGCATCAAGGACATACGTGAGGCTGTGCTCACCGCGGAGCGCTCGCTGGCCGAGAACGGGCGCCGGACCATCCTGTTCGTCGACGAAGTACACCGGTTCAACAAGGCGCAGCAGGACGCTTTCCTGCCGTTCGTCGAAGGCGGCCTGTTCACCTTCGTCGGCGCGACCACCGAGAACCCTTCCTTCGAAGTGAACTCCGCGTTGCTCTCGCGGGCCACGGTGTACGTGCTCGATCCTTTGTCCTCATCCGATTTAAAGATCCTGATTCAAAAATCAGGCATTGAAATTGACGAAGAAGCGGCGGATCGGCTGGTCGGATTCGCCGATGGCGATGCGCGCCGCCTGTTGAACGCCATCGAAATTCTCTCGAATTCAAAACCAAAAGGCAGGATCGACGGCCTGTTCGTCGAGGAGACGCTTGCCAGGAACCTGCGCCGCTTCGACAAGGGCGGCGAGCAGTTCTACGACCAGATCTCGGCGCTGCACAAGTCGGTGCGCGGCTCGGATCCGGATGCCGCACTTTACTGGCTGGTGCGCATGCTCGATGGCGGCGCCGACCCGCTTTACCTCGCGCGCCGCGTCGTGCGCATGGCGGTGGAGGATGTCGGCCTGGCCGACCCGCGCGCGCTCCGGCTGGCGCTGGATGCCACCGAAACCTATGAGCGCCTGGGTTCTCCGGAAGGCGAGCTTGCCCTTGCCGAGGCGGTGCTCTACATGGCGGTCGCGGCAAAATCGAATGCGGTCTACAACGCCTATAATGCCGCCCGCGCGTTCATCTCCGAAGATGGCACGCGGCCGGTGCCGCTGCACATCCGCAACGCACCGACGCGGTTGATGAAGAACCTGGGCTACGGCAAGGACTACCGCTACGCGCACGACGAGCAGGACGCGTTTGCGGCCGGAGAAAGCTACCTGCCCGATGGCATGGCGCCGCCGGACTGGTACCGGCCGACCGGGCGCGGCCTGGAAGGAAAGATCAGCGAGAAGCTCGAAGAACTGCGGCGCCTGAACGACGAAGCAACAAAGAAACGCAAATGATCGACATCCAGCTGCTCAGAACCGATATTGACGCCGTCGCCAAGCGCTTGGCGACGCGCGGGTTTGTCCTGGATGCAAAGGCATTTGCTGTTCTTGAAAATCGGCGCAAGGAGATTCAGACAAGGACCGAGCAATTGCAGGCGCAGCGCAACGCCTTTGCGAAGCAGGTCGGACAGGCAAAAGCGAAGAAGGATGAGACCGGCGCGCATCTCCTGATGACTCAGGGCGCTCACGTCGGAAAAGAGCTCGAGAATCTGGAGTCGCAAAACAAAGAAACCCAAGCCCAGCTGCGCGAATTCGTTTCGCTGATTCCCAACATTCCGCACGAGAGCGTGCCGGTCGGTGCCTCCGCCGGGCAGAACGCCGAGGTGCGCCGCTGGGGAGAGCCGAAGAAATTCTCCTTCACTCCCAAGGACCATGTCGACCTCGGCGCCGGCCTGGGCGGCATGGATTTCGATGCCGGCGCGAAGCTCGCCGGCGCGCGCTTCGTCGTGATGAAGGGGCAGGTGGCGCGCCTGCACCGCGCGCTCGCCCAGTTCATGCTCGACACCCACACCAGCGAGCACGGCTACACCGAGGTCTACACGCCCTACATGACAACCGCGGCCTGTGCCGACGGTGTCACCAGCTTCGCCAAATTCAAGGACGACCAGTTCAAGATCGAGGGGCGCGACCTCTACCTGATCCCCACCTCGGAATACACCGTCACCAATTTCGTGCGCGACGAGATCGTGCCGCTCGAGCAACTGCCGCTCAAGTTCTGCTGCCACTCGCCATGCTTCCGCTCCGAGGCCGGCGCGGCCGGCAAGGACACGCGCGGCATGATCCGAAACCACCAGTTCGACAAGGTCGAGTTGGTGCAGATCGTGCACCCTTCGAAATCCCGGGAAGCGCACGAGCAGCTGACCGGGCACGCCGAGGCAATCCTGAAGCAACTCGAGCTGCCGTACCGCACCATGGCGCTGTGCACCGGCGACATGGGATTCTCGTCCGCCAAGACCTACGACCTGGAGGTCTGGCTGCCGGGCCAGAACGCCTACCGCGAGATCTCTTCCTGCTCCAACTTCGAGGCCTTCCAGGCCCGGCGCATGCTGGCTCGTTTCCGCAACGAGAAGGGCAAGGCCGAACCACTGCACACCCTGAACGGCTCAGGACTCGCCGTCGGCCGCACGCTGATCGCGGTGCTGGAGAACCACCAGAACGCCGATGGCTCGGTAACGGTGCCCGCGGCGCTGCGTCCGTACATGGGCGGAACCGAAAAACTCACTCGACCCTGATAAAATTCGCTTCCCGCGGAGAGGTGGCAGAGTGGTCGATTGCGGCAGACTCGAAATCTGTTGTGCTCGCAAGAGTACCGGGGGTTCGAATCCCTCCCTCTCCG
>JBDTRO010000325.1:0-12968 GCA_039931635.1 Betaproteobacteria bacterium | reverse complement strand
GCGCGGCCGAGCGGCGTGGTGTTGAAGTACGTCGCGCCACCCGTGGAAATGTGGAAGGCGCCGCACTGGATGGCGGCGATGCCTTCGGCGACGAGCTGCGGGCGGCACTCCACAAGCCGCGCGCGCGCGGCCCCGTACGCGAGCGCCTTTTTCGGGATGTCGGCGTAGTCGGACTCGTCCGGCTGGCCGAGGTTCGCCGTGTACGCATAGGGGATCGCGCCCTTGGAGCGCATCCAGTGCACAGCCGCGCTCGTGTCCAGCCCGCCGGAGAACGCGATGCCGACCTTTTTCCCTCTGGGTAACGTGCCGAGAATCGTCGCCAAGCGCATCACTCTCCGTAAACCACGGATGATACGTAGAATGGCGGTCATGCGCATCCTTGCCGCACTGCTTGCCGCGTTTGTCGGCCTCCCATCGCTGGACTGCGCCGCCGCGCCGTTTTCGGTGCGCCTCGGCATCGAGCGCATCGTGCTCGACGCACCGCCCGGATTCAGCGACACCACCGAGCACGCCTCGCCGCGGCTTCAGGACCTGGCCGAGACGCTGACTGCGGCCTCGAACCGGATCCTGCTGTTCGCGCTGTCGGATGCCGACGTGCGGCGCTTCACCAACGGCGAACGGCTCGATGCGAAGCGCTACATGATCGCGGTGACGCCCAAGGGACTGGAACGCGAGCGGGTCACGCCCGCGCAGTTCGCGGCCCTGGTCGCAGATTCGCGGCGCGAACTGGGCAAGCCGGTGGAGGCGCCGGACCTGATCAAGTTCCTCGACAAGCAGCCGGTGGGCAGATTGCACCTGGTCGGGGAACTGAAGAAGGACGCCGCGATGTCCTCCGTCCTGCAGGCCACGCGGCTCCCGCCGCTGCCCGCTGCCGCCCTGTTCCAGGCCACGACGCCGCAATACCTTTTCTCGACCACGACGCTGTTCCTGCTGCGCGGCAAGGCGATCCAGATCGCGGTCTACACACTGTTCGAGGGCGCGGACGACGTGGAATGGCTTACGTCGATTACGGAGCGCTGGATCGACGAACTGCAGCGCCTGAATCCACGCTAGGAGCGGTCGGTGCCGTCGTTCGACATCGTCTCGCAGGTGGACCGCCAGGAAGTGAAGAACGCGGTCGACCAGGCCAACAAGGAAGTCACCAACCGTTTCGACTTCAAGGGCTCGGACGCCCGGATCGAGCAGGCCGAGCTGGCGTTGTCGGTGTTCGCCGACGACGAGTTCAAGCTCGGCCAGGTGCTGGACGTGCTGCGCGGCCGGATGACCAAGCGCAACATCGACATCCGCTGCCTGGAGCTGGGCGCGGTAGAGAAGATTTCCGGCGACAAGGTGAAGCGCCCGGTAACCGTCAAGGTCGGCCTGCCGCAGGACAAGAGCAAGCAGATCCAGAAATTGATCAAGGACGCGAAACTCAAGGTGGCGGCCTCGATCCAGGGCGACGCGGTGCGCATTTCGGGCGCGAAGAAGGACGAGCTGCAGGCCGCGATCCAGCTGGTGCGGACTTCGGTCACCGACCTGCCGCTGCAGTTCATCAACTTCAGGGACTGATTTTTCCCCTGCCCGCGAAGGCCGCGCGCGCATCCGCGAGCGAACCTTCCAGGCCGCCGATCGACGCGCGCGCGTTTTCCAGGCGCCCGTCCCGCGCGCAGGATTCGATGCCCTGCGACAGTTCCTGCAGGCGCACGGCGCCGATGTTCGCGGCGGCGCCCTTGAGCGCGTGCGCGGCGGCTGCGAGACCCGCCGCGTCCGACGCGGCGCAGGCCGCCTGGATCGCGGCAATGCGCCCGGGAGCGTCCGCGAGAAAAGCGGCGATCGCTCCGGCGACCATGCTGCCGTCCGGATCGAAGGGCGCCAGGCTTTCGATCCGGCTCCAGTCGACCGCGTCCGCGAGCGGTGCTTCGGTCTTCGGCTCTGCGCGCCGCGCTGGAGATTCTGTCGGGCTGCCCTGCTCGACCGCGGCGCGCAACGCCTGCGGCTGGATCGGCTTGGATAGGTAATCGTCCATCCCGGCGGCGAGGCAGCGCTCGCGATCCCCGGGCAGCGCGTTCGCCGTGACGGCGACGATTCGCGGCGAGGCTGCGCCCATGCGCTCGTGGATGCGCCGCGTCGCCTCCATGCCGTCGATGTCCGGCAGCTGCACGTCCATCAGCACGACGTCATAGCTTCCAGTAATCGTCTTCTCTACCGCCTCCGCCCCGGAGCTCGCGACTTCCGACAGGTGCCCGAAGCGGCGCAACAGCGCCTGCGCGAGGCGGCGATTCGCCTCGACATCATCCACCACCAGAACGCGGAGCTGTTCGATCTTCGTGTCGTCCAGGATATTCGCTTCAGGTTAGAATGAAATTGGCATGGAAGACAATCTGGATCTCAAGGAGCATTTCAGCCCCCAGTACTCGGTGCCGGAACCGGTACCGAGCGCCGAGACGACGCGCGATGTCGACCGGCTCGGCCTGATCGGCGTTTCCGCGCTCAGGGACAAGGGCTACTTCACGCGCATCGTTCTCGACAGCACTGTCCCGGCGCGCAAGCTGCTCGACCCGAGCAAGGTGCGCGTGCTGGTGGTCGAGGACGATGACGGCACTGCGCTCGTGATCGAAAAAGCGCTGCACACCATGGGATGCCGGACACTGCGTGCACGCAACCGTCTGGAGATTGCGGCCGCGCTGGGCACCAAGCCCCTGCCCCACCTGGTGCTGCTCGATATCATGCTGCCCGACGCAAACGGCTTCGACGTGCTGAATCGAATCCGCCAGCATCCAGCGCTGGAGAAGATGCCGGTGATGCTGCTTACGTCGCTGGGCGAGCGCAAGGACATCGCGCGAGGGCTGGCACTCGGGGCGAATGGCTACATCACTAAACCTGTACTGCCCAGCACCCTGCTGCAGGCGATCGAGGCGGTCATCGGCGGCTAGGCTTTCGCCAGCCCTTCGGTCCAGCGGTCGTAGATCCGGTCCGCGACCGCGTGCAGCGCGGCGATGCGCGCTGCCAGGTTCTTTTCGATTTTCGCGGGCGCCTGAACCCCCGCGCTTGCGGCCGAAGCCCGGATCTCGTCCCCGCCGCCGCGGCACCAAACCTTCACGAGGTCCTCGGTCATTTCGACGTGGCACTGCATGCCCAGGTGCCTGCCGGTGGCGAACGCCTGGTTGGCGCAATGCGCGTTGCCCAGCACGCGCGTCGCGCCGGGCGGAATGCTGAAGGTCTCGCCGTGCCAGTGGAACGACTCGAACGCCGTCAGCGGCGCGAACCACTCGCGCGCCACGCTGTTGTCGGCGACTTCCACCTCGCCCCAGCCGATTTCCTTGACGCGCGCGCGCGTCACTTCGCCCCCCAGCGCCTTCGACATGAGTTGCCCGCCCAGGCAGTGGCCAAGGGCCGGCACGTCCTTGCGCACCGCCTCGCGCACCAGTTCCAGCAGCGGCTTCACCCAGGGCAGGTCGTCGTTCACGCTCATCGGCCCTCCCATGAAAACCACGCCGGAGAACCTGCGCACGTCCTTTGGCACGGCGCGGCCGTCGTCCAGGGCGAACAGTTTCCAGGGGATCGCCCGCCGGTCGAGGTAGGTGGCAAAATAAGCCGGGCCTTCACTGCGGGCGTGCCTGAATATGGCAACAGGTTTCATGAGGCTGAATTCTATTGCGGTTCTTGCCCTGCTGGCCGCGCTGCCGGCGGTTGCGGCGGACGTTTCACTGATCGGGACTTTCGGCACGACTGCCGCGATCCTTTCGGTCGACGGCGGCGCGCCCAAGACGGTAAAAGTCGGACAGAGCTACGGCGGCGTGACGCTGATCGCGGTCGAGAACGACCGAGCCACCGTGCAAGCCGGCGGCAAGCGGCGCGTGCTGGCGCGCGGCCAGACCTACAGCAGCAGCGGCGCCTCCTCCTCCGGCAACCAGAGCGTGACGCTGTCGGCCGGCGCGGGCGGGCATTTCATGGCGGATGGCCAGATCAACGGCGGCGCGATCCGCTTCCTCGTTGATACGGGGGCTACCGCTATTTCCATACCCGCGAGCGATGCCAACCGGCTGCGCATCGATTATCGCAACGGTCAGCGCGGCACTACCCAGACGGCTGCCGGGCCGACCACAGCGTTCCTCGTGAAGCTGGACACCGTCCGGATCGGCGGCATTGAATTGCAGAACGTGGACGCGATCGTCATCGAGCAGGGCCTGCCGATCGCGCTGCTCGGCAACACGTTCCTGAACCGCATGGAGATGCGGCGCGACGGCGCCACGATGACGCTGACGCGCCGCTTTTAGACGGCCTTGTCTTTCTCGATCAAGGCGTAGGCGGAATGATTGTGGATCGACTCGAAATTCTCTGATTCGACCACGTAGGACGTGATGCGCTCGTCCAGGTTCAGGATCGCCGCCACGTCGCGCACCATGTCTTCGACGAACTTCGGGTTGTCGTAGGCGCGCTCGGTGACGAACTTCTCGTCCGGGCGCTTGAGCAGGCCGTAGAGTTCGCTGGAAGCCTGCTTCTCGATCAGGTCCACGACCTCCTCGATCCAGACGAAGTCGCTTGTTTTCACGGTCACGGTGACGTGCGAGCGCTGGTTGTGCGCGCCGTAGTCCGAGATTTTCTTCGAGCAGGGGCACAGGCTGGTCACGGGAACCAGCACCTTCATCGCGAAACATTCCCTGCCCTGCTTGATTTCGCCGACGAAGGTGACTTCGTAGTCCATCAGGCTCTTGACGCCCGACACTGGCGCCTGCTTCTCGATGAAGTACGGGAACGTCATCTCGATGCGGCCTTCCGCGGCCTCCAGGCGCTCGACCATCTGCTTGAGCATCGCCTTGAAACTCTCGACCGTGAGCTCGCGCTCCTGCGCGCTCAGGATCTCGACAAAGCGGGACATATGCGTGCCCTTGAACTGGTGCGGCAGGCCGACGTACATGTTGAACATCGCGATGGTGTGCTGCACGCCGCCTGTCCGCTCCATGATGCGGATCGGATGGCGGATCGACTTGACGCCGACCTGGTCGATGGCGAGCTTGCGGGAATCGGCGTCGTTCTGGACGTCCGGGATGGCGTGCGGGTCTTTGGCGTTCATGGCGCCATTATAACTCCCGAGTGAATTACTCGGGTATTACGATGCGAACCGAATTTTCGATCCCGTGGGCGTCGAGGCCAAGCCCGGAAAGGAGCTTCACCGAATCGCCGTGATCGACGAAGCGGTCCGGCAGGCCGAGCAAAAGTACTTTCTTTTCAATGCCCAAGGCGGCCAGGGCTTCGCACACGGCGCTGCCGGCTCCGCCCATGACCTGATGCTCCTCCACGCTGACGAGCAGGTCGTGGCTAAGCGCCAAACGCTTCACCAGATCGACGTCCAGCGGCTTGATGAAGCGCATGTTGGCCACGGTGGCGTCGAGTTTCTCCGCCGCTTCCAGCGCCGGCTTGAGCATCGAGCCGAAAGCGAAGATGGCGATCCGCTTGCCTTGCCTTTTCACTTCGCCTTTGCCGATCGGGATCGCAGAGAACTCCTTTTGCAGGGCAACCCCGGGGCCCGAGCCGCGCGGATAGCGCACCGCGGCCGGGCTGTTCAGCTGGTAACCCGTGTACAGCATCTGCCGGCATTCGTTTTCATCGGCCGGCGCCATCACCGTGAGGTTCGGCACGGTGCGCAGGTACGCAAAATCGAACGCGCCATTGTGCGTCTGGCCGTCGCCGCCCACCACGCCGCCCCGGTCGAGCGCAAACAGCACCGGCAGGTTCTGGATCGCGACATCGTGGATCAGCTGGTCGTAGCCGCGTTGCAGGAAGGTGGAATAGATCGCCACCACGGGCTTGAGTCCCTCGCAGGCCATGCCTGCGGCAAACGTCACCGCGTGCTGCTCGGCGATCGCCACGTCGAAATAGCGCTTCGGAAATTCCTGCGAGAAGCGCACCATCCCCGAGCCTTCGCGCATCGCGGGCGTGATCGCGACCAGGCGCTCATCCGCACGCGCCATGTCGCACAGCCAGTCGCCGAATATCTGGCTGTAGGTCGGCTTGCCACCCGCGGCAACCTGCTTGATCCCCTCGGCCGGATCGAACTTGCCCGGGCCGTGGTAGGCGATCGGGTCATCCTCGGCGAGCTTGTAGCCCTGGCCCTTCTTCGTCACCACGTGCAGGAACTGCGGCCCTTTCAACTCGGTGATGTTTTTCAGCGTGGGGATGAGCGAGTCGAGATCGTGGCCGTCGATCGGCCCGATGTAGTTGAAGCCGAACTCTTCGAACAGCGTGGATGGCACGACCAGGCCTTTGGCGAGTTCCTCGAAACGCTTGGCGAGCGCGAGCAGCGGCGGCACGTTCTTGAGCAGCCTCTTGCCCGCCCTGCGCGCCCGGACGTAGGGGCCCGAGATCAAGCGCGCGAGATACCGGTTCAGCGCGCCCTCGGCGGGCGAGATCGACATTTCGTTGTCGTTCAGGATCACGAGCAGATTCGCATCCATGACGCCGGCGTTGTTCATCGCCTCGAAGGCCATGCCGGCGGACATCGCGCCGTCGCCGATCACCGCGACCACGCGCCGCTGCTCGCCTTTTCTTTTCGCGGCCACCGCCATGCCGAGCGCGGCCGAGATCGAGGTCGAGGAATGCGCGGTGCCGAAGGTGTCGTATTTCGATTCGCTGCGCCGCGGAAATCCCGAGATGCCGTCGATCATGCGCAGCCGCGCCATCTGTTCGCGCCGGCCGGTGAGGATCTTGTGCGCATAGGTCTGGTGCCCGACGTCCCAGACGATGCGGTCCTCGGGCGTGTCGTACACGTAATGCAACGCGATGGTCAGCTCGACCGTGCCGAGGTTGGACGACAGGTGCCCGCCGGTCTTCGAAACGGAGTCGAGCACGTAGGCGCGCAACTCGGCGGCGAGCTGGTGCAACTGGCTGCGATCCAGTTTCCTCAGGTCAGCCGGATCGTTGACCGTCTTCAGCAGCTCGTACATCTGCGGATTGTAGCCGCCCGCTTCCAGCGCTCCGGGAACCGCCGCCATGACTAGAACTTCCTCAGCACGATGAAATCGGCCAGCTGCCGCAGCCGCTGCGCGCGCGGGCCGAGCGTTTCAAGCGCCGCTTGCGCGCCGGCGCGCAATTCCTCGGCGAACAGCCTGGCGCGCGCAACGCCCATCGCCGACACGCAGGTGGGTTTGCCCTGCCTCGAATCCTTGCCTGCCGTCTTGCCCAGCGTCGCGGTGCTCGCCTCCTTATCCAGCACGTCGTCCACCACCTGGTATGCAAGACCGATACGGTGCGCGTACTGCTCCAGCGCCGCCGGGCTGGGCCCGCCGCACAGCGCGCCCAGCTTCACCGCCGCGCTAATGAGCGCGCCGGTCTTGCGCACATGCATGAATTCGAGTTCAGCCTGCGAGAGCAGCTTGCCGGTCGCTTCGAGGTCGATCGCCTGGCCGCCCGCCATGCCGCGCGATCCGGCGGCGGCGGCCAGGGTTGCCACCATCTGCAGCTGGATCGCTGGATCGTCCGCTAGCCTGTGTTCCGCCAGCAACTGGAAGGCCAGCGTCTGCAGCGCATCGCCCACCAGCAGCGCGGTCGCCTCGTCGTATTCGACATGCACCGTGGGCCGCCCGCGGCGCAGCGCGTCGTCGTCCATGCAGGGCATGTCGTCGTGCACCAGCGAGTAAGCGTGGATCAGCTCGACCGCGGCCGCGGCAATCTCCACGCGGGACGGATCGGCGCCGTTCAATTCGCCGGCGGCGAAGGCCAGCAAAGGCCGTACGCGCTTGCCGCCTTCGAGCGTGGCGTAGCGCATGGCCTGGTGCAGGCGCGCGGGAGCGTGTTGCGCGCCGGGCAGGCTGCGGGCCAGTACGTTTTCAACGCGCCCCTGGATGGACCCCATCCACGCGGCAAAATCGGAATCAGTCGCGTTCGCCGCCATCGGATGCCGCCGCAAGCGGCTTTAATACTTCACCTTCGAGCACGCGTACCTGCTGTTGCGCGGCCTCGAGGCGCTGGCGGCACTGCTTGGCCAGTTCGAGGCCGCGCTTGTGCGCCGCGAGCGACTGCTCCAGCGACAGGCCGCCGTCTTCCATCTTCGCGACGATGCTTTCGAGCTCCGCCAGGGCCTTCTCGAAGCTGGGCTCCGCGACGCTCTTTGTCTGCTTGGTCACGCGCCAGCCTTTGCGCTACGCATCCGGGGGTTGCCACCTTAACCGAGTGCAGCGGCAGGGTCAAACCCAAATCGTGTAAAATGCTGCGCTTTTAAGCACTTACGACATGTCCACCCCCAATTCCGCGACGCAACTGCGACCGGCTAGCTGCCAGCTGCCGATGTCCTGGTATTTCGATCCGGAAATATTCGAGCGCGAAAAGAAACTGCTGTTCGACGCCGGCTCCAATTACGTCGGCCACGATCTGATGGTGCCGGAAGTGGGCAACTACCAGACCATCGGCTGGATGGACCACGCGAAGGTGTTGGTGAGGAACGCCGGCGGCGTGGCGTTGCTCTCCAACGTCTGCCGCCATCGCCAGTCGATCATGCTCGAAGGCCGCGGCACGCTGGACAACATCGTCTGCCCGCTGCACCGCTGGACGTATGACCTGACGGGCGAACTGCTGGGTGCGCCGCGCTTCCCCGAGAACCCTTGCGTGAAGCTGCATTCCACGCCGCTGACAAACTGGCAGGGCATGCTGTTCGCCGGACCGCGCGACCCGCGCAAGGACATGGCGGACTTCGGCTGCAGCGAGGATTTCGACTTCTCCGGCTATGTGCTCGACCGCGTGGAAACCACGGACTACGCCACCAACTGGAAGACCTTCGTCGAGGTTTACCTGGAGTGCTACCACGTCGACTTTCTCCACGCCGGGCTCGGCAACTACGCTGATTGCGACAATTATCAAGTCCGATACGGCGAGCGCAACTCGGTGCAGGTGATGTCCGCCAAGAGGGGGCTCACCGCGCCCGGCACGCCGGTCTACCGCAGGTGGCAGGAAGCCTGCCTCAAGCAGCTGCGCGGCAAGACACCCAAGTACGGCGCGCTGTGGGCCACCTACTTCCCGGGGTTCACGCTGGAGTGGTATCCGAACGTGCTGATCGTCTCGAACCTGATCCCGCGCTCGCCTGCCCTCACCACCAACGTGGTCGAGTTTTACTATCCGGAGGAAATCGCCCACTTCGAACGCGATTTCATCGAGGCGCAGAAAGCCGCGTACGACGAGACCGCGCTGGAGGACGACGAAATCTGCCGGCGCCTGGACCGCGGCCGCAGGGCGCTCTGGCAGCAGGGCCTGGACGACGCCGGCCCCTACCAGTCGCCGATGGAGGATACGATGGTGCACTTTCACGAATGGCTCCGGCGCGGGCTGGAAGGAAAACAACCTTGAACACGCTGGTCTCGACCGAGGAACTTGCAGCACATCCCGAGTGGCGCGTATTCGACTGCCGCCACGACCTGGCCAAGCCGGAACTCGGCGCGCAGCAGTTCAGCGAAGGGCACATCCCCGGTGCGCTGTTCGCGCACCTGGACCACGACCTTTCGGCGCCCAAGACCGGCACGAACGGCCGCCATCCGCTGCCCGAGCCGAAGACTTTCGTTTCCTGGCTCGGCAAGCAGGGATTGCAGCTGACGGACCAGGTGGTCTGCTACGACGGCGGCTCCGGTGCGATGGCCGCGCGGCTGTGGTGGATGATGCGCTGGGTCGGACACGAGACGGTCGCCGTGCTGGATGGCGGCTTCGCAAAGTGGCAGCGCGAAGGCCGTACGGTGACGCCCGATGTCCAGACGGTCACCGCGGTCACCTACCCCGGGCGCGCGAAGGCGTCGATGGTTGCCTATCTCTCACACGTCGAGAAGAAACTCAAACGGGCAGCGCTGCTCGATGCGCGCGCGCCAGTGCGCTACCGCGGCGAACAGGAACCCATCGACCCGGTCGCCGGGCGCATCCCTGGCGCGAAGAACCGCTTCAACAACGACAACCTCACCGCCGAGGGCACCTTCAAGGCAGCGAACGAGCTGAAAAAGGAATTCCTTGCCGTACTTGGCGACCGCAAACCCGCCGACGTGATCAACTACTGCGGCTCGGGCGTCGCCGCCTGCCACAACGCGCTCGCGATGGAGATCGCGGGGCTCACCGGGTCGCGCGTGTATCCGGGATCCTGGAGCGAATGGTCCAAGGATCCGATGAGGCCGATCTCGCGCAGCGCGTAGTGAAGCTTGCTCGCTGACCTCCTTCTAGTCTTTCACTTCGCGATTGCCGGATTCATCGTATTGGGCCTGATCCTCGTCTGGATCGGCGCGCTTGCCCGCTGGTCCTGGATCCGCAATCCCTGGTTCCGCTACCTGCACCTCGCGGCAATCGTGTTCGTCGCCGCGGAAGCCCTGCTCGGCTATGCCTGCCCGCTGACCCTCTGGGAAGACCTGCTGCGCGGCGGCGTCCGGCCCGAAACTTTCGTCGGCCGCTGGGTCTACCGCCTGCTGTACTTCAGCGCACCCGAGTGGGTGTTCACGGCGATTTATGCAGGATGGGCTGCCGCGACCTTGCTCACGCTCGCATTCGTGAAGCCCAGGCGAAAAGCTGACTGAAAACGCTGTCGCGGATTTCGGCACGCGACAGCACCAGATCATGCAGTCCGCCAGGGAACTGCTGCACGCTCACTTCGTTTCCCAGCGTGCGCGACCAACGCGAGATCTGCTTCCAGTCGAGCACGATGTCGCTCTCGTCCGAATGCATGGACAGCACCGGGCAGTTCAGCGAAAGACCTGCGTGGACCTTGGCGTGCGCGGCGAAAATCGCGCGCACCCAGCCGAAGTAGGCGGGAAAGCCAAGCAGCGGCTTGAGGTCGAGGTCGAAGTCCCATTCGCCATCCCAGTTCTTGTGCAGGCTCTTCACGTAGTCCGGCAAGACGGCGTTGGGATTGTTCATGAATGGGAAGAAGAGTCCCATATCTTTCGCAATCTTGAGTTGGATCAGACGCGGGCCTGAAGCCTTGATATCGAAGAAGGGGCTGTTGAGCCAGAGCGCGCGCACGCGGTCGCGTAGCTCGCCTTCGTACTTGTACAGGCTGCAGATCAATCCGCCGGTCGAGTGTCCGGCGAGCAGGACATCAGTGTCGATTTCCGCGAGGGCGTGCGTAATGTCTTCGTGGTATTCCGAAACATCCTTGCAGAAGCAGGGGTGCTGGTGCGCGAGCAAGGAGCGGCCGTGCTTGCGCAGGTCGAGCGCGTAGAAGGCATAACCCTCGGCGGCGAAACGGTCGGCCATGTGGCGCTGGAAGAAGTAATCGATGAAGCCGTGCACGTAGAGCACGGCACCGCGCGGCGCATCGCCGGCCGGCAGGCGCACCAGGGTTGCGACCACGCGGCCGTCGTAGTCGTCGGGCGCAGGAAGCTCCAGCGCCTCGAACCCGGGAAGCAGACGGTCAGGCTGCCAGGCCATGACGATTCAGCGCCCACAGGACATGTTCTCGGACCAAGGGTGATGCGTGATCTTTTCTGCCTTTCAATGCATTGAGAATTTCAATGGATGCGGGAGCGTTTCCCAACCCCACGGCGAGATTTCGCAGCCAGCGCTCGTAGCCGATGCGCCGGATCGGCGAGCCCTGCATGCGCCGGTCGAACTCTTCCTCGGTCCAGGCGAACAGCTCGAGCAGACTGGCGCGATCGAGGCCGTTGCGCACCTGGAAGTCCGCTTCCGCCGATGTTTGCGCAAAGCCATTCCACGGGCAGACCAGCTGGCAGTCGTCGCAACCGTAAACGCGGTTGCCGATCAGCGCGCGGAATTCCTCGGGAATAGGCCCCTTCAATTCGATCGTCAGGTAGGAAATGCAGCGCCGTGCATCCAGCTGGTACGGGGCGGTGATCGCCTGCGTCGGGCAGATATGGATGCATCGCTCGCAGGTTCCACAATGATTTTCTATTTCAGAATCACAATCAAGAGGCAAATCGCAATAGATTTCACCCAGAAAAAACCAGGAGCCCCCGCGGTCGAGCAGCAGCGTGTGCTTGCCGCGCCAGCCGATCCCGGCGCGCACTGCGAGCTCCACTTCCATTACCGGCGCCGAATCGGCGAAGGCACGGTGGCTGAAGGGCCCGACCTCGGCCTCAATGCGCTCGCAGAGCTTCTGCAGGCGGCCGCGCATCACTTTGTGATAGTCGCGGCCGCGCGCATAGCGTGCGATGCAGGCCTGCGAGGAATCCTGCAATTCCTCTTCGACGCTGCCGGGCGCGTCCGCGAGGTAGTCCATGCGGCAGGAAAGCACGCGCAAGGTGCCGGGCACCAGTTGCGCGGGGCGCGAACGGAGCGCGCCGTGGCGCGCCATATAATCCATCTCGCCGTGCCATCCCATCCCGAGCCACTGGGCGAGGCGGCCTTCGGCGGCGGACAGGTCGACGTCCGCGATGCCGACCGCCTGGAAGCCGAGCTCGGCGCCCCATTGCTTGATCTGATCCGCGAGCGCAGCCATGGCAGACCATCTTAAGTTGCCCGACGAGGCCGCGACACTCCGGTTCGGAGAAGGCCTTGCGGTCGGCGCAGCCAAAGGGCTGGTCCTGCACCTGAAGGGGGAGCTTGGCTCGGGCAAAACCACCCTGGTCCGGGGCCTCATTCATGCCCTGGGCCACCCCGGCCGGGTGAAAAGCCCGACCTATACGCTGCTTGAACCTTATAGTCTTTTGAGATTAAACTTGTATCACTTTGATTTTTATAGATTCGAGGATCCATCCGAATGGCTGAGCTCAGGGTTCCGCGAGCACTTCAATCCGGAATCGCTCTGCATCGTGGAATGGCCCGAAAAGGCCGGGGAACTGCTTGCCCCGCCGGACCTCGAAATTCTTTTGCGCTACGACGCCCAGGCCCGGACCGCAACACCCACGGCGCTATCGGCGCCCGGCGCAGCGTGGCTGGCAACTACCTTGTCGCACTGGCGCTCATCCTAGGCGCGGCCTGCGCGCAGGCGCAGGTCGTTTCGACGCGCATCTGGCCAGCCCGGGATTACACGCGCGTCACGCTGGAAACAAAAAGCGAGCTCAAGTTCCAGC
>JBDTRO010000324.1:0-1984 GCA_039931635.1 Betaproteobacteria bacterium | reverse complement strand
GTCATCAAGCGCGACAAGATCGGCGACCTGCTGCTCACCACGCCGCTGCTCGCGCGATTGAAGTCGGGCCTGCCGCAGGTCGAAACGCATCTGCTCGCCAACGACTACAACGCCTGGGTGGTGGCGGGCAATCCGCATGTCGACCGGCTCTGGGTGTACCGGCGCGCACGGCATGCCGGCCGTATCAACCTCGGCGGTGCGTGGCAATCGCTCTGGCAGAACTTCGCGCTCAGGCGCGAGCGCTACGACTGGGTGATCGTCGCCAACGGCGACGAGTCGCCGCGCGCGATCAAGCGCGGCCTCGCGGTGCACGGGGCGCGGACCATCGCGCGCTGCTCCGATTCAGCGAAGTATCGCGGGCTCACCGATTCAGTGCCGCCCGACAATGCCAGCCACGAGGTCGAACGACTCCTTGGCCTGCTCGCGCCGATGGGCGTATCGCTGTCCGGGCGCGACAGTCATCCAACGTACGAACTGCCGGTCGAATCGGCCTCGTTCGCGCTGGGCTGGCTCGCCGAACGACGCCTCGCGCCGGGAAAGTACGTGGTGCTGGGCCTGGGAGCGCGCAGGGCGAAGAAGCAGCCATCCACCGAACAGGTTCTCGCCTGGAGCGCGTATCTCAAGAAAACCTGGAATCTGGATACGGTGTTCATGTGGACGCCCGGAAAGGCAGACGACCCGCTTTATCCGGGCGATGACGACGTGGCGCAGCCGGTGCTCGATGCGCACGTGCCGCAGATCCATCCGTTTCGCGGCCCGATACCGGAGGCGCTGGGCCTGATGTGGAGCGCGCGCACCTGCCTGTTTCCGGACAGCGGCCTGATGCATTTCGCCGCCGCGAGCCCGGGAGGCGTGCTCGGATTCTTCGCCGAAACGGACCTGTCGCCCGCGCCCGCGCAGTGGGGTCCGCGCGGTCCTCGCGCCGACTACCTGGAAGCGGGGAAGAGCGTGGCGGAACTGCCCGCCGGACTCGTCTACGAGCGCCTGCGGAAGCTGCTGACCTAGGTTTTCTCGCCGTAGATGGCGGGATTGAGCGCCGGGTCGTTGTACATCTTGAACTGCCGGTAGACCTTGAAGTAGGCCTCGCCGCGCGGGATTTCCGCCAGCAAGCGGTCGAGGCAGGACGCGAGGTCCGTCCGTTGTTCGTTCAACCGGTTCAATTTCAAAACGCAGTTTTTGATGTGGGCGCTGTCTACGTCGCTGCGCTGCGTCTGCAGGCGCATGTGGTGGATTTTCAGCGACAGGATGGACAGCCGGTCGATCATCGCGCCCGGCGTCTCGCTGCTCGGCCGCGCATTTTCATTTTTCGTCGCGGCAGAAAAAATATTCAGCAATTGCTCATCGATGCGTTCGATGGCGTCGTTGCGTTTCTGGTTGTGGCCGTCGATGGCACGCTTGTTGGCCGCGATCTCGGCGTCCGGCACCTGGCGCCGGCGCGCGAGATCCTCTTCATCCCAGAGCAGGCAGTTGTAGCGATGGTTGTCCTCGATCGCCTGCCAGGGGCCGCTGCGATGGACGGCGGCGCCGCTCTTCGCCCAGCCGGCGATGGCGTGCCGGCTGTCGTGGAATGCCGCGACTTCGCGCGCCTGCAGCTCGATCATTTCCTGTCCGCCTGCCGCAGTTCGATCAGCTTCGCGTATTTCATGAAGCTGTTCATGCAGCCAATCGAAATGTGGACCAGTCCCGGCAGGCCGTCGAGGAAGCCCAGGCGCAGGATGTAGAACTTGATGAAGCGCACCAGCGGCGAGAGCGCGAACTCTGCGATCCCGGCACTGCGGCCCTGGCGGTGGAGTTCCTGCGCGGCGAGCGTGGTGTAGCGGTTCTGCTTCTCGAGGTAGCGGCCGAGGTCCTCGGCGGACTCGTGCAGCAGATCGCCGGCGAGCGTGCCCGGCGACACCGCGTAGAGCAGTTTCTCGTGCACAACATCGTCGCTCCAGCGGGCCTGCCGGCGGTCGAACAGCCGCGCGCTCCAGTCCGGATAGCC
>JBDTRO010000323.1:0-11460 GCA_039931635.1 Betaproteobacteria bacterium | reverse complement strand
GCAGCGGGAAGGTGCCGACCTGCTCGGTCGGGTTCTGCGTCGCGATGACGAAGAAGGGCTCGGGTAGTTTGCGCGTCTCGCCCTCGGCGGTGACCTGGTGCTCTTCCATGGCCTCCAGCAGCGCCGATTGCGTTTTCGGCGTCGCGCGATTTACCTCGTCGGCAAGGATCACCTGGGCAAAGATCGGGCCGGGATGGAATTTGAAGCTGCCGCTGTCGCGCTCGTAGATCGAGACGCCGAGGATGTCGGCCGGCAGCATGTCGCTGGTGAACTGGATGCGCTGGAAGTTCAGGCCGAGCGAGCGCGCCAGCACGTGCGCCAGCGTGGTTTTGCCCACGCCGGGAATGTCCTCGATGAGCAGGTGGCCGCGCGCCAGGATGCAGGCGAGCGCCATGCGGATCTGCGCTTCCTTACCGAGAATGATCTGGCTGGCCGCGTCCACGATGCGGGCCACGGGCGAGGGCGCCGAAGGCTGAAACTGTTTCTTGAGAAGCATCGTTGCATTGTACTTGATACGTTATGATTCATAGCCTTATGTCTACCGCGTTCATCACGCATCCGGATTGCCTGAAGCACGACATGGGCGCCGGCCATCCGGAGCAGCCGGCGCGGCTGACGGCGATCGAGGACCAGCTGATCGCGTCCGGCGTCGCGGATCACTTGCGGCGTTACGAAGCACCGCTGGCAACCGATGCGCAGATCGCGCGCGTGCATCCGCTCGAATACGTGCAGGCAATCCGTGCAACCGCACCGGAATCGGGCGTGGTGCATCTCGATCCGGACACGGCGATGAATCCGCACACCCTGAACGCGGCGTTGCGCGGTGCGGGTGCCGCCGTTTTGGCCGTGGATCTAATTTTCCAAAATAAAATACAAAACGCGTTTTGCAGCGTTCGCCCTCCAGGCCACCATGCGCTGCGCGCGCGGCCGATGGGTTTCTGCATCTTCAACAACGTCGCGATCGCCGCGCGCCACGCGATCCACGCCCACGGCCTGCAAAGGGTGGCGATCATCGATTTTGACGTTCACCACGGCAACGGCACCGAGGACATCTTTGAAAACGATCCGCACGTGCTGATGGCGTCTACCTTCCAGCACCCGTTCTATCCCTACAGCGGCACTGAAACGCCGGCATCCAATATGGTCAACGTGCCGCTGCCGGCGGGTGCGGGCTCGAAGCAGTTTCATGAGGCGGTGACCAGCCACTGGCTGCCGGCGCTGGACGAATTCCGGCCGGAGCTCGTGATTTTCTCTGCCGGCTTCGACGCGCACATCGAAGACGAGATGGCGATGCTGCAGTTGAGGGACGCCGATTACGGCTGGGTTACCGAGCAGGTGAAATCCGTCGCCGACCGCCATGCGCAGGGCAGGATCGTTTCCATTCTCGAGGGCGGCTACGCGCTCTCGGCGCTCGGCAGGAGCGTGGTGCAGCACGTGCGCGTGCTGGCGGGATTGAATTGACGCAGCCGCGCATACCCGCGGTCTGCATGCGGGGCGGCGAAAATCCAGCCGGAATAGTCCCGCGAAGCCTGCTCGCTGTCAGGCTGCGTCAGCGGCATTCGCCGCCAGGTGCTTGAACATGTGCGAGCGCGCGTCGTCGTCCATCTCCGCCTTGAAGCTGTGCTTGTCCTTTAGCGCGATCGCGCGTGCGGCGGCGGGCCGCGCGCCGATTTCGTCGTGCAGCCGCTTCAGGTGGGGGAATTTCTCCCACGCGCTGTCGCCGAGAATGTACGGCAGCATGCGCGCCCAGCCCCAGACGTCCATGTCGACGATCGTGTACATGCCGGCAACCATGTAGCGGCGCTTGGCGAGATGCGCGTCCAGCACGCCGAAGTGGCGCTGCGCCTCGAACTGGTAGCGGTTGTGCGCGTAGGGCAGCTTCTCGGTCGCATGGTGCCGGAAGTGGACCGCCTGGCCAGAAAAGGGGCCGACTCCTGTTGCGACGAACATCAGCCAGGATAAAAGCTCGCCGCGCGACGCGGGCGATGCGGCAGGCAGGAACTTGCCCGTCATTTCGGCCAGATAGAGAAGGATCGCGTTGCTGTCAAACACGATCACGTCGCCGTCCACGATCGCCGGTACCTTGCCGTTCGGGTTGATTGCCAGGTACGCCACCGAAAACTGGTCGCCCTTGCGGGTGTCTACCGGGACTGGCTGGTAGGGAATTCCGGCCTCTTCCAGGAACAGGGCCACCTTGGTTGGATTGGGCGATCCGTTGAAATAGAACTTGAGCATGTGCATCTCCATCGATTCGGCATGATAGCCCGGAATTTTCGTCGCACGCGGCTAACGCATCGTCAGCAGCATGACGATTTCGGGGGACAGCTTTCCGTCCGCGTGCAGTTCGAGCCCGTATTGCTTCCACAGGGACCTGGCGGCGGCATCGTCGCCCGTCGCGCGTGCAGCAAGCAGGCCCGCGGCTACGGCATAGCGGCGCCATTCGGACGAACCCGACGGTGACGCGAGCGAGGCGCGCGCCGCGGCCAGCATTCCGGCGCCGTCCCGATCCGCGATGGCGCGGTACAGAGCCATGCGCTGCCGGAGGCTATGTGGCCATTGCGCCTCGGGGCAGCGCAACCAGCCAGCCCGGCGCCAGAGCGGCCGCAAGCTCTCGGTATCGAGGAAGGCGAGCGTGGTCAGCGCCAGTTCGTGGATCACCGCGAGAACCTCTTCCTTATCCAGCGCCGCGCAGTCGCCCAGCCGCGACTCCCATCGCGCCAGGTGCAATTCGCGCGCCTCGCGGACCTTTGCGTAGCGCCAGCTGTTGGTTTGCGTCAGCGCGCCCGGATGCCAGCGCGGGCCATCGCGCTCCAGCATCTCGACGAGCGGCAGCGGAAATACGCCGATGCGCGGAAACTCCGCCGCCTGCGACCGGAGAAACCGGCTCCTGGGCGCGGTCAGCTCGACATACGGGCGATAGTCCGAGTTGACGGGCGCGCCCAGCGTCTGGAGCATCGGGTTCAGGGTGGCGGCTGATCCGAGCCGCCGGAACGCCAGATCGTCCAGCGTGTGGATGCCGACGCGCGACAGTTCGGCGCGCATCCGCGGCATGGCGAAGATCTCCGGCGATAGCGGCGGCACCTTGCCGGTCTTCGCCGCCACGATCAACACGTTGCCGTCGTCGGTCTGGTACATCGCGTAGTCACTGAAATTCCGGTTCAGCGCGGTAATCACCGAGGCCGCAAGCCGGATGTCGAATTCGTACAGGCTGAGCCACTGCACGAGCAGGCCGCCGTCTTCCAGGTAGTCCCTGATGCGTAGATAGAATTCATCCGAGAAGAGGCTCGCTACGCCGCTCACCCACGGATTCGAGGGTTCGGAAATGACGATGTCGAAGCGCCGGTTGTGGCGCGCGAACCAGCTCTTCGCGTCCTCGATGAATATCTTGCTGCGCGGGTCGTAATACGCGCGGGCGACGCGGGGCAGGAACCGGCCGGCGCCCTCGATCACCGCCGGCTCGATTTCGATGCTTACGACTTCCCCGATGCCGGGACTGGCCAGCGCCACGTGTGCCGTCAGGCCCGAGCCGAAGCCGATGTTGGCGACATTGACGGCGTCCGGCCTCATCGCCAGCGGCACGGCCGCCAGCATGACCATCGTGATTTCGTCATCGGAGGCCGGCCGCCGCAGGTCGGTTTCGATCGCTGCATCGGGCTTGCCATTGGTGCTCAGGGACACCATGGACGTTCCGTTGCGCGTCACGCTGATGGTGGCGGTCTTGCCGTCCCGGTAGAACAGCGTTTCGTCCCCCTGCGGACGCGGGTCTCCGGTCCGGTAGACGCCGCCGCCAAGGACCCCCTGGTCGAGCAATACGAGCCGCACCACCAGGATGGGCACGGCAAGCGCGCAGAGCGCCGTCACCCAGGCGCCGCGCCGGGCGGCGGTCAGGCGCAGCAAGACGAGGCCCAGCGCGATGTCGAGCAATGCCCCGCTGAACAAGGTGAGCTTGAGGCCGAATTCCGGCAGCGCGACATGAATCGCATACAGGACTCCCGCGACGGCGCCCAGTGTATTCGCGGCATAGATGCGGCCGATGCTCTTCTCGCCGTGTCCGGAGCGCAGCAGCAGCTGCGTAAACAGAGGCAGCGTCATGCCCGCGAGGAAGGTTGCGGGAAGCATCACGGCGAACGCGATGCCATGGCTCGCAAGGTTGAACAGCGCATAGCCCTGCGAATCCTTCGGCAGCCGGTTGACGAGCTCGCCCATCCACTCGAACGACTGCGCATACACCGGCAGCGTGAGCATCGCAAAGGCGCCCATCCCGATCTGGATCCATGCCGCCGCGGCGAGCGGATTCTCGAACCGGTCGATGTAGCGCCGGATCGCCAGGCTGCCGAGGGCGAGTCCGGTGATAAACGCGCTCAGCATCAGCTCGAACGCGTGGAACGTGCTGCCGAGAACCAGGCTCAGCATCCGGATCCAGCTCACTTCGTAGATGAACGAGGCCGCTCCGGTGACCAGCGAGGCGGCGAGCAACAGGGCCGGCAGCCGAGTGCCTGAACTGTCGGCCGGTATCGCCGCTGGCGCTGGTTCGGTGCCGCGCGCCAGTGCCCCGGCAACGGCCGCGACCAGGAGGTTGAGAACACCCGCGAGCTGGAGCGTCCCCGGCAGCCCCAGCCAGCCGATCAGCAGGAAGGAAGCGATTAGGGCGCCTGCGGCGGCGCCCATGCTGTTGCTGAAATACAGGGTGGCGAGATTGCCGCCGTCGCGGCCCGGGAACCGCCTGACCACGGCGCCGCTCATCAGCGGAAAGGTGGTGCCGAGCAGGATCGACGGCGGCAATAGCAGCAGCGCCGCAACCGCCCAGCGGTAAGCGTCCACCGCCTCGGGCGAGCCCAGGCCCGGCATGACGCGCGCGAAGGAGATGTCGACCAATCCGGTGAACAGGAAATGAAAGGCCAGCGCAAAGGCGCCGATGCAGACTTCGGCGATCGCGTAGGCCGCCAGCAGGTTGCGCAGCCGGGCGGTAAATGCGCTCGCCAGCGCGGCGCCCAGCGCCATGCCGCCCATGAAGAGGGCCAGCACCAGCGTCTGCGCATAGGCGGCATGCCCGAGGAACAGCTTGAGGTAGTGCGACCAGAGCGATTCGTAGATCAGCCCGGTAAAACCGGACGCAAAGAAAGCAGCAAACAGAATGCTGCGTTGGGCGCTGGGTGACATTGCAGTACGCTACATGAAATTCAGGCGCGCACAGATCGTGGGATGATTCTGCAACAATCGATTACCAAGGGAGTTGCGCGACATGGCGAAACAATTCCGGCGGCTGGTGACCGGCCACGACAAGAACGGCAAGGCCGTCGTCGTCTTCGACGGCGCACCGCCCACCGTGCTGGCGACGGATGCGCGGCCGGGTGCGACCATGACGGGGATTTGGGACACCACCGCCACGCCGGCGAGCATCGCCGGCATGGCCGATGCCTATGCGCACGCGATCAATCTGATGCCGCCGCGCAACGGCACGCAGTGCATCGCGCTGGAGCTGCAGCCGGAAGATCCGGAGGTCATGCGCAAGGTCGACCGCAACGCGGCATTCGGCGCGATGAATGCCGCCGGCAAGCTGGCCCAGGGCGACAAGGCGCGCCACCCCTACATGCATGCCACGGAAACCGTCGACTACGTGATCATTCTGAAGGGCGAGGTCACCCTGATCCTGGACGACAGCGAGCACCTGCTGAAGGCGGGCGACGTGGTGGTGCAGAGGGGAACCAATCATGCCTGGTCGAACCGCGGCAAGGAATCCTGCATCCTGATCGGCATGCTGATCGACGCGCGGCAGGATTAACCCGCCGCAGATCAGAAGCCGAGCACCCGCGGCAGCCAGAGGGTGAATTGCGGAAAGTAGGAGATGAGCGCGAGCGCAATCATATTTACGCCAAGGAAAGGCGTGATCGCGCGGATTAACGCCGGCATGCCGCAGCCGGCGATGCGCTCGGCGGCGAACAGGCAGAAGCCGACCGGCGGGGTCAGCAGCCCGATGTTCAGGTTGAGGATCATCACCGCGCCGAAATGAACCGGGTTGATGCCCACCGACGTCGCGGCGACATTGAGTATCGGGGCGAACAGAATCAGGGCCGCCGGCGCGTCCAGGAACATCCCGACGATCAGCAACAGGATGTTGAAGGCGAACATGGTGTCGCCCGAGGTCATCTTCTGGCGCTCGATCAGATTCTGCAGCATGCCGGGTACGTTCTCCATTCCCATCACCCAGGAGAACATGGCGCCGCAGCCGACAATGATGAGGAGCTGGGCCGAGAACTGCATGGACCGGGAAAAGATCGGCGGCAGGTCCTTCGGCTTGACCGTGCGGTAGACCACGGTGGCGAGAACAAAGGCGTAGAAGGCCGCGGCGGCGCCGGCCTCGGTGGGGGTCATGATGCCGCCGAGTATCCCGGCCAGGATGATCACCGGGATCATCAGCGGCACGGCGGCTGCGCCTGTCGCGCGGACAAATGCGGCTGGCGCGCGGTCGGCTTCAGCCCGCGGGAAGTTGTAGCGCCGCGCCTGGATGGCGACCAGGATCATCTGCGCCAGGCCGATCAGCAGGCCCGGGACGATGCAGGAGGCGAACAGCGCGCCGATCGACACGCCGGTCATCGAGCCGTAAAGCACCACGATCAGCGACGGCGGGATCAGCGGCCCGATGATCGACGAGGCGGCGATCACTGCGGCGGCATACGCACGCGTGTAGCCCTGCGCCACCATCGTCGGGACGAATACCTTGCCCAGCGCGGCAATGTCGCCCAGTGCGATGCTGGTGATGCCGGCGAACAGGATCGAGGTGCCGATGGCGACCTGCGCGAGGCCGCCGCGCATCCAGCCGAAGGCGAGATTGGCGAGCGCCACCAGGCGCTGGGTGATGCCGCCCTCGTTGATCAGTTCGCCCGCCAGCAGGAATAGCGGCAGCGCCATCAGGACGAACACATTCATGCCCTGGAAGATGCGCTCCGGAAGAAAGGGCAGGAAATTCCACTGGCCTGTGACGGCGATCCATATGAATGTCGCTGAGGCCATCGACCAGGCGACCGGCAGTCCCAGCAGCATCAATCCGAGGAACGCGCCGAGGAATACAGCGAGCGTCGCGCTCATTCCCGGTTAGGCCGTGGCAGCAGATTTACCAGCGCAAATGCAGCCGCCAGCAGGAAGAAAATGGGGATGCCGGCATAGGGCCAGGAGAGCGGGATCTGCATGCCCTGGCTGGTCTGGTTGCGTGCGAAAACGGTCATCTCGACGCCGGTGACCGCGATGACGAGGAACAGCACCAGGCACCACAGGTCGAGCAATGCATACCACCAGCGAAGCTGGCGATCGGGCAGGAAGGCGACCAGCAACTCGATGCGGATGTGCGCGCGTTGTCGGACCGCCAGCGCGGTGCCGGCCAGCGCCGACCACACCAGCAGGTAGCGGCCGATCTCTTCCGTGAAGAACGGCGTATAGCCGAAAATGTAGCGCATCACCACCTGCGCGACCATCAGCGCGAACAGCATTCCGAGGCAGGCGGTCCCGAACCAGTCGACCGCCCGCTCCAGCCACCGGATCATCCGGGCGCTACTTGCTGGCGGCGCGGACCGCTGCCACGACCTCGTTGACCAGGGCGGGCGTATCGATGTTCTGGTTCAGCCACTCGATCGCCTTGGGCTGCGTCGCGGCAAAGAACGCCGCCTTGGCCTCGCGCGAGAGCACGATCACGTTAACGCCGTTGGATTTCGCCAGTTCCAGCTCCTGCGCCTCGTTGTTGCGCGAGGCCGAGCGGTTGAAGGCGACGCCCTTTTTCGCCGCCTCCGTCACGACTGTCTGCAGAGCAGGGCTGAGACCGGTGAAGAACGCGTCATTGATGCTCATCGGGCCAAAGGCATAGATATGGCCGCTCAAGGTCAGATATTTCTGCACCTCGTACAGCTTCGCGACGTTGAACGCCCACACGGCGTTGTCCTGCCCGTCGACCACGCCGGTCTTCAACGAGGTGTAGAGCTCGGGAAACGGGATCGCCACCGCCGAACCGCCCATCGCCTGCACCGGGATCGCGAAGATCGGCCCCTGAACGCGCATCTTGCGGCCCTTCATGTCCTCCGGCCTGGCAAGCGGCGCATTGCCGCTGTAGTGCTTGAAGCCGCCATGCTCCAGCCAGCCGAGCAGCCGGATCCCGGTGCGTTCCTGGATCTGCCGCGCAGCGCGCGTGCCCAGCGGGCCATCGAGCGTCTGCAGCGCGATCGCCTCCGTCGGAAACAGGAAGGGCATCGAGAACACCTGGATGTCCTTGTAGACCGTGGCGATGGTCGCCTCGTTGCAGTCGCACATCTGGATCACGCCCCGGCGCACCTGGTTCAACCGCTCGAACTCGTTGCCAAGCGCCGCGCCGTAGACGAGATCGACCCTGAGCTGGCCGTTCGAGTTCTTCTCGACTTCTTCCTTGAACACCTCGAAGGCGCCGGTCAGCGGCGCTCCGCCCTTCAAGCCCTTGGGCAGGGTCAATCCGACCTTGATCAGAGTCTGGGCACTGGCGAAGCCGGAAACAAGAACCAGGGCGGCGGCAAAAGCGGCTCGGCGGACGAAGGTGGCGGAGGTTTTCATGAGGCGCCCTTTGCGTTGCGTGCAGGTGGAAATGCAGGTGGAAGTCGACAAGACCACGAAATGGCCATTAAATTGTAGTCATTTTCGGTAGGGTGCCATGGCAGGACCGATATTTCACATGCTCGCGGGCGGACCGCGCCCGGTGGCGCCGTTCAGCCATGCCGTCGAGGCCGACGGCTGGGTGTTCGTCACCGGCCAGATGCCGAATGAAAGCGACGATCACGCCCGCCCGCTGCCGGCCGGGATCGAAGCGCAAACCCATCAAGTCATGCGCAATCTCGAGCGCGTGCTGGACGGGGTGAAGCTGGATTTCAGCCAGGTGCTGTTCGCGCGCGTTTATCTGACGCATTTCGCCGAAGACTACGCGGCCATGAACGCGGTCTATGCTTCGTATTTTGCGCCCGATCGCAAGCCGGCGCGTACCTGTATTGGCGTCACCGGACTGGCCCTGAACGCAAGAGTGGAAATCGACTTGCTGGCCAAGAGGGCGCAATAGCGGAAGGCAGATGGATACCGATGTCCTGATCGTGGGCGCGGGTCCCACGGGGTTGATGCTCGCCAACCAGCTCGACCGGCGCGCCCTACGAATTTGTGTTCTTCGTTGCAAATAGCGACGCCGAGCTTGCGCGCGCGAAGATCCCCGCGAGCTCGTGCGCCGCGGCATCGAAGGCGGCGGCATCTGCCGAGGCGACGCGCAGGCTGCGGGCCATTGCAAGCAGCGGGAAGTTGCTGGGCGCGGAGCGCAGATATGCCGGGTCGTAGTGCTCTTCCAGCAGGCGCGTCACCAGCGCCGCCCAGTCGCCCGCGGCGGCAAGCGCCTTCCATTCGCCGATCCGCTCCCGGCTGTGCATGCCGACCAGGCAATCGAGCAGCGCGCCCAGCTTCGTCACGTCGGCGAAAAAATGCCGGTACTCGTCCATCAGCAGCGCCACGCGCGTCGCCGTGTCTGTCTGCAGCGAAAGGCATTCGCTCGCCCGCATGCGCTCGATGAGCGCTTCCGGGACCTGCAGCTGGCCGATCTTGCGCGATTCGCCTTCGACATAAACTTCCTTTCGGGCATCGAACGAAAGGATTTTCTGCAGCAACCGGCTCTCGAACATTTTCTGCGACGGCTGCGGGCGGTCGGGCAGGGTGCCGAGCAGGGAACCACGGTGCGCCGCGAGGTCTTCCAGGTCCAGTACCTGCGCGCCCGTGGCTGCGAGCGAGCGCAGCAGCCGGCTCTTGCCGCTGCCGGTCACACCGTGGATCACCCGGAAGGTGATCTTTGCCGGCAGTTCGGCGAGCGCGCTCACCACGTAGCGCCGGTAGGACTTGTAGCCGCCCTCCAACGACTTCGCCTCCCAGCCTATCTCGCGCAGGATGTGCGCCATCGCGCCGGAGCGCTTGCCGCCGCGCCAGCAGTAAACGAGGGGCTTCCAGTTTTTTTCATTTGCCATGAACCGCATTTCAATATGGCGGGCAATATTTCTCGCCACCAGCGCGGCGCCAAGCTTCCTGGCTTCGAACGGCGAGACCTGCTTGTACATCGTGCCGACGCGCGCCCGCTCCTCGTTGTCGAGCACCGGGCAGGATATCGCACCGGGGATATGGTCCTCGGCGAACTCGGCAGGCGAGCGCGTGTCGATGATCGCGTCGCAATCCCGCAAAGACGCGGATTCAACGGCAACGCTGGTACGGATTGCCGGTCTCATGCGGAGTATTCCCTGACTACCGTATTCACGATTTCCATCGCGCTGTCACTTTAGCATCGGCAGCGCGTCCCGAAGCGCGCGCTGCTCGGCGGCAGGAGAAAACAGCACGCGCCTTGCCGCGAGAGCGCGCTTCAAGACGCGATAGAACGATGGGCTGGTGGCCGCATGTTCGATCAGCTTCGCGAGCTTGCGGTCGTCGAACAGGGAGAAGTAGCCGGGATAGCTCCTGCCCAGCATGCCCACGTTCCCCGACACGCGCGACGCGAGCACCGGGGTGCCGATGCGGGCGGCTTCGCTGATCACGTTGGCGCCGCCTTCCATCACCGAGCTCACGACCAGAAGATGGCTGCGCGCAATCCAGGCGAGCGTTTGCGCATGGGTCCGGCCACCGAGCCAGCGGTAGCGCCGGTCGCGCGTCATGTGCTTTTTCGCTTCGGCATTGAATTCGGACGAAAGTGCATCGCCTACCTGTACCACCTCGATGCCCTGCGGAAGGTGGCCGAGGGCGAGTGCGGCGCGGAACGGATCTTTTTCCGCTCTCAGGTGACCGACCACGGCGACACGGAACCTGTCCTTTGGCGTTGCGCGATGCACGGACGGGTTGGCGGATTGGTAAACGACGCACGCTTTTTTCCTGGTATCCGAATCAAGATGCCGAAGGGCGTCTTCCTGCAGAACGATCACCCGGTCGGCCAGACGGAGCGAGTCACGCGCGGCGCGGGACGCCGGCAGGTCCCGATAGAGGTCGGTGCCGGTCAGCGTCACTACGAGGGGCAAATCCGGATACTTTGCCCGGAATTCGATCACCGAGGCGTGGCTGCGGCGCGCGTGCAGGGCGAGCAGCAGGTCGCAGGGCTTGCCGTCCCATTGCACCATGACGGCAACCCGGTAGCCGAGCGCGCGCAGGAATTCAGCCCAGCGCCGGGCGGTGTGCCGGTTGCCGTTGCGGGCACCCGCGCGGGCGGGTGTGACGATGGAGATGCGGGCCATGGGGCTGGGCTAGACTTGAACACCATGTTAGCCGACCCGGCGAAGCTCGAACGCGACCTGACGGATGCACGCGCGCGTGCCATGCGTGTCACGGCCGACCTGGATGGCGAGCGATTGCTTGGCCCGAAGCTATCCATCGTCAACCCGCCGCTCTGGGAGATCGGCCATGTTTCCTGGTTCCAGGAGCGTTGGTGCCTGCGCCAGCGCGCCG
>JBDTRO010000322.1:0-3160 GCA_039931635.1 Betaproteobacteria bacterium | reverse complement strand
GCGGGAATTCCAATGTCCAGTTTGGCTCGAACACGACGCCCGCGGGCGGCGTGTCGACCGGCGGCGCGGTACAGGCCCAGGGCCAATCGACGCTGGGCATCCTGATTGCGATCGGCATATTGATGGGCGTGTCCTACGCGAGCGACCGGCAGCTGCCTGACGACCCTGTGCCGCCCATGGATGGCAACCGCAGCGTGAACGAACAGGATTGCACCAAGCCGATCGTCGATCGGTCGGCCAACCTGAGGTGCCGTTAGCGGGTCACGCTTTTTGCGGCCCCGCCTTGCCGTTTTCCACGACGAAGGTCGCGAGCGTGCTGCAGGCCGCATCCGGTTTCGACACCGTCTCCATCGCACGCAGGTCCGTGCGCATCTGCGTGGGCGTGACTTCCACCCGGACGTAGCCGCGGTAGCGGCTGTCCACCAGCTTCATGTGCGGATTGTCGGGCAGGAATTCGTTCAGCTTTTCCTGCGCCCAGGCCTGCGAGGTGATCGAGGTGCCGACGAATTCGCTTGCCACCACCGGCGAAGCCGCATCGTCGAAATTCAGCTTCAGCTCATTGACGTTGAAGGAATGCACGTCGCCGCCGATCACGACCGGGTTGGCGATCTTTCTTTCCGCTATGAAGGCGAGCAATTTTCGCCGCGCCGCCGGATAGCCGTCCCAGCCGTCAGTCCAGGCGCGCCGCCCCGGCCCGGGCTTCTGGTCGAATTGCGCCATCGGCGTTTGCTGGGTGAGCAGGTTCCAGCGCGCCCGCGATGCGGTAAGCGAGCCTTCCAGCCAGCGCTCCTGCGTAGCGCCGAGCATGGTGCGCGCCGGATCGGACAGCTCCGCGCATTCGTCCGTATCCACCACGGGCGCGCTGCGCGCGCCGTCCTTCCGGCAAGCCTGGAAGCCGCGGTACTGCCGGTCATCGAGGACGCAGAATCGCGCGAGCCCGCCCCAGTCGAGTTCCGTATAGATGCGCATCTCCTCGTCGCCGGGCCGCATGTGCACCGGCAGCGGCATGTGCTCGTAGTAGGCGCGGTAGGCCGCCGCTCGGCGGGCGGCGAAGGAATTCCTGGACGAGTCGCTCCCCGCATGCCCGGCGGCGTAGTCATTGACGACTTCATGGTCGTCCCAGGTGGCGATCCAGGGGCTGGCCGCGTGGCTCGCCTGCAGATCAAGATCGCTCTTGTAAAGTGCGTAGCGCGTGCGGTATTCGTTCAGCGTACGAGGCGCCGGCGCGCCGTGCTTGCGTACATGGTCCCTGCCCCAGGACGACTCGTAGATGTAGTCGCCGAGGAAGGCGACCAGGTCCGGTGCATCCGCGGCGATGTGGCGGTAGGCGCCGAAGTATCCCTGCTCGTATTGCTGGCAGGACGCAAAGGCGAATCGCAGGCGCGTTGCAGGCACCCCGGCGCCGGGTGCGGTGCGCGTTCGCCCGACCGGACTCGTCGCGTCGCCGGCGTGAAAGCGATACCAGTACCAGCGATCCGGATCCAGGCCGCGCGGCTCGACGTGCACGGAATGCGCCCATGCAGGATGCGCGTCAGCCGTTCCTTTCGCCACGATGCTCCGCATCGATTCGTCCGCGGCAATTTCCCAGCGCACCGGGATCGCGGCAGGAGCAAGGTCGCCGACGAGGCGGGTCCACAGCACCATGCCGTCGGGCTGCGGATAGCCGGAGGCGACGCCGAGGCCGAAGGGGTCTATGGCAAAACGAGGCTGCGCACTTACCAGGGAGACCCTCAGGGCGCCTAGCGTGGCGAGGGCCTGCAGGAAGCGGCGGCGGTCTGGCATAGCCGGAGCATAATACTCGCGCATGAATGCGGAATTCGACGAGATCTTCGAGCGCAACTACGCGGCCGTCGAGCCGTACACCATGCTGATCAAGGCGCAGGTGCGCTCGATCTTCGACCGCCTGCTGGAAGTGCAGCAGCTGCCCGGCGACCTGATCGAGTTCGGCGGCTGCCGCGGCGGCCTGAGTTTCTTCCTCGCGCTGTGCGCCCGCGAACTGGGTCTTGGCAAGCGGGTCCACATGCTCGACAGCTTCGAAGGGCTGCCGCAAACCGACACCGCGCTCGATGGCGGATTCGAGCGCGGCATGATGAAGAGCGATCTGGAAGAAGTGCTGCAGCTGTGCGCCGAATTCGATCTCGACGGGCTGCTGGAGATTCACCCGGGCTGGTTCGAGGACAGCCTCGCCCACATGCCGCCGAAGGCGCAGTTCTGCCTGGCGCACCTGGACGCCGATGTCTACGGCAGCACCAAGACCGCGCTGCGCTACGTTCTGCCCCGGCTTGCACCGGGCGGCGCGGTGGTATTGGACGATTGCCTGTACTTCGGCATCAGCGGCGTGGTGCAGGCCGCGCAAGAGGAGATCGGCAAGGACCTGCACCTGCACCTGGGGCCGAAGACGCAGGCTTTTGTGTTTCCAAAGGGGGATCCCAAAAGCGACCGGCGTCCCCCGGTGTGGCGCACGCTCGGCGGGCGCCGCTATGACGTGGCCGACCTCCTGTCGCGCGCCGATTACCTTGAACTGGTGTCCTGGGAAGAATCCTACTACCGCGATCACGCGCGCTGGTACGCCGAATATCGTCAGCTGCTGTCCAATCAAGCCGACTTGCCAGAGGAAAGCTACCGTATCGCCAGCTCGATCGGTGCGATCCGCCGGCGCTAGTTCGCAGGCACGGGGCGAAGCTGTGACTAAAATAGCGCCTTTCCGGATGGAAATCAGCGAGGTTCAGGATGATTCATTTTGTCGTGCATGAGGAAGGCGATGGCGTCGGCGTGGTTGTCGTCGAAGGCGTCACGAAGGGCCAGGAGCTGGTCGGCTGGATCATGGAAGACGACAAGGAAATCAGGATGACCGCCCAAAGCGACATCCCGATCGGCCACAAGCTCGCATTGCAGGATTTCAAGCCAGGCGACACGGTGATCAAGTACGGCGTCGACATTGGCAAGATCGTCGCGCCGATCGCGCGCGGCGAGCATACACACGTGCAGAACCTCAAGACAAAGCGGTGGTAGAAAAATGAGCATTGACCTTTCGAAAGCAAGTTTCCGGGGTTACAAGCGCGAGAACGGCCGCGTCGGCGTGCGCAACCACGTCCTTATTCTGCCGGTGGACGACCTGTCGAACGCCGCCGCCGAGGCGGTGGCGAACAACATCAAGGGC
>JBDTRO010000321.1:0-6227 GCA_039931635.1 Betaproteobacteria bacterium | reverse complement strand
TTGATGTAGAACATCACCGTGGAACTGTTGAAGGGGAAGGACAGCATGTTGCCCTTCAGGTCGCTGTAGTAGCCCGTGACGGTGGGCAGGTAGGCCTTCGGCTCGAACGGCTCCTTCGCGTTGCGCATCACGGTCGCCACCGGCACAATCGCGCCCTTGGCCGCCATCATGGTCGCGGTGCCGACTTCGAACACCTGCAGAATATGGGGTGCGTTGCCGGCGCGGAATGCCGCGATCGCCGCAGTCAGCGACTCCGGGTACTGGCCCTTGTAAGTGGTGACGATCTTGTAGTCTTTCTGCTCGCCGTTGAATTTGTCGGCCACGGCATTGAGCGCCTCGCCCAGCGCGCCGCCCATCGAATGCCACCACTGGATTTCGGTCTGCGCCTGGGCACCGGAGGTGTAGAGGCCGGCCGCAGCCATGGCGACAACTAAGTATTTGATTCGCATCGAGGTCTCCTGTAGGTCGTAAATTGAACTGGACGGGCGACTCTACGTTCGCCTCATTACGGGAATACTACCGAATTATTTCCTGCTGCGGTGCGACGATTCGATCCCGTCCGCTGGCGCCACTATTTTTTCTTCGCCGCATCCTTGGTGCCGCGGGCCGCTCTGGCGGGCACCCCCGGTTCCACCCCCGCGCGATGCTCGCGTTCGAACTGGCGCAGCAGGACATCGCCGCGTTCGGCGGCGCGGTCCAGCGCAAGCTTGGGCGGCACCGTGCCGTCCCACACGCTTTCGAGTTCCTGCTCGAGGATCAGCCGGATGTCCTGCATGCGCCCGAGCCGGATGCCGCGCGACTCGCGCGTCGGATTGTTGAGCAGCAGCTGCCTGATCGCGATCTCATGACCGGGGTTCTGCTGGTAGAAGCCCTTCTGCGCCGTCAACTCGTAGGCGGCGCGCGTGACCGGCACGTAGCCGGTGCGCTGGTGCCATTCGGCCTGCACCTCGGGCCGCGCCAGCCAGGCGAGGAATTTCGCGACGCCGCGGTACTCGGCGCTCTTTTTGCCCGCCAGCGCCCACAGGCCGGCGCCGCCGATCACGGTGTGGTGCGGCGCGCCGCGGATGTCGTCGTAGTACGGCAGCTGCGCGACGCCGAAATCGAACTTCGCGTCCGCGCGCAGCTCCGCGTAGCTCGCCGAGGACGCCGTCATCATCGCGCACTCGCCCTTCGAGAAGCGCCGTTCGCCTTCGATGCGCCTGCCGCTGTAGGTGAAGTAGCCGGCGCGCGCCCACGACGACAACATCGACACGTGGCGCACCATGAGATGCGAGTTGAAGACCAGCTTCGCGTCCAGGCCGCCCAGGCCATTTTCCTTTGTCGCGAAATCCTGGTTGTGCCAGGTGCTCATGTTCTCGATCTGCACCCAGGCCGGCCAGTCCGTGGTGTAGACGCATTCGAAACCGGCGGCGAGCAGCGCGCCCATCGCCTTCGGCATTTCGTACCAGGTCTTGGGCGCCTTCTCGGGATCGAGGCCCGCTTTCCGGAAAGCATCCTTGTTGTAGAACAGGATCGGCGTCGACACGTTGAACGGCAGCGCGAGCAGGTTGCCGGCATTGTCGGAAAAATAGCTGGCGACCGCCGGCAGGAACAGTTTCGAATCCACGCGCTCGCCGTTTTCGCTCATCAGCTGCGCGACCGGCCGCACCGCGCTTTTCGCCGCCATCATGTGCGCGGTGCCGACCTCGTACACCTGCACCAGGTGCGGCCCGGCGCCGGCGCGCTGCGCCGCGAGCGAGGCGAGCATCACGTCCTCGTAGCTGCCCTTGTGCTCGGCGGCGACGCGGAATTCCTTCTGCGAATCGTTGAAGCGCTGCACCAGCGCGTTCAGTTCGCCGCCCAGCGCCCCGCCCAGCGCGTGCCAGAACTGGATTTCCTGCTGCGCCTGCGCTGCGCCGCAGAACGCCGCAAGAATTATCGAAACGAATGTGCATCGCATGGGACGCCGATTGTATGATGCGATCCATGGCCGCAATGCACGAATTGGATGCCGTTCAGGTTGCAGCGCAATATTCGAGCGGCACCCTGTCGCCGGTCGAGTTCACGCGCGCCTGCCTGGAGCGAATCGAGGCGTGGGAACCGCGCCTGAATGCGATGTACCGCACCGACCGCGAAGGCGCGCTCGTGCAGGCGAAGGCGGCCGAGGCCCGCTGGCGCGCGAAACAGCCGCTGTCGCCGCTCGATGGCGTGCCGGTCACGATCAAGGAAAACATTTACACCCGAGGCGACCCCGCGCCGATCGGCACGTCGGCGAACCACGATGCAGCGCCACAGCCGGCGGATTCACCGCCGGCTTCCCGTCTTCGCGAAGCCGGCTGCGTGATCCTCGGCAAGACCACGATGCCTGATTTCGGCATGCTGTCCTCGGGGCTGTCCAGCTTCCACGGCCTCACGCGCAATCCCTGGAATACCGCGCGCAATACTTCCGGTTCGAGTTCGGGCGCCGGCGCGGCCGCCGCCGCCGGTTACGCGCCGCTGCACGTCGGCACCGACATTGGCGGCTCGGTGCGCCTGCCGGCGACCCATTGCGGCATCTTCGCGCTCAAGCCCAGCCTCGGCCGCGTGCCGGTCAACCCGCCCTACATCGGCCGCATTGCCGGGCCGATGACGCGCTCGGTGGCGGCGAGCGCCGCGCTGATGAACGTGCTCTCGAAACCCGACGCGCGCGATTTCATGAGCCTGCCCTACCAGGGTATTGATTTCTCAACCATTGAAGGACTGGAGCTGAAAGGCCTGCGCATCGGCTTCCTGCCCGACATGAAAGTAGGCCTGCCCGTGAACGCCGAAGTCGCCGCGGCCGCTGCGGCCGCGTCAAAAGCGCTCGCTGGCGCGGGCGCAATCGTCGAGCAGATGCCCTCTTTCCTCAACGAAGAACTGCTCGACGGCATGTGCCGGTTCCTCGAGGCGCGTTCCTACAACGACTACATGCTGCTGCCGCCCGCGAAGAAGGCGAAAGTCCTGCCGTTCATCGCGGAGTGGTGCACCTGGCGCGCGAAGAACTTCAGCGGCCGCGATGTCATGGCCGCCTACGGCAGCTACGTCGCGATGCGCGAAACGACCGTCAAGACCTGCGAGCCCTACGACTTCGTCCTCTCGCCCACTTCGCCCGTTTTACCCTACGAGGCGGAACTTCCCTCGCCCAACAACGATCCGCACAACGCCCTGCCGCACGTCGCCTTCACCATCGCTTACAACATGTCCGAGCAGCCCGCCGCCTCAGTCAACTGGACGGCCAGCAAGGAAGGCCTGCCGATCGGCGTGCAGGTCATCGGCAAGCGCTTCGACGATCTCGGCGTGCTGCGGTTGTCGCGGGCGCTCGAGCAAATGCGGCCGAAGCAACTGCCTTATCCAGAACTATGAATCCGTCGTCCCCGCGGCTTTTAGCGGGGACCCAGGTTTTGCACTAAGCCGCGACTTGCTCGTAGTCGAGCGCCGGCAGGTCCGCGCGCAGGCTGGCGTGCTCGACCGTAATCGCGCAGATGTTCCCCGTCTTGTCGAGGTCAATCTGGGTGTCCTCATCGAGGTTCTTCGTGTCCGCCACGGCGAAGGGGCGGAACTCGATGTAGAGCGTCTCGGTATCGTGGAAGTATTTGATCTTCACGACTTGAATCTCCGGACGAAGAACGCATTATGCACGGTAGCCCCATCCTGCAGCACGATGACGCGCAACCAGCGGTTACCGGCTTCCGGCACCTGGCCCCAGCGCCTCAGCGAGACGACGCTGTCGGGGGTGCCGCCGGAGGCGTGGGAGTACCGACTCGGGAACCGGTCGGGGCTGGAGTGGGTGCTGGATCAGCACAAGGAATCGAAGCCGAAGGACCCGACGATCCGGGAGAAGTTCGACACCTACCGCTTCAAGGACTACAAGGAGAAGGTGATCGACCTGCTCGGGCGCGTGACGCGCGTGAGCGTGGAGACGCAGAAGATCGTCGAGGCGATGCGAAAGGTCGAGCGCTAGGTCGATGCCAGCCAGTTTTATTGGCATGAATCGCGGCGATTCGTGCCAATAGAATCAAAATTCCCTGCAAATTCATCGAACTATACGTGCCAAACGTTTGGCAATATTGCCAATAAATCCGTCAGACTTCGATTTCCTCCGGCGGAACTTCGACGACTTTGCCGTCGCGCCAGATGACGATGGATTCGCCGAGCGCCTTGTGGCGCCTGCGCGCTGCGCGCACGGCCTCCCGGAGAACCAATTCCATTTCGCTCGCGGGCACGCCCATGAGCTTGGGCTCATCCCCCGCCGTGTAGCCGCCTTCCTGTTCGCGCGCCTGCATACGGTTCCGGATGGCCTCCCAGAGATTCGCGTCACCGAAGCGGACCGGCCCGGCAGCTTCGCGGGCCGCGATCAGCCGCGGCTGGTCGGAATTGTCGAACATCTCCCAGGCATCCGCAATGGGTGAGTACAGGGAGAAGAAGTTCGCCAGGCCGCGCTCGTAGCGGCGGCGGACGACTTGATCCGGGACGAAGTGGCCGCCCGCGCGCACCCGGGAGGCGACGCGCGCAACCGATTGCGAAGGATCTGGGACCCAAAGAAAGATCAGGTGGAAACGATAGCCACGATCGCGCCGCAATTTCGCAATCCATGGTGCGAAGCTTCGGCTTGCCAGTGTCGTTTCAAAAGAGAAATCCGCCCGCTGCACAGCCAGCTGCTCCAATCGCCGCAGCATGACGCGTCCCGCTTCGATGGCAACGCTTTCCGGGGCGCGCGCTGAAAGCCCCGACGCGATCACATCCGCGTTGACGAACTCGACGATGCCGAAACGCTTGCCGATGAGGAACGGCGCGGTGGTGGACTTTCCGGCGCCGTTGGGGCCGGCGATGATGACTACGTTGGGCATTTGGAAAACCTGGGTTCCCGCCTGCGCGGGAACGACATCTCTGATTTAAACCCTACTCTCTGAACTAAACCCTACTGTCTGGACTAAACCCTACTCTCTGAACTAAACCCTACTTCTTGGCGGCAAAGTCCTGCACGCTTTTAAGGTGCGTGTCGTGGACCGATTTCAGCATTGCCGGCCATTCGCTTTCGGGCAGCATGAGCGGGGCGGGATCGGTACCGGGCGAAGTGGCGGCGACTTTGCCGAACAGCGCGATCCAGCGCTGGTCGTAGTTGCGCGCGGTTTTCGCGTCCCATTCGATGGCCTTGTCGGCAGTCGCGACGAGCTGGTTGCGACGAAAGAAGATGGACCTGCGCAATTCCAGGTTGAGTCCTTGCCCAAGCGGCGTGACGCTGCGCCCGATGGCGTTGACGCCGCCGAGCGCGGTCTTGTCGGTGCCGCGCATCGCGTCGTACACCGCGCGCATGCGTCCGACGTGGTACCAGAACACGGCATCCTCGGATTCCTCGACCGCCAGCGCATTGGCGAGCGCGTAGAGCACCGGCGGCATGTACGCCGAGGGATCTTTCAGCACTTCGCGGATCGCGGGACGGCGCACGCCACCGGTGGGAGCGGCAAGGCGGCGGATCAGATCCTGCGCGGGCGCGAGGTCGATCGTGGCGTAGACGCCGCGCGGCTGCGTCGCAAGCGTCGCCACCGGCGCATTGTCCTGCGCAAGCGCGGGCTGCACGGCGCAGGCGCACAGGGCGGCGCAAGCCGCGAGCGCCACGCGAATGACTGGAAGGTTTTTCATTCAGCCGTTGTAGGCGCGCCCGAGGGGCCGCAGGCGCAGGCCCTTGCGCAACCGGGTCCAGGTGAATTCGGTGGGGTCGGCCAGCGCGGGGCCGGGCGACTTCACCACCAGGATTTCCTTCGCCATCGGCTGGAAATCGGCGCGGAAATGCACCGAGCTCTTCAACGCGAGGATGCGGCTCTGGCGCGGCTCGACGCCCAGATGACGGAACATTTCCTGGTCGCCGGCCTGGCATTTGCGCGAGGCGAGCACCACACGCACGCCGGGCGCGGACTTGCTGCGCAGGAGCGCCATGTTGCCAAGCTGCATGCGGAAGCCCTTGAACATCGGCCCGGTGCAGGTGAACTTGCCGTCGCCCAGGCGCTCGACGGTGAATTCGCCCTCGAACGGCGTGTCGCCTGCGATGTTCGAGCGGCCGCCCAGCTTGAAGACCGAAGAGAATCCCTGGCCGACGTCGTGCGCGCGTTTCGCGGCCTCGCCGTCGATGAGCAGGCCCAGCACTGCATCCTGAGCCTTTTGCCCGATAAGCGATTTCAGCAGGCCCGTGGTGTCGCCATTGCCGCCGGCGCCCGGATTGTCCTGCGTATCCG
>JBDTRO010000320.1:0-4510 GCA_039931635.1 Betaproteobacteria bacterium | reverse complement strand
CGCCGACGTTGTCGCCGACGTTGTCGGCGATCACCGCCGGGTTGCGCGGATCGTCCTCGGGGATGCCGGCTTCCACCTTGCCGACCAGGTCGGCGCCGACGTCCGCGCCCTTGGTGAAGATGCCGCCGCCCAGCCGCGCGAAGATCGAGATCAGCGAGCCGCCGAAACCCAGGCCTATGAGCGGATGGATGATGTGCGCGAGGTCGGTCTTGTCGTGCGCGTTCGCGTACAGGAACGCGAAGTAGCCGGCGACGCCCAGCAGCGCGAGGCCGACCACCAGCATGCCGGTGATCGCGCCGCCGCGGAAGGCGACGTTAAGTGCCTCGTTCAGGCCGGTTCTCGCCGCCTCCGCCGTGCGCACGTTGGCGCGCACCGACACGTTCATGCCGATGTAGCCGGTCAGTCCGGAGAGCACCGCGCCGATGACGAAGCCGACCGCGGTATAGCCGTCCAGGAAGAGGGCGATCAGCACCGTGAGCACCGCGCCGACGATGCCGATGGTCAGGTACTGGCGGTTCAGGTAGGCGCTGGCGCCCTCCTTGATGGCGCCGGCGATTTCGCGCATGCGCTCATTGCCTTCGGGCTGCGCGAGGATCCACTTGATCGAGACAACGCCGTACAGGATTGCGATCGCGGCGCAGACAAGCGCGAAAATGATTCCACCGGACATGCGAATTCCCCCTGAAAAGAGCGGGGATTTTAGCAGGTACGCGCGCCAAGTCGCGCGTTACGCGGTCAACGCTCCTATCGCCCTGTCGCGGATGCCTTCGACGCTGCCTTGCCCGGAAATTTTCCGGTACCTGGGCGCGCCTTTCGCTCCCGTGGACGCCCAGCGGCCGTAGAAATCGACCAGGGGGCGCGTCTGCGCCTGGTACACGTCGAGCCGCTTCTTGACGGTTTCCTCGCGGTCGTCATCGCGCTGCACCAGGGGCTCGCCGGTGACGTCGTCCCTGCCTGCCACCTTCGGCGGGTTGAATTTCACGTGATAGGTCCGGCCCGAAGCCAGATGCGCGCGGCGGCCGCTCATGCGGACGATGATTTCCTCGGCCGGAACGTCGATCTCGAGCACGAAGTCGATCGCGACGTTCGCATCGCGCATCGCCTCGGCCTGCGGGATGGTGCGCGGAAAGCCGTCGAACAGGTAGCCCCTGGCGCAATCGGGCTGCTTGAGGCGTTCCTTGACCAGGCCGATGATGATCTCGTCCGACACCAGCGCGCCCGAATCCATGATTTTCTTCGCGGCGACGCCGAGCGGCGTTCCCGCCTTGACCGCGGCGCGCAGCATGTCCCCGGTGGAGATCTGCGGGATGCCGAAGTGCGCGACGAGGTACGTTGACTGGGTGCCTTTGCCGGCACCCGGGGGACCCAGGAGTATCAGCCTCATGGGCGCATTCTACGCACGGCCTCGAGATCCTGCGGTGTGTCCACGCCCGGCGGCGCCTCGTCCTTGCTGACCGTTACCACGATGCGGAATCCATGCCAGAGGGCGCGCAGCTGCTCCAGCGCCTCGGCCTGTTCCAGAGGCGAGACCGGCAAGGACGAATAGCGGGACAGGAACGAAACCCGGTAAGCGTAGATCCCGATGTGCCGGTACGCGGCCGCCTTGCCGTGCCTGGGATACGGAATCCCCGCACGGCTGAAATAAAGCGCGAACCCCTTGTCGTCGAGCACCACTTTGACGACGTTCGGATTCGCGAACGAAGCCGCGTCGTGGATCGTGTGGCAGGCCGTGGCCATGCTCGCTTCCCGGTTGCGCGCGAGCGTCGCGGCCACATCCGCGATCAGGCCCGGCTCGATCAGGGGTTCGTCGCCCTGCACGTTGACCACGATGTCGTCCGCCTTCAGCGCCAGCGCAGCAGCAGCCTCTGCGATGCGGTCGGTGCCCGATGGATGGCCGGGACGCGTCATGAGAGCGCGGTGCCCGTGCGCCTCTACTGCCTGCAGGATTCTCTCATCGTCCGTGGCGACCGCGACAGAAAGCGCGCCGCTCGCCGCCGCGCGCTCGCAAACGCGCACCACCATGGGTTTGCCGCCCAGGTCCGCCAGCGGCTTGCCCGGAAACCGGCTCGACGCGTAGCGCGCCGGGATCAGGACATGAAACGGAAAGGGGGACTGCGACAAGATGTCTCCGCCCCCCTTCATATCCCCCCGGCTCAGGTCACTTCCTCTTCGGGCGGCAGCTTGCGCGCATCTTCCTCGAGCATCACGGGAATGCCGTCCCTTACCGGGAAGCCCAGGCGGTCGGCCTTGCAGACGAGCTCACCGGCCGCCGCGCGATGCAGCAGCGGTCCCTTGCAGAGGGGACAAACCAGGATTTCAAGCAGCTTTGGATCCACTCAGCTTCTCCAGCAGCCAGCGTTCGAACCCCGGATCGAGCACGGCGTTCACCGGGAACACCCAGTGATTCGGCCTGGCCAGACGCCGGCATTTTACCGCGTCCTTTTCGGTCATCACGACCGGCGCCTCGTCGCCAAAATCCAGGTCGGCGGCACTGAACGCGTGATGATCCGGAAACGGATGCGGCACCGGCTTCAGGCCGAAGCGCGCCAGGTGCAGAAAAAACCGCTTCGGATCGCCGATGCCCGCGACCGCGTGCACTTTCTGTCCGGCGAAGGATTTTACCGGCCGGACGTCGTGCGCATCGGTAATGCGCACCAGATTCTCGCCCTGCAGCTGCATCCTGTAACCCTTGACGTCCGGGCACTCGTGCGCGATCACCGCGTCAACGGACGACAAACGGGATGCCGGCTCGCGCAGCGGGCCCGCGGGCAGAAGGAAACCGTTCCAGAAGCCACGCGCATCCACCACGCAGATTTCGATGTCGCGCGCGAGCGCGTAATGCTGCAGGCCGTCGTCGGTCACGATCACGTCGCATTCCGGGTGCTGCTCGCGCAGCATGCGGCAGGCCACGACACGCTCTGGCGCCACCCAGACCGGGCAGCCGCTGCGGCGCGCCAGCAGAATCGGCTCGTCGCCGACCTCGGCCGGATCCGAAGCGATGTTCGCCTCGCGCGGTTCAGTCGCCGACCCCCCGTGGCCGCGCGACACGATGCCGGGCTTCCACCCGTGTTCCTTCAGGAGCTGTGCGATCCAGAGGACCAGCGGCGTCTTGCCGCTGCCGCCCACGGTGAGATTGCCGACCACGATCACCGGGATGCCGGCCTTGTGGCTCTTGAATACGTGGAGCTTGTAGAACAGGCGCCGGAAGAAGGCGGCCACCCCGAACGCGAGGCTGGCCGGCCACAGCAGCCAGGCGATGGCGCCGCGCCGGCTCCAGTGCTTCACTACTTCGTCGACTGCGTCGTGAACGTGATCTGCGACAGGCCGGCGACGCGCGAGGCTTCCATGACCCGGATCACCGACTGGTGGGTGGCGGCGGCGTCGGCGCTGATGATGACGATCGGCTCGCGCAGACCCGCGCCGGCGCGCCGCAGTTCGCCGGCGAGCTGTTCGATGCTGGCGAAATCGACCGCATTCTTGTTGATCACGTACTGGCCCTTGGCATTCACCAGCACGCTCACCTCGCCGGGCCGCTCCATCTGCTTGTCGGCGTCCGCGGTCGGCAGGTTGATCTGCAGTTCGGTGTACTTCGAGTAGGTGGTGCTGATCATGAGGAAGATCAGGATCACCATCATGACGTCGATGAGCGGCACGAGATTGATCTCGGGCTGCTCCTTGTAGCGGCCGCGCTGGAAGTTCATCGCGATGCTATGGGGACTTGACCTGGTAGCCCTCGCGCTCGCCGTGCACGATGTCGATCAGCTTCGAGGCCGCCTGTTCCATCAGCACGACGAACCCGTCCACCTTGTTCTTGAAGTGGCGATAGAAAATCAGCGAGGGGATCGAGATTGCGATGCCGGCCGCAGTGTTGTAAAGCGCGATCGAGATGCCGTGGGCGAGCTGCTGCGGATTGGTGCCACCGGGCGCCTGCGAGCCGAAGATTTCGATCATGCCCACCACCGTACCGAACAGGCCCAGCAGCGGTGCGGCGGTGGCGATGGTGCCGAGCGTGGTGAGGAACCGCTCCAGGTTGTGCGCCGTAGAGCGGCCCGCTTCCTCGATCGCCTCCTTCATGACGTGGCGCGGGCTCTTCTCGTTCCTCAGGCCGGCCGCCAGCACTTCGCCCAGGGGTGAATCCTTGGCGAGCTTGTCCAGGATGTCCGCGCTCAGGCCCTGGCGCGCGTAGACCGAGGTCACCTGGTCCAGCAGGGTCGGGGGCACGATCTTCGCTTCGCGCAGCGAGATCGAGCGCTCGATGATCAGGGCGACGGCGATGATGGAAGTCAACAGCAACGGCCAGATTGGCCAGCCTGCGGCCTGGATGATGGCAAACAAGAGGCTATCCTTTGAAACGTAAATGCATTTTCGTGCGCGCACTTTAGCCAAACCGCAGGTGAGCGGCAACTACGCCAGCTCTTTGCCCGCTTGTCCCGCGCCCGATATCCACAAAAGATGTGGATAAGTTTGTGGATTATCCCTGAACCACGGAACGCGTCATCCTTGAGATGCG
>JBDTRO010000319.1:0-5977 GCA_039931635.1 Betaproteobacteria bacterium | reverse complement strand
AGATCGACGAAATAGCGGCTGTCGGAAACCTTGTTCAGGTCGAGGCGGCCGGCGAGCGCCGGGGAGAACTGATGCTCATGCTGCAGGGAAAACGCACTGCGCCTGGTGCTCAGCACCTTGTCCTGGGGCATGAACTCGTAGCGCAATTCCCCTTTGTACTTCGGGTCGATGTAGCGCAGCTCCGACTTCAATTGCGCGCCCCGCTTGGTCATGAATGACGGGGTCAGCGTAAGGTCCCGTTCGGGCGCGATGTTCCAGTAGTAGGGCACGCCGAGTTCGAGGCCGCGCCGGGTATTTTGCGAATATATGGGCGTCAGGAACCCCGACTTGCGCTGCTTGTCGAGAGAAAACGATCCGTACGGCAGCGGCAGGATGGTGGTGTCGAAAAACTTGAGGCGGCCGTCGCGCAGCGTGGCCACCTGCTTGTCGTGGTCGATCTCGAGTTCGCCGGCCTCGAAGCGCCAGTCCTCCTTGTCGGGCTCGCAGGTCGTGAACATGCCCTGCACCAGCCGGATCTTGTCCTTGCCCAGAAAATCGAGGCGCTCGGCCTTGCCGCGCATGGTCGAGGTCTCGCCGTGCAGGATAAAGTTCGAGCCCTCGAAGACGCCGGTATCGTCCTGGGTGTTATAGCGTAGTCGCGGACCGAAGAAGCGGTCCATGCCGCGCAGCAGGCGCACGCCGCCGTCGGCTTCGATGCGGCCGAATTCCTGGTTGAAGCGCAGGAATTCGCTGTAGACCGTGAGGTCCTCGCGCTGGAACTCGACCTTGCCGCGCGCCGTGACCTCGAACTCCGAAACCCCCTCGATGCTCTGGGCGTCGATGGTGGCCGGGCCCTTCGGCTTGGGCGCCGCGGCAGGCGCGGATGTCTGCGCCTGCGCCTGGGCGCCGGACAACAGAATCAACAGCGCGGCGAGTAGCGCCGGAAGGTGCTGCATCAGGGAGGGGATTTGCGCGCGTTTTTTGAGAGTGGAAAGTGTCATAATTCCGCGCAATTCGCAATGGATTTCAGGCTCGCCGCGCTCCAACGGTGGCTCGGCGCTCGCTTCCGGGACGCCCCTTTCACTCTCGCCCCGGCATCGGAAGACGCGAGCTTCCGGCGCTATTGGCGCCTGAAGCTCGCCGATGGCAGCAGTTTCGTCGCCATGGACGCACCCCCGGAAAAGGAGGACTGCGGGCCATTCCTGAAAGTCGCCGGGCTGCTCGCCACAGCCGGCGTTCATGTCCCCACAATCCACGCGCACGACCTTGAGAGCGGATTCCTTCTGCTGGAAGATCTCGGTGGCACGGCCTATCTCGATTTTTTCCGGGATCATGACCCCGACGCCGCCTACGCGGCCGCCACGGACGCGCTGATCCGCATCCAGCTTGCGAGCCGGCCGGGGGTCCTGCCCGAATACGACCGCGCGCTCCTCGAGCGCGAGCTGCGCCTGTTCCCGGACTGGTATCTGGCGCGCGAGTTGCGCCGCGATCTGGCGCCCGGGGACGCGCGCATCCTGGAAGCCGCGTTTGAATTGCTGCTCGCGAATAACCTCGCGCAGCCGCGCGTCTTCGTGCACCGGGATTACCACTGCCGCAACCTGATGGTCTGCGAACCCCTGCCGGGGATCCTGGATTTCCAGGATGCGGTCTACGGCCCGATCACCTACGACCTGGCATCGCTGCTCAGGGACGCCTATGTGCGCTGGGACGAGGCCCGGGTGCTCGACTGGGTGGTGCGCTACTGGGAAAAAGCGCGCAAAGCCGGCCTGCCGGTGCGCGCCGATTTCGCCGAGTTCTACCGCGACTTCGAGTGGATGGGGGCGCAGCGGCAACTCAAGGTGGTCGGCATTTTCGCGCGCCTGTGCCATCGCGACGGCAAGGCGCGCTACCTGGCCGACATTCCGCGCGTGCTGGGCTATCTCCTGGCCACCTGCCGGCGCTACCGCGAACTGGCTCCGCTCGCGCAGTTGCTCGAGCGCCTGGCGCCAGCATGAAGGCGATGATCCTCGCCGCGGGCCGCGGCGAACGGCTGCGGCCCCTCACCGATTCGATCCCGAAACCGCTGGTCGAGGTCGCTGGCCAGACGCTGCTCGGGCGGCACCTGCAAAACCTCGCGCGCGCCGGCTTCACCAGTGCCGTCGTCAACGTTTCGCACCTGGCGCAGAAGATCATGAGCCACTTCGGCGACGGCAGCCGCACGGGCATGCGGATCGACTGGTCGCAGGAAGCCGAACCATTGGAAACGGCGGGCGGCATCGCGCAGGCCCGCGCGCTGCTGGGAACCGGACCCTTCCTGCTGGTGAATGCGGATATCTGGTGCGACTACGAATTCTCGCAGCTGCGCAGCTTCGACCTGGGCGCTCACCTGTCGCACCTCGTGCTGGTGCCGAATCCGCCACAGCACCCGGCAGGCGACTTCACGCTCGCCAGCGGTATCGTCGGCAACGCGCCCTCGCCGCGCTACACTTATGCGGGTATTGCGGTGATCTCGCCGCAGCTTGTCGCCGGCGTGCACGCCGGCAGCAAGGCGCAACTCGCGCCGCTGTGGCGCGCGGCCGCCGAGCGCGGCGCGGTGACGGGTGAACTGTATGAGGGACACTGGAACGATGTCGGTACCCCGGAACGCCTGGCCGCGCTGGCCACACGACTGAAAGAACCATGAAACTAAACGATCTCGATCCTTCGCGCCATGGCGCGCGCCGCGCACGCCTCGCACAGGCGATGCAAGGCGGCGTGGCGGTCATCCCGACCGCACCCGAGCGGATCCGCAACCGCGACACGCACTACCCTTACCGCTTCGATAGCCACTTCTACTATCTGAGCGGCTTCCCAGAGCCCGAGGCCGTGCTCGTAATCGTCGCCGGCGCACAACCGAAAAGCCTGCTGTTCTGCCGGGAGAAGAACGAGGAGCGCGAAACGTGGGACGGCTTCCGCTTCGGCCCGCAGGGCGCGCTGGAACGCTTCGGCTTCGACGAGACCTACCCGATCTCGGAACTGGAGGCGAAGCTCGCCGGACTGCTCGCCGACCAGCCGGCGCTCTACTACCCGGTGGGCGCCGACGCCGCCTGGGACGCACGCGCCATGGGCTGGCTGAACGCAGTGCGCGCCAACGCGCGCGCGGGTGTCAGCACGCCCGAGCGCGTGCAGGACGTACGCGCCCTGATCGACGAGATGCGCCTGGTAAAAGACGAGCATGAACTCGGCGTGATGCGGCGCGCAGCATCCATATCAGCCGGCGCGCACCGCCGCGCAATCCGCGCCGCGCGCCCGGGAGGTTTCGAATTCGAGCTGGAAGCCGACCTGCTGCACGAGTTCCGCCGCCACGGCGCGCAGTTCCCCGCCTACTGGCCGATCGTCGCCGGCGGCGCCAACGCCTGCGTGCTGCACTACGTGTCCAATGACGCGGCGCTGCATGCCGGCGACCTGGTGCTGATCGACGCCGGCTGCGAGCTGGCCGGCTACGCCTCGGACATCACGCGCACTTTTCCGGTCAGCGAGCGCTTTAGCCCGGCACAGCGCGAGGTCTACGAAATCGTCCTCGCGGCGCAGGCCGCGGCGATCGGCAAGGTCCGGGCCGGCAACGCCTGGAACGAGCCGCACGACGCGGCGGTGCGCGTCCTGGCGCAAGGCATGCTCGACCTGAAGCTTGTTTCCGGCGACCTGGACGAAGTGCTCGAAAAGGAAACCTACAAGCGCTTCTACATGCACCGCACCGGCCACTGGCTGGGGCTGGACGTACACGATGCCGGCGAATACAAACGCGCCGGCAAATGGCGCACGCTCGCGCCCGGCATGGTGCTCACGGTTGAGCCCGGCCTCTACATCCGCGCCGCGGACGACGTGCCGAAGGCGCTGCGCGGCATCGGCGTGCGCATCGAGGACGACGCGCTGGTCACAGCGAACGGTTGCGAAGTGATCACGGCTGAAGCGCCAAAAAGCGTCGCCGACATTGAGGCTCTCAAGCGCGATGCCGGCTGATATTTCCGTCCGCGGAACCGGGCCGGTGGGTTGCGTGCTGGCACTCCTGCTGCACGCGGCCGGGAAAAACGTGCGCCTCGTGGAGAAAAAGGCCACCCCGGGCAAAGCGCCCTTCAGGCCCATCGCGCTGTCGCACGCGGGCCGCCTGATCCTCGAGCGCGCAGGAGCCTGGAGCAGGCTCGATCCCACCGCCATCGACAGAATTCATATCTCGCAGCAAGGCGCTTTCGGCCGAAGTCTCCTGAGCGCGGCCGACGCCGGCGTTCCGGCGCTCGGGTACGTGGTCGATTACGCATCCTTGCTTGATTGCCTCGCCACGGCGGCCGCAAATGCTGGCATCCCGCGCGACAACGAGTCCGGCGAGGCGAAACTTGTCGTCCATGCGGAAGGTTCATCCGGCAGCGCCGAAGAAAAGGACTATTGCCAGGAGGCGATCGTGGCACGAGTGACCACCCGTCCAGCCGCCGACGCCACTGCGTGGGAACGCTTCACTCCCGAGGGCCCGCTCGCCCTGCTGCCCCTGCGCGGGCGCTATTGCCTGGTATGGGGCATGCGCCCGGAACGGGCACGGGAGTTGTGCGGTGCACCTGCACCGGAATTTCTGGCTGCCCTCGCGACCGCCCTCGGCACTCGCGCAGGCGAATTCACTGCCGTTGAAGACCGGGTTCGCGCGCCGCTCGCCTTGCGCGTGCGGCCTTCGCGTATCGGCGCGCGGCAGGCCTACATCGGCAATGCCGCGCAGTCCTTGCACCCGGTCGCCGGCCAGGGCTTGAACCTCGGACTGCGGGATGCCTGGGATCTGGCGCAGGTATTGCAGGATGCGCAGGACCCGGGCGACGCGCGCGTGCTGCAGCGATTCGCGGCGTTGCGCGGCCTGGATGCGATGGCAACCGTGCGGGTTACCGATTTCCTGGCCGGCGCCTTCCTGGGCTCGAATCCCTTCACCGGGCTGATGCGAGGAATTGGATTAACGGCGTTGGACATTTGCCTGCCGGCACGGCGTTTTTTCGCACGCCGCATGATTTACGGAACCTCCGCGCTGCCTTAGCCATTGCGGCTCGCACATAGTGTGTTTGGAAAACGCAACAGTGCCGATGTTTTTTCGCGATGGAACGCGTTAGAATCCGCTCCCCTCGCATGACATCCAACCCCCAGTAGAAATGCAACTTGGCGCGCAGGATTTACAAATGCGCATTGGAGCGCATGTGTTGCGCAATGGTTTGTTCGCCGCGCCGATGGCGGGCGTCACCGACCAGCCGTTTCGCACGCTCTGCCGCCGCTTCGGCGCAGGCTTGGCAATTTCGGAAATGGTTTCGTCGCGCCCCGAACTGCGCGGCACGCGCAAATCGCGCCAGCGCCTGGAGCATCGCGGCGAGGCAAGCCCCGTCTCGGTGCAGATCGCCGGCGCCGACCCGGGCATGATGGCCGAAGCTGCGCGCATCAACGCCGCCGAGGGCGCCCAGATCATCGACATCAACATGGGCTGCCCGGCAAAAAAAGTCTGCAATGTCGCCGCCGGTTCGGCGCTGCTGTCCGATGAACCCCTGGTGGCGCGCATCCTGGCGGCGGTCGTCGCCGCGGTGGACGTCCCGGTGACGCTGAAGATCCGTACCGGCCCCAGTCCCGAGCGCAGGAACGCGCTGCGCATCGCCAGGATCGCCGAGTCGGCGGGTGTCAGCCTGCTCACCGTTCATGGCCGCACCCGCGCCTGCGGCTTTCGCGGCGCGGCCGAGTTCGAAACCATCGCCGAAGTGAAGTCCGGCGTGCGCATTCCGGTGATCGCCAATGGCGACATCGCAACACCGGAAGAGGCAAGGCGGGTTCTCGCGCTCACCGGCGCCGACGGCATCATGATCGGGCGCGCCGCTCACGGCCGCCCCTGGATCTTCCGCGAGTTTTTGTACTTTTTGAATGAAGGAAAAAAACTTCCATCCCCGACTGCGACGGAAATGCGCGCCGTCGTGCTGGAGCACCTCGAGGGGCTGTACGGGCTTTATGGCGAAGAGCTTGGCCTGCGCAT
>JBDTRO010000318.1:0-9676 GCA_039931635.1 Betaproteobacteria bacterium | reverse complement strand
TCGAGGCGCAGAAACTGCTCGGCGTGGACCTCATGACCGGACACTGGGAATTCACGTACGGCGAGAAGCGCGTGCAGGAGGCGCTGAAGGGCCTCGCGCCGATCGAGTTCCTCGCGCAAAATGTGAAAACCGCGGATTTCAGCGACCCGGTATTCAAGCCCTACGCGATCCGCGAGATGAACGGCGTACCGGCAGCGGTCATCGGCCAGGCCTTCCCCTACACGCCGATCGCCAATCCGCGCCACTTCGTCGCGAACTGGACCTTCGGCATCCAGGAAGCCGAGCTGCAAAAAATCGTCGACGAGACACGCGCCAAGGGCGCCCGCGCGGTGGTGCTGCTGTCGCACAACGGCATGGACGTGGACGTGAAGCTCGCCAGCCGGGTGCGCGGCATCGACGCCATCCTCGGCGGCCATACGCACGACGGCGTGCCGGTGCCGCTCGTCGTCGCCAACGGCGGCGGCAAGACCATCGTCGCGAACTCCGGCTGCAACGGCAAGTTCCTCTCCGTGCTCGACCTGGACGTGAAGGGCGCAGGCGTCGCCGGATACCGCTACCGGCTGCTGCCGGTGTTCTCCAACCTCCTGTCCGCCGATTCCGCGATGCAGGCGCTCATCGAACGCGTGCGCGCGCCGTACAAGGCGAAACTGGAGGAGCCGCTCGCGGTCACCGAGGGACTGCTGTACCGGCGCGGCAACTTCAACGGCAGCTTCGACCAGCTGATTCTGGATGCCCTGATGACCGTGAAAGATGCCGAAATCGGCTTCTCGCCCGGTTTTCGCTGGGGTACGACGCTTTTGCCTGGACAGCCGATCCTGCGCGAACACCTGATGGATCAGACCGCGATCACCTATCCCAACGTGACGCTGAACGAAATCAGTGGCGCCGACATCAAGACGATCCTCGAAGACGTCTGCGACAACCTGTTCAACCCGGATCCCTACCTGCAGCAAGGCGGCGACATGGTGCGCGTGGGCGGCATGCGCTACACCTGCGATCCGCTGGCGAAGATGGGCTCGCGAATTTCGGATTTGAGGATCAAGGACCGACCGATAGAGGCGGACAAGCGCTACAAGGTGGCGGGCTGGGCGCCGGTGGCTGAAGGCGGCGGCGCGGGAAATACTGGCGAACCTGTCTGGGGCGTGGTCGAGCGCTATCTCAAGGATCGGAAGACAATCGCCGCGCGCGCCCCCAACGTGCCACGCCTCATCGGCATGGATCGCAATCCGGGGCTGGCTTGAAGCCTCTCCTCATCCTTGCGCTTTTTCTCGCGCTGCCCGTTCAGGCGCCCGAGCCCATTCCATGACAATCACCCGAGGAGTTCCGAAATGACGCGTTTCCGCTCGCTTGTATTGCTGTTTGCTGCCTGCCTTGCATTCACGCTGCCTTTCGGCGCCCTGGCGCAGAAGGCGGACAAGCAGAAAGTGATCTTCCAGGTCAGCGATGCCGACCCTGGCAAGTGGGCGCTGGCGCTGAACAATGCGCGCAATGTGCAGGCGGAACTCGGCAAGGAGAACGTACTGGTCGAGATCGTGGCCTATGGACCCGGCCTCGGAATGCTGAAGGCGGAGTCCAAGGTCGAAGGGCGCCTCGCGCAGGCGCTCGAGGACAACGTGGGGCTGATCGCCTGTGAAAATACGATGCACAACACCAAGACGACGAAGGCCGACATGTATAGCGGAATTTCCTACGTGACCGCCGGAGTGACGCATCTCATGAAGCGCCAGCGCGAGGGCTGGGCCTACATCCGCCCGTGATCAGGCAACGCTGAGTTTTTGCCTGTCCCCGGGCGCCGCCCGCTCAGCGGCGATCATGCGCGCCAGCGTGCGCCGGAAATGCACCAGCGGCGCATCGGCCACGATCGCGTTCATCGTGAACGCAGGGTCGGCTTCCAGCGTTTTCTGCTGGCCTTCGATGATCGCCTTGTCCTCCATGAATCCGGCCACCATGCTGTGGTAGAGCGACAGCGCGACATTCGGATCCTGCAGGTCGTAGTCATGCAGGTAATCCCAGAAGAAGTGCGTGCTGCGTGAGGTTTCCGGCGTGAAAAACTGGCAGTTGCGGTATTGCTTGGCGCCGGTCATCTCGCCTTTCTCGGCACCGGAACCGGACGGCGAGAACAAGGTTTCCATGAAGAAAATCCCCGGCACGTGCATGCGGGCAATATTGCGCCGGTCCACCTGGCCATCGCCGCGCACCACCTTCTGGTGGAAGGGGGGCGGCGGCGCGCCCATGTGCCAGCGCTCGACGCGAAAGCCATCTGGCAGGCGCTCGATTGCCGTCGGTTTGGACTTGAAGGCATATTCCTCGGAGCCCCCCAGCGTCTTCGCGTGCACGAAGGCGAGATGCGAGAAATCCGAGAGGTTGTCGACGATCAGCAGGTAGTTCGCGTCGTAGTGCATGTAACCCGGATGTCCGCGCCAATCCGCGTCCCGCAGGTAGGGAAAATCGAGAATCTTTCCAGGATCCGCCTGCGCCGGATCGCCCATCCAGATCCAGACGAGCTTGTCGCGCTCCACCACCGGATAGCTGCGCACGCCGAGCCTGGGAGGAATGTTTTCCTGGCCGGGGATCTGCACGCATTTCCCCGCAGCATCGAATTTAAGGCCGTGGTACATGCAGCGCAGGCTGTCGCCTTCGAGGCGGCCTTCGGAAAGCTTCGCGCCGCGGTGGCAGCAGCGATCGTCCAGTGCCACCGCCTTGCCGCTGGCGCCCTTGTAGAGCACGACCGGCTTGTCCAGCAGCGTGCGCGCAAGCAGCCTGCCGTCGATCAGCTCATGGTCCCACGCGGCCACGTACCAGCAATCCATGAGGAAGGCTTCGGCCGGTGAAGCCTGGTGAAATGCGTCTCTCGCTGCTGCCATGTGGCCTCCAGCGGGCAGTTTACCCCGCGAGCAGGATCATCCACACCACCGTTGCGTTCGCCAGTGAAACCATCACCGCCGCGCTGCCGAGATCCTTCGCGCGCTTGGACAAGGGGTGGTTCTCGGCCGAAACACGGTCCACGGCGGCCTCGACCGCGGAGTTAAGCAGTTCCACGATCAGCACCAGCAGCACGCTGCCGACCAGGAGCGCGCGCTCGACGCCACCTTGTCCGAGATACAGACCCAGCGGGATGAGGATTACGGAGAGCGCGAGTTCCTGCCGAAATGCCGCCTCGGACAGCGCCGCAGCCAAACCGTCAAACGAGTAGCGCGCCGCATTAAGGAGCCTGCGCAAGCCGGTCGCGCTTTTGCCGGAATCCGTCATCCTGCGTTGAATTTATCAGGCTACCGGGACGAGCGTACGCAGCAGCTCTTCCTGCACCACGCGCGCCTTGCCGCGCCGCGGCGCCGGCGCTTCATAGCCCCCGTCGGAACTCATCGCCCACGAATGGCTCGCATCATCGAGATAGGCCTGCAGGCCTTCACTGATGACGCGCTGCTTGAGCGCGGGATCGAGCACCGGGAAGGCGAGCTCGATGCGCCGGAAGAAGTTGCGGTCCATCCAGTCGGCACTGGACAGGTAAACGTCCTGGGCTCCGTCATTGTGGAAATAGCACAGGCGCGTGTGTTCCAGGAAGCGCCCCACCACCGAGCGCACGCGGATGTTTTCGGAAAGACCTGCGACACCGGGACGCAGCGCACAAACGCCGCGAATCAGCAGGTCGATCTGCACCCCGGCCTGCGAGGCCGCGTACAGCTCTTCGATCAGCTCGGGCTCCAGCAGCGCGTTCATCTTGGCCATGATGCGCGCCGGCTTGCCTTCCTTGGCAAGGCGCGCCTCGTTGCGCACCGCGGTGACCACGCGCTTGTGCAGGGTAAAAGGTGACAGCCACAGGTGTTTCATGCGGCTTGAACGCCCGAGCCCCGTCAGCTGCTTGAACACTTCGTTCACGTCCGAGCAGATATCCTCGTTCGCGGTCAGCAGCCCGAAATCCGTGTACTGGCGCGCGGTGCGCGGGTGGTAATTGCCGGTGGCCAGGTGCGCGTAACGCCGCAGCACGCTGCCTTGGGGCCCGTCCTCGCGCCGCACCACCAACGCCATCTTGGCGTGGGTCTTGTGCCCGACGACGCCATAAACCACATGCGCCCCGACTTCTTCCAGGCGCGACGCCCAGGTGATGTTCACTTCCTCGTCAAAGCGCGCCATCAGTTCCACCACCACGGTGACTTCCTTGCCGCGCCTGGCCGCTTCGATCAGGATCTCCATCAGCTCCGAGTCGGTGCCGGTCCGGTATACGGTCTGCTTGATCGCGATCACGCGTGGATCGGTCACCGAGGTACGGATGAAATCGATCACCGGGGTGAAGGATTCATAAGGATGGTGGAGCAGCACGTCCTGCTTCTTCAACACCGCATAGATGTCCTTCTGGCCGGCGAGCGCCGGCGGCGGTGCGGGCTGGAATACCGGATACATGAGATCGGGGCGGTCGACGCGCTCGGACACTTCGCGCAGCCGGTGCAGGTTGACCGGGCCGTCGACGCGATACAGGTCGGACTCGGAAAGGCCGAACTGCTGCAGCAGGAAATCGACCGTCTGTTGCGAGCAGCTGTGGGCGACCTCCAGCCGCACCCCGTCGCCGAAGTGGCGCTGCAGGAGTTCGCCCTGGATCGCGATGCGCATGTTCTTGATTTCTTCCTCGTCCACGAAAAGGTTCGAATTGCGCGTGACGCGGAACTGGTGGCAGCCGCGCACCTGCATGCCGGAGAATAGTTCGTCCACATGCGCGTGGAGGGTGGAGGACAGGAACACGAAGGCATAGTCGGCGCCGGCAACATCGGCAGGCAGCCTGATGACGCGCGGCAGGGCGCGCGGCGCCTGGACGATGGCGGCGCGCGACTTGCGGCCGAAGGAATCGCGGCCCTCCAGTTCCACGGCGAGATTGAGGGACTTGTTGAGCACGCGCGGGAACGGGTGCGCCGGGTCGAGGCCGATCGGCGTCAACACCGGCAGCAGCTCGCGCATGAAATAGTCGCGGATCCAGGTCCGCTGCGGCTCGGTCCAGTCTTCGCGGCGGGGAAAAATCACGCCCTGCTTCGCCAGCGCGGGCAACAACACGCTGTTCAAAAGACGATACTGCTCGGCCACCAGCGCGTGCGCCCGCGCCGAGACCAGCTCGTAGACCTCCGCCGGGCTGCGCCCGTCCGGGCCGGTTCCCTTGATGCCGATCTTGATCTGCTCTTTCAGGCCCGCGACCCGGATCTCGAAGAACTCATCCAGGTTGGAAGAGACGATGGTGAGGAAGCGCAACCGCTCGAGCAGCGGCACCGAATCATCGGCGGCCTGGGCAAGCACGCGCCGGTTGAATTCGAGCAGCCCGAGTTCCCGATTGAGAAAGTGGGACGGCTGAAGATTCTTTTTCACCATTGGGGAACCGCGGACGGGCTACGACCTCTCAATAGACCAGCCTACACGACAAATGTTGCAGCATTGTGAAAGCATCCAAAGCGCCGTTTTCCCGGGTTATCCACAGGGTGTAAGCTTTCCCCGCCATGCCCCGTCCCGACGTGCTCGCCGCAATCGACCTCGGTTCGAACAGTTTTCATCTTCAGGTCGGCCGGGTCGTCGACCGGCAGATCTATCCGCTCGATTCGGTGCGCGAAGTCGTGCGCCTGGGCGCCGGGCTGACCTCCGAGAAGCGCATCGACCGCGCTACGCAGGCGCGCGCGCTGGAAGCACTGGCGCGCATCGGCGAACGCTTGCGCGGCCTGCCGCACGGCGCGGTGCGCGCGGTGGGAACCAACACGCTGCGCGTGGCCAAGAACGCGCCGCAGTTCCTGCGCGAAGCGCGCGCCGCTCTGGGTTTCCCGATCGAAGTGATCGCCGGCCGCGAGGAAGCGCGCCTCATCTACCTCGGCGTCGCGCACGCGATGCCGCCGGCGGCCCACAACCGGCTGGTGGTGGACATCGGCGGCGGCTCGACCGAATTCATCATCGGCAAGGGCCTCGACCCCCTGTTGACGGAGAGCCTCTACATGGGCTGCGTCAGCTACAGCCTCGCCCATTTTCCGGAGGGGCGGATCGAGAAATCGCGCTTCAAGAAGGCCGAACTTGCCGCGCGTCAGGAGCTGGCGAGCATGGCGGGCGAGTACCGGACTGCCGGGTGGCAGGAAGCGGTGGGTTCATCGGGCACCGCGCGGGCGCTGGAATCCATTTTGCGCGCGAACGAATTCGCCAGCGAGGGCATCACCCTCGAAGGCCTGGAGCGTCTGAAGAGCCTGCTCATAAAGCACGAACGCGCCGACCCCGATCGTGTCGCCGGGCTGCGCAAGGACCGGGCGGCAGTGATCCCCGGCGGCCTTGCGATCATGCTCGCCGCCTTCTCCGAGCTCGGTATCGAGCGCATGGCGGTGTCCGAAGGCGCCCTGCGGCATGGCGTGCTCTACGACCTGCTCGGGCGCGTGCAGCACCGCGACATGCGCGAGGCGACGGTGACGCAATTCATGCGCCGCTACCACGCGGATGCCGCGCAAGCCGAAAGGGTCCGGCACCTGGCCCTCAGGATTTTTGATTCGATCGCCAGGGAAAAAGAAGATCCGGACCCGGATCGCCTGCTGCTCGATTGGGCGGCGCGGCTTGCCGAGATCGGCCTGTCGGTCGCGCACGCGCAGTACCACAAGCACTCGGCCTACATTCTTTCGAACGCCGACATGCCGGGTTTCTCGCGCATGGAACAGCAGCGCCTGGCGCGCATCGTGCTTGCGCACCGCGGCAAGCTGGGCAAGATGCACGATGCCGGTCTGGACGACGGCGATTGGGTGCTGGTCTTCGCCCTGCGTATCGCCGCGCTGGTGCTGCGCAACCGCACCGACGCGCGCTTTCCGCTACTGCGCGTCGCAGGCGACGAAGCGGGCTACGCGCTCGACCTGCCGCAGGCCTGGCTGGACGAAAACCCGCTGGCGGCCGCTGCGCTCGAGACCGAAACCGGGCACTGGAAATCGGTCGGCATGAAATTCTCCGTCAACAGCCTGTCGGAGAAAAAAGTGGCGCAGCTGCGCGGCTAGGCAGCCCGGCGCCTATTTTCCCAGCAGGCGGCGTACGGCCGCCTGCTCTTTCGCGTCAGTCGGGGCGGTGAAGTAATCGTCGCCCATCTTGAACCAGAAGTAGCACACCGAACTCGAGCCCTGACCCTTCTCCCAATCGGTCTTGGCACACACCTTGCCCGCGTCGTCGACCGTCCAGGCGCCCTTGCCGCTATTGGAGAAGTTGTCGCGTTCCCGGGTGCCGCTGGACGTCAGCGTACCGTCGGCTTTGTAGACCGTGGTGCCGAGGAATCCGGCGGCGTTCCTGCCGCTGAACGTCGGGCCCGTCGCAAGCGCCGCGCGCGCACCCGCCGCATCCAGTTTCTGGCCGCCCTTGTCGAGAATCTCGCCGACGGTCTGCGCCAAGGCAGGCGTGGCGGCAAAGCAGATGAATGCGCCCAGAAGAACCGCGCGCTGAGTCGTGTGGCGAATGCTTTTCATTTTTATTTTTCATCCCTGTTGATGGTTGGCTAATGCCGGCGAATCTTAAGTCAGATCCGGCGCAAGTACCGCCCGCACCACCACCTGTGTTTCATCGCCACGCTCGCGGTTGCTCAGCCACCACAGGCCGCCCTTTTTCACCGACCACTCTCCCTCGGCGCCCGCGACCAGCATAGCCGCGACCCGCCCCAGATCGGGCTGGTGGCCGACAACAACCACGGCAGCCTTGTGCGATGGCCAGCCGCAGGCCTCCAGGATGTCGCCCGGCGCCGCGCCAGGGGCAAGGCGTTCCGCGATTTTGTAGCGCACCCCGAGCGCATCCGCCGTCTCGCGTGCACGACGCGCCGGGCTCGCCAGCACGGTATACCGGCCCGGCAGGCGCGCGACCAGCCAGGCGCCCACGCGGTCAGCCTGCTTGCGCCCCCGTGCGGTGAGCTTGCGCTCGAGGTCGCGGCTGCCGGGCGCCGCGTCGGCGTGGCGCCAGAGGATAAGATCCACCGCTAGCCCGCGACTTTCTGCGCTGCGGGTGCAAGCCGCGCCACGGGGAATCGCGCGGTAAAGCGGCTGCCCTTGCCGGGCGAGCTGTCGATCGTGAGCGCTGCCTGATGACGCGCCAGCGCGTGCTTCACGATGGACAGGCCAAGGCCGGTGCCGCCGGTTTCGCGCGAGCGGCCACGGTCCACGCGGTAAAAGCGCTCGGTGAGCCGCGGCAGGTGCTCCGGGTCGATGCCGATGCCCGTGTCCTCGACCGAAAACTCGCCGCCGTCCTCGCCGCAGCGCCAGCGCAGGCGGATCTCGCCGCCATACGGCGTATAGCGCACCGCGTTGGTTGCAAGATTGGTCAATGCGCTCGCGATCTCGCGCTCGGCGCCCAGAAGGTCCTGCTCGCCGTCGATATCCAGCGAGATCCGGTGCCTGCCCGCGGACAACAGCTCGGCCTCGGTACGCACCCGCTGCAGCAAAGGTCCGAGCACGATGCGCTCGGCGTCCGGCGGCGGTGGCGCGTGCTCCAGCGACGAGAGCGTGAGCAAATCGTCGATCAGGCGTTTCATTCGTTCGGCCTGCGGGGCCATCAGGCCGACATAGTCACGCACACGGGAAGCATCCAGTTTCAGGTCCTGGATGGTCTCCAGAAAGCCTGCGAGCACCGTGAGCGGCGTGCGCAGCTCGTGCGAGACATTGGCGACAAAATCCCGCCGCATTGCTTCGACTCGCGCGGTGCCGGTGACATCCTGGGACAACAGCAAATGCTCCTCGTCGCCAAAAGCAACGATCTGGAGCGTCAGCGCGCGAGCGTCGCCAGGCGCATGCAGCCGCAACGGTTCGTCAAAATCGCCATTGCGGAGGTATTCGACGAACTCGGGCGCGCGCACCACGTTGACGATGGCCTGATTCCGGTCGCGTCCCGCGTCGAGTCCCAAATGCTCGCGCGCGGCATCATTACACCAGTCGAGGCGATAGTCCGGATCCAGCACGGCGACCCCATAGGGCAGCGCCTGCGCGCCGCGGCGCGAGCGCACAATGAGCTGCGCGAGTTCGCGCCTGCGCTTTAGCGTTGCGCGCCGCTGGCGGTGCAGCATGTTGAAGACATCCCCCCATGCGCCGGCGGCCTCGGGCGGGTCGTCCAGTTTCGACTGCGATGCCCAGCGCCTGAGCTTGCCGAACTCGCGCAGTTGCCGGAACAGCACGACGGCAAGTCCCGCCGCAAGCACTGCAAGCCCGATCTCCAGCAAGCTCATCCCGCCCCCGAGCGCCCTGCCGTCAGCTTCGGGTCATGGCTGCGGATTCGGCGCGCAGCGCGTAACCGCTGCCGCGCACGGTCTCTATCAGCGCGTCGTGGCCACTTGGCTCGAGACCCTGGCGCAGCCTGCGGATATGCACGTCCACGGTACGCTCTTCGATGAACACGTGATCGCCCCAGACTTCATCCAGCAGCTGGGTGCGCGAATACACGCGGTTCGGATGCGTCATCAGGTAGTGCAGCAGCCGGAACTCGGTCGGCCCGAAGGCAAGCGGCTGGCCGTTGCCGGTGACGCGGTGCGCGGCTGGATCCAGCCTCAGACCCGCGATCTCGACCGGCGCATCACCGTGCTGCGGTTTCCTGCGGCGCAGCACCGAACGGATTCGCGCCACCAGTTCCTTCGTCGAGAAAGGCTTGGTGATGTAATCGTCGGCGCCCGCTTCCAGACCGGCGATCTTGTCGGGTTCATCGGCCCGCGCGGTGAGGAAAA
>JBDTRO010000317.1:0-3278 GCA_039931635.1 Betaproteobacteria bacterium | reverse complement strand
ATCTGGGGCCAGGGCTTTCCGCCGCCCCTCTTCTGCGATACATTCGCGGTCGAAAGCCAGCGCGTCGTGGGCGAGCGTCACCTGAAGCTGCGCTTGCGAAAGAACGGTCAACGGCTGGAAGCCATGCGCTTCAACTCATTGGACCCCATGCCCGCCCGGATTCGCGCCGCGTACCGACTGAGCGTCAACGAATTCAACGGCCTGAAAACGGTCCAACTCAACCTGGAACATCACCAACCAACATGAACCTTCGCGCAATTTCCGCCGCCGCGCTGTCACTCGCGCTTCTCGCCCAGACCCATGCCGCCGACAAAGCACCGGTCAATGCCGGCCCTTACGTGCCCTCCCCCACTAGCGTGGTCTCGGACATGCTGACCCTGGCGGAAGTGGGACCCAAGGACTTCGTCATCGACCTGGGTTCGGGCGACGGGCGCATCGTGCTCACCGCCGCCAAGGTATTCGGCGCGCGCGGCTTCGGCGTGGACATCAACGAGAAGCTGGTGAAGGAAGCCAACGAGGCGGCCAGGGTCCAGGGCATCGCCGACCGCGCCAGCTTCACCATTCAGGACCTCTTCAAGACCGACATCCGCAAGGCCACCGTCCTCACCATGTACCTGCTGCCCAATACGGTGAACATGCTCAAGGACAAGCTGCTCTCTGAGCTCAATCCGGGCACGCGCATCCTTTCGCACGACTATCCGCTCTCGGGCTGGGTGCCGGAGAAGTACGTGCAGATGGACCTCGAAGACAAGGTCGCCATCAGCGGCGTGACGACGACCCTCATCTACCTGTACGTGGTGCCGGCGAAGGTGGAAGGCAATTGGAGCGCGAAACTGCCCGCCAGCCTGAGCAAGGAACCGGTGCGCCTGACGCTCAAGCAGCAGATCACGCGCCTCGCGGGCATCGTACGCATCGCCGGCAAGGACGTGGCGCTCGAAGAAGCCAAGATGCGCGGCGAGCGCCTCACGTTCAGGCTCCCGCTGGCCGGCAAAACTTACGAATTCACGGGCACCGTCAAGGGCCAATCCATCGACGGCACGGTGGAGGGCGGCGACGGCAAGTCCGCCTGGAGCGCAGCCGCGAAGTAGCGCGATGGAACGCAAGCGCGTCAATTCCTCGAAGCTCCGCTCGGTCGGCTATGACGAGAAAACGATGACGCTGGAAGTGGAGCTGTCCAACGGGCAGGTCTACCAGTACCCGAAGGTCTATCCCGAGGTTTACCGCCGCTTCATGGCGGCGCCCAATCCCACCACATTCTTCGACGACAAGATCGACGAGGAATATACAGGACGGCGCATTTAAGCGCCGTGGAGGACGGCGCATTTAAGCGCCGTGGGGGCCGCCGCGTATAATTCGCGCGCCATGGAACCAGAACGCGTCAACCAGATCGCTGCCACGCTCGCCGGACTGCAGAACCAGACGGCCGAGCTGCGGAGGTATCTTTGACTTCGACGCGAAGGAAAAGCGCCTGCAGGCGCTGAACCACGAGCAGGCCGACCCCAGGCTCTGGGAAAACCAGAAGCGGGCGCAGGAAATCGGCAGGGAAAAAAAGTCGCTCGAAACGGTCGTCGAAACGCTCAGGCGCGTCGGCGGCGGCATCACCGACGCGCAGGAGCTGTTCGAGCTGGCGCGCTCCGACAACGATAGCGCCTCCCTGGAGCAGATCGGCAAGGAAGCGGACGCGCTAGCGCGTGACGTCGCGGCGCTGGAATTCCGCCGCATGTTCTCCAATCCGCTGGATCCGAACAACTGCTTCATGGACATCCAGGCCGGCGCCGGCGGCACCGAGGCGCAGGACTGGGCCTCGATGATGCTGCGCATGTACCTCAAGTACTGCGACAAGAAAGGCTTCCGCGCCGAGATCCTCGAGCAGTCCGACGGCGAGGTGGCGGGCATCAAGAGCTCGACCCTGAAAATCAGCGGCGAATACGCCTATGGCCACCTGCGCACCGAGAACGGCGTGCACCGCCTGGTGCGCAAGTCGCCGTTCGATTCGAACGCGCGCCGGCATACGTCCTTCGCCAACGTCTTTGTCTACCCCGAGGTGGATGAATCGATCGAGGTCGACATCAACCCGGCCGACCTGCGCGTCGATGTCTACCGCGCCTCCGGCGCCGGCGGCCAGCACGTCAACAAGACCGAATCCGCGGTGCGCATCACGCACCTGCCGACCAATATCGTGGTGCAGAGCCAGAACGATCGCTCCCAGCACCGCAACCGCGCCGAGTGCATGGCGATGCTGAAATCGCGGCTCTACGACCTCGAGGTGCGCAAGCTGAAGGGCGAGCAGAGCAAGCTGGAGGCATCAAGGACCGACATCGAGTGGGGACACCAGATCCGCTCCTATGTGCTGGACCAGTCGCGCATCAAGGACCTGCGTACCGGCGTCGAGAAAGGCGCCACGCAGCAGGTGCTGGACGGCGACCTGGACGATTACATCACCGCGAGCCTCAAGCAAGGCGTCTAACCATGGAAGAAGAAAACAAGCTGATCGAGGAACGCCGGGAAAAGCTGAAGGCCCTGCGCGCCGGCGGCCTGGCATACCCGAACGATTTCCGCCGCCAGGATTTCGCGGCCGACCTGCACGCGAAGCATGCGGCCAGGACCAAGGAAGAACTCGAGCCTCTGAAAATCGGCGCCACCGTCGCCGGCCGCATGGTGCTCAAGCGCGTCATGGGCAAGGCGAGCTTCGCCACGCTGCAGGACCAATCGGGCCGGATCCAGCTTTATGTCTCGAATGAGGCAAGCAACTACGAAGACTTCAAGCATTGGGATCTGGGCGACATCGTGGGCGCTGCCGGCGCGCTGTTCAAGACCAAGACGGGCGAACTGACGATTCACGCCTCCAGCCTGCGGCTGCTCACCAAGGCGCTGCGGCCGCTGCCGGAGAAATTCCACGGCATCGCCGACCAGGAGATGAAGTACCGGCAGCGCTACGTGGATCTCATCGTGTCGCCGACGACGAGGGAGGTTTTCGAGCGGCGGATGAAGATCGTCCAGGCGATCCGCGAGGTCATGATCGAGGACGGCTACCTCGAAGTCGAGACGCCGATGATGCAGCCGATCCCCGGCGGCGCCGTGGCGCGGCCCTTCAAGACGCACCACAACGCGCTCGACATGGACATGTACCTGCGCATCGCGCCTGAGCTGTACCTCAAGCGGCTGGTGGTGGGCGGCATGGAGCGCGTCTACGAGATCAACCGCAATTTCAGGAACGAGGGCATCTCGACGCGCCACAACCCCGAGTTCACGATGATGGAGTGGTACTGCGCCTACGA
>JBDTRO010000316.1:0-3759 GCA_039931635.1 Betaproteobacteria bacterium | reverse complement strand
GCATCGTTTTCCACCGCTTCGGCAGGGTGGGCGCGCGGCCCAAGGCCTACCTGCAGGCGGCCATCCACGCCAACGAACTTCCCGGCACCATGGCGCTGCACCATTTGATGCCGATGCTGGTCGAGGCCGACCGGCGCGGCCGCGTCAAGGGCGAGATCGTGGTGGTGCCGACGGTGAATCCCATCGGGCTTTCCCAGCTGGTGGGCGGCAATCACCTGGGCCGCTACGACCTCCTAGGCCGCGACAACTTCAACCGCAACTGGCTCGACCTCTCCGGCACCGTTGCGGAGCGCGCCGGCACCAGGCTGGGGCGTAATGGCGCCGATAACGTCGCCCTGATCCGCAAGGCAGCGCTCGGGGCGCTCGCCGCCATGAAGCCGGTGAACGAAATCCAGACCCTGCGCGTGGCAGCGATGAAGCTTTCCGTCGACGCCGACATCGTGCTCGACCTGCATTGCGACATGGAAGCGGCGCTGCACCTGTTCATCTCGCGGCAGGACTGGCCGGGGCCCGCGCGCGCGCTCGCCGCCGACATCGGCGCCGCGGCCACCCTCTACAACGATCCCTATCCGGAGACACTCACCTTTTCCGGCGTCAACGGCGCCTTGTGGGCGAGGCTCGCGCGCCTGTTTCCCGCCGCGAATATTCCGCAGGCCTGCCTGTCGGCCACCATCGAGTACCGCAGCCAGCACGATGTCAATCACGCCTTCGGCGCGTCCGATGCGCGCAACCTCTACCGATTCCTGACGCGCAGGGGAATCATCTCGGGGCGCGCCGGCGTGCTGCCGCGGCTCAAGGCCGATGCGACGCCGATCGGCGGCATGGATGTCGGCTATTGCCCGAAGCCAGGCATGCTCGTGTACCACGTGCAGAAAGGCGCGCGCGTGCGCAAAGGCCAGGCCGTCTGCGAAGTCATCGATCCGGGCGATGCGCGCGGCGTGAAAGCGCGCACGCAGGTCTTTTCCCGCACGGACGGCATCCTCTTCAGCCGCAAGCCAGATGGACGACTGGTCTGGCCCGGCTCGGTGCTGTACCGCATCGCGGGCGCGAAGCTCCTTGCCCACCGCAAGGGCATGAGCGGCGTGGACGACTAGAGGCTAGCGATACCGGTAGACGACCAGCTTCCCTGAGGCCGATTCGGGCGTCCAGACTTCGCCTTTGCGGCCATGGATCTGGCGCACGTTGGCGTTGCCGCTGGAGGAGGCGAAGGAATCGAACTTCTCCGTCGCCGGATCGAAGCGCATCATGAGTTGCCTGTTCCACTCTGAAATCCAGGGCTTGTCGGTCTCGTCCACGTAAACGGCGTAGACGCGCGGCCGGTCGCCGGGCGCCTTCCAGGTCTTCCAAGCGCCCGTCTTCGGTTCATAGCGGCTGAGGTTGCCCGAATCCCATTCGGCGACCCACACCATGCCCTTTGAATCGGACCACACGCGCCGCGCGCCCTGGTCCTTCGTCGGCGGCTCGATCACCTGCACCTTGTGCGTAGCGGCGTCGATGCGGCCGATGTACGAACCGGCAAGCGACGCGAAGTACACCGTCCCGTCGGGCGTGGCGTGAATGCCGTACGGCCCGCGTCCCTTCGGCGCGTCATAGACCTTCAGGTCGCCGCTCTTCGGATCGAGGCGCCCGTAGACGCCGCTCTGGCCGGTAAACCAGTGGATGCCCGCGTTGTCAAAAATCGCCGTATTGAGGTTGGTGTAACCACTGTCTCGCGGCAGCGGCCACTTTTTCACCGCGAGCGTCTTCGCATCCACGCGCACGATCGCGTTCTGGCCACCGTCGGTAAACCACGCCGAACCGTCGCGATCAAGGATCACGCCGTGCGGCGAAGAGCCCGTCCCGAGCGGGATCAATTCCACCTTGCCCGTCTTCGGATCGAGCCGGCCGGCGTTGCCGCTACCCTGCCCCGAAAACCACACCGGGCCGTCGGGCGCCGGATCCGCCCAGAGGTCATGCGCGCTGATGCCGCGCGGCAGCGGATACTCCTGCACACTCATCTGCGCGCCTGCCCCGAACGGGACAATCGCGAGCAGCACCACCAGCAGACGGCTACGCATGCTTGGATTTTAGCTACACTTGCCCGAAAGTCGATGACAAAACGAAACAAGGCTTCCCGCGCGATGCTCGGGCTCACCCGGGCCGAATTCGCCACGCTGCGCCGCCTGCGCACCCCAGAGAAAATCCAGGAGTTCCTGTATCGGCTCAAGCAGAACTTCGAGCGCGACGGTGAAACCTGCCACTCGGTGCGCGTGGTGCTGCGGGACCGGCGTGCACACTGCATAGAAGGCGCAGTCACCGCCGCCTGCGCGCTCTGGATCCAAGGCGAACCACCGCTGCTGCTCGATTTCCAGGCCGTGCACGACTTCGACCACGTCGTCGCCGTGTTCCGGCGCAACGGACGCTGGGGCGCGATCTCCAAAACCAACGGCATCGGCCTGCGGTGGCGCGATCCGGTGTACCGGACACTGCGCGAACTGGCGATGTCCTACCTGCACGAGTACTACAACAAGCGCGACCGCAAGACCCTGCGCACCTACTCGCGCCCCTACGACCTGAGGCGGATGAGCCCGGCAACCTGGGTCACCGCCGAAGACGGCGCCTGGGACCTGGTCGATGCGCTCGAAGCCACGCGCCACTACAAACTCATGCGCCCCGCGCAAACGCGCAGCCTTCTGCGACGGGATCCCTTCGAGCGCGAGGTCGGAAATCTCCTGCAGTACAAGCGCCCGAAGAAGAGAAAGAAATCCAAAGCGAAGCGGTCGTTCAGGGCGTAGATGCTAGACCCATCCTCGGAAACAGCATGGAATATTGCAGACGTCTGATGTTCGCGGCCGCATGCGCGTTCACCGTGCCAGCTGCCGGTGCCGAAAGGATCGCCAGCGCAAACTTCGCCGCTCCAGTTGAGCGCTACGGGCATTTCGCGCTTGGCCGGCCGCACGAATACGCTCGCGTGACGGCAACGACCGGCGCAGGGCGGCACCTAATGTTCGAATTGCCGGAGAACGAAGTATTCGAGGATCTGACGCCGCGAATCGTAAGGCTGGCGGCAGGCGAGCCGGAAGAGATACTGACAATTGTCAGCAGCCGCGGCAGCGGCTCGCGGCTCATGATGCTTCGATTGAGCGCGGGTCGTCTCGAGATAAGCGCGCAATCTCCACCGATTGGGACACCGATGCGCTGGCTGAATCCGGTCGGGGTCGCCGACCTGGACGGAGATGGGCGCGCCGAGATCGCCGTTGTTATCACTCCGCACATCGGCGGCACGCTGAAGGTTTATCGAAGGCAAGACAGGGCACTCGTCGAGATATCGGCGCTTGATGGGTTCTCGAATCATGTGTACCGCACGACGGAATTGGCGTTGTCGGTACCATTTCCGATCGCAGGCAAGATGCGCCTGCTGGTGCCAGACTCAACACGCCGCCAACTTCGGATTGTCGGGCTGGAGAACGGTCGCCTCGTTGAAACTGGCCGGTGTCCTCTCCCCTCGCCGGTTACTGGCGCAACGCGGGTGATTTCGTCCACCGAGGTCTCGCTCGGTCTGCTCTCCGGGCGAAAGCTGATTGTTCCAGATAATTGCCCCAGGTAACCGTCGGCAAACCCGCACTATTTTTTTGTCTCGACTTTGCCGATCTTCTCCAGCGCAATGGCAAGACGCTTCGCATCGCTGTCCCAGTATTTCTGGAACTCGGGCGCATCGAGGTAGGCGACCGGAGTCGAGACTTTCTCCATCTGCGCCTTGAAGTCGGCCGAATTGGCCGC
>JBDTRO010000315.1:0-8526 GCA_039931635.1 Betaproteobacteria bacterium | reverse complement strand
GAGAATGCGCTTGTCCACCGCGTTGAGTTTCTCCGGCGCGATCCGGTTCTCGGCGCCCTTCGGCAGATCGCCCTCGAGGTGCTGGCGCCGCAGCCGCAGGCTTTGCACATAATGGAACGCGTCCACGGAAGCGGTGACCTCCTCCAGCGGCAGCAGGCCGGCCTCGCCCGCGGCGCGCAGCCGCGCCGCCGTGCCCGGCGGCGGCAGCGCGTGCGCGAGCGACAGTACGCGCGCCGCGTCGACGAACGGGCGCGCCCCGCTCGCCTTGAGATCGATGGTGCCGGGATACTTGCCGCCGTCGTCCGCGACGAAACCGTCCAGCAATCCCAGCGGCGGGCGCGAACGCGACGCGTTCTCCACCATCGCCCGCGCGAACACCGCGCTGCCGCGCGTCTGCGCGAGCACCGTTTCACGCAGCTCGCCGGCGAGCGACGCGTCGCCGGCGATCGGCCGGAAGTCGAAGAAGATGGCCGCGTTCAGCAAAGCTTCCGGCTGGTTGTTGCGGATCCAGTCGCCGAATACGCCCCGCCACTCCTCCAGCGTCAGGCACCAGCGCGGATTGCGGGCCATGATGTCGCCTTCGCAAAGCGGGAAGCCGCATGCTTCCAGGCCAAGGTTGACCTCGTTGGCGAAGCCGAGCAGCCCGCGACGCACGCCATCGGTGTCGCCGTCCATGGCGAAGATCAGCGCGTTGTCCTGATCGGTGGCCAGCGTCTGCTCCAGCCGCCCTTCGCTGCCCAACGCGAGCCAGCACCAGCGCCCGGGCAGCTTGTGCCGCGGCGCGATCAACTCGATCAGGCGCTGCGACAGGCCGTCGTTCAGCGTACTGGTCACCTGGGTGACGTGTTCGGCGTCCACGCCCTGCGCGAGCAGGTGGCGCGCCAGCAGGCGCGCCTCGCCCGCCGCCGCGGCAAGTTGCGGCACGGATTGCGCGGCACGCAGGGTTTCCGTGGCGCGCCGCAGGCTCACGCGCTGCAGCGCAAAGAGGTCGCGCTCGGAGATCACGCCCGACAGGCGCCCGTCGCGCGTCACCACCACGTGGCGGATGCCATGCCGCGCCATCGCCAGTGCCGCCTCCACCAGCGGCGCCTCTTCTTCCAGCGTGACCGGATCCGGCGTCATCAGCTGTGAGATCGGCGTGTCCATCGGCGCCTGCGGCAGCGTCACGCGCGAGAGCACGTCCGGCGTGGTGAAGATTCCCAGCGGGATCCCTGCCGCATCCGTCACCACCATCGAGCCGATGCGGCCTGCATGCATGGTGCGCACGACCTCGGCCACGGTTGTCGCCGGGCCGCAGCTCACGGCCTCACGCGCGACGGCGCTGCGCAGCGGCGCCAGCATGTCCACGCCCTCGCCCATCGATTCGAATGCGGCGGCGCGCCGCGCGCGGTGTGACTGGTCCAGCAGCATCGACAGACGATCCAGGCAGAATTCGCGGAAACGCGCGCTGGTATCGACCAGGGCGTGGAAATCCGCCGCCGGCAGCTCCCAGCAGAAGCAGTCCTGCTCGGCGCGGTAGGCATAAGAGGTCGCGCGCCGCCCGACCAGCGCGCCGACCGGGAAACATTCTCCAGCGCCCAGCACCACGTCCGCCGCCTGCACGGCAGCGGCCTGCACAGCAGCCAATACGCCTCCGCGCACGCTCCCCTGCTTGACGACATAGAGTCGGTCCGCGATGCCGCTGTCGGGCGCGATGATGACCTGGCCGCGCGCGTAATAGCCGACGCTCAGGCGCGACGCAAAACGACGTAGACCCTCCGGCTCCATGAGGTCGAAGGGCGCATGCGCGTGCAGCGACTCGATGGTGGACTGGAGCAGCGGAGAACTGGCGGCGGTCACGGCGCCACGATACGCCGGCGCGTGCTAGAGCGCTGGTTTCCAGCGCTCGCCCAGTCCCACCGGCGCCGGCGCGAGGCTCAGGATGCGCTGATAGAGCGCGTGAAAATCCTGCTCGCGCAAATCGGCGATCGGGTCGTTGTTGCCCGCGAACGCCGCCTCGATCGCCGCCCAGTCTTCCGCCAACAGCGCCTTCTCGGCGCGCGGAATAACCTCGCGCTCCTCGCACCGCATGTGGTTCCAGTGGAACTGCGCGTAAGTCTCGATCACGGCCATGAATTTCTCCGCGCCTCGCGGCCAGGTCTGCTCGTATTCGAGCACCGACTGCTCAAGGTCGCGCACCATCTTCGCGCCCACGACATGCTCGACCTGAAGCTTGCCGATCAGCTCGCCCGCCCCCGGATCGCGCTCCAGAAGCCGCGCGAACAGGTGCTTGTCTTCCTTAGGATGATGCATGCGCTCGGGAAAGGCGTCGATGTAATAGATCATGGCACGGAACACCGCGAACTCCGGCCGCAGCTTTCCCTCGCCCGCCATGCGTGCAAGCGACTTCAAGCCGCTCAGCACGGCGGAAATGGAACGGTGTTCATCGTAGATGATGCCGATCGCCTTGTTCATTTGAATCCTTCCTCCTACAGGCAAAGCAGGCCGCGGCGAATGCCCTCGCCGATGGCGTCGGCGTGCGCCAGGCCGAAAACGCCGAATCCGAGCAGCAGTGCGCCCGCCACCCGGCGCCAGGCACGCAGCCGCGACGCGAGCCAGCCGGCAGCAAGCAGGAACGGCAAGGTACCGAGGCCGAATGCGGCCATGGAGAGCGCGCCTTGCGCGGCGCCGCCCGTGAATGTCGCGGCGGCGAGCGCGGCATAAACCATCGCGCAGGGCAGCCAGCCCCAGGCCAGCCCGGCCGCATACGCGCTCGGCAGCGTGCGGCCCGCGAGCAGGCGCGCCGCGGCTGGCTGCAGGCGGTGCCACAACGGCAATCCGAGCGCTTCAACGCCGGCGAGAATTCGTCCCGCGCCCGCGAGATGCAAGCCCACGAACACGAGCATCACGCTGGTTGCGATCTGCAGCGATTCCTGCGCCGGCAGGACGCCCGCGGCGTAAGCGGCGGCGCCCAGCGTGCCGGCGGCGGCGCCGGCTGCCGCGTAGGTGGAGATGCGCCCCAGGTTGAAGGCGATCCGACGCGCCCAATCCGTTTTCTCCCTGATCGGTATCACGCGCCTGCCATCGAACGCCGCCACGATGCCGCCGCACATCGCGACGCAGTGCACGCCGGACGCAAGTCCGGCGGCGAGCATCGCGGCGGGCAGGAAGTCCATGCTCAGATCACCTTCGAGTAGGCGGCGCCCTCGCGCCGCGCGCGCAGGTATTTGTCGAACACCATGCAGACCGCGCGCACCAGCAACCGGCCGCGCGGCGTCACCACGATCCAGTCGGGCTGGAGTTCCACCAGCCCGTCGGCCTGCAGGCCGCGCAGGTCCGCGAGTTCCGCCGCGAAGTAACGCCGGAAATCGATCAGGTGGGCGATCTCCACGGATTCGATCGACAGGCGGAAATTGCAGATCAGCGACTGGATCACCGAGCGCCGCAGCAGGTCGTCCGCGGTGAGTTCAACGCCGCGCCGAACCGGAATGCGCCCGTCATCGAGCGCGGCGTAGTAATCCTCCAGCCGCTTGTGGTTCTGGTAGTAGGCAGGGCCGAGGCGGCCGATCGCCGAAACGCCGAAACCGAGCATGTCGGCGTCGGGGTGGGTCGAGTAACCCTGGAAATTGCGGTGCAGCCGGCCCTGGCGTTGCGCCACGGCGAGACCGTCGGCGGGCTTGGCGAAGTGGTCCATGCCGATATAGGTGTAACCGGCGCGCGACAGCCGGCCGATGGCCAGCGTCATGATCTGCAGCCTGGCCTCGGGAGAAGGCAATTCTTCAGCGTGAATCCGCCGCTGCGGCTTGAACAGTTCCGGCAGATGGGCGTAGCTGTAGAGCGCGATGCGATCCGGATCGAGCGCGATCACCCTGTCGAGCGTGGCGTCGAAGCTGTCCGGGGTCTGGCGCGGCAGGCCGTAGATCAGGTCCATGCTGATGGAACGAAAACCGCTCGCGCGCGCCTCCTCCATCACGCGGCGCGTCTCGGATTCGCTTTGCAGCCGGTGCACCGCCTCCTGCACGCTGCGGTCGAAATCCTGCACGCCGATGGACAGGCGGTTGAAGCCCAGGCCGGCGAGGAACGCCATGCGCCCGGATTCCGCGCTGCGCGGGTCCACTTCGATCGAGACTTCAGTCTGCGCATCGCGCGTGAACTGCGCGTCCAGCAACGCCATAAGCGCCGCCATCTCCTCGCGCGCGAGAAACGTCGGCGTGCCCCCTCCCCAGTGCAGCTGGCAGATGCTTCGCTCACCTGCGCCGGCGGCGCCCAGGCGCTCCCCGACGAGCACCAATTCCTTCGCCAAGTACTTGATATACTGGGCAGATTTACTGTGGTCGCGGGTGACGACCTTGTTGCAGCCGCAGTAGTAGCAAACGCTGCTGCAAAACGGCAGGTGCACGTAGACTGACAGCGGCTGGACGATGCCGCCGATGTTGCGGTGGCCCAGCCAATGCCGGAAACCGCCTTCCCCGAACGCATCGACGAAGCGGTCGGCGGTCGGGTACGACGTATAGCGCGGCCCGCTCGTGCCGTACTTGCGGATCAGCACCGGGTCGATCACCAGTTCGGGGGCGCAATAGTGCATCAGGAGTCACTTTGAACGGCAAAGACGCGGACACCTTGACCTCGGTCAAAGGCAGCCTCTTCCGCAGCCCGGCGCTGATCGCCGCGGGCGCCGCCGTGCTCGGCGCGCTGCTGGTGGCCAACGTGATGGCGGTCCTGCGCGGCCCGGATATCCCCTGGCTGATCGGCGCCGCGGTGGTCGGCGACATCATTGCCGTCGGCCTGGGCGTGCTGGTTGCGACGCGCGAAGTGATGGTCGCCGACCGGCGCAGCGAAGCGAGCGAGGCGCGGCTCGCCGCGATCCTCGATACGGCCATGGATGCGGTCATCACCGTGGATGAAGCGCAGACCATCGTGCTCTTCAACCGCGCCGCCGAACAGCTGTTCGGCTGCCGGCGCAACGAGGCGCTGGGCGCGCCGCTCGAGCGCTTCATCCCGCAGCGCTTTCGCGCGGGGCACCGCGGCCACATCGACAATTTCGGCAGCACCGGCGTCACCAGCCGGCGCATGGGCGACACCACCACGCTGTGGGCGCTGCACGCCGAGGGCAGGGAATTCCCCATCGAGGCCTCGATCTCGCACGCGAGGGACGGCACGCGGCACTACTACACGGTGATCCTGCGCGACATCACGCTGCGCAAGCAGGCCGAGGACGCGTTGAAGAACTCGCAACGGGAACTGCGGGAACTCTCGGCACGCGTGCTCGATGCGCGCGAAGAGGAAAAGGCGCGCATCGCGCGCGAACTGCACGATGAGCTCGGCCAGTTGCTGACCTCGTTGAAAATGGATCTCGCCTGGCTGCGCGACCGGCTGCCGGCGGGCCAGGCCGAACTCGACGCCAAGGCCGGGCAGATGCACGCCATGCTCGAGCAGACGGTGAACTCGACGCGGCGCATTGCCGCCGATCTGCGGCCGCTGATGCTCGACGACCTCGGCCTGGCCGACGCCGCCGGCTGGCTGGTGGACGACTTCGCGCGCCGTTCCGGCGTTCACTGCGACATCAAGCTGCCTGGCGACGGTGCTTTCGATGCAGTCGACGGCAACATCGCCACAGCGGCTTACCGCGCGCTGCAGGAGTCGTTGACCAACATCGCGCGCCATTCAGGCGCGCAGAACGCCTGGATCGCGCTTTCGATTCAGCAAGGCAACCTGCACGTCGACGTCGAGGACGACGGCCGCGGCATCGAGCCCGAAGAACTCGCCAAGACCCGCTCGCTCGGTCTGAAGGGCATGCGCGAGCGCATGGCCTACCTGGGCGGCTCGCTGGAGGTCGCGCGCGCGCCGCGCGGTGGCACCCGCCTGCGCGCCCGGATACCGGTGAGCGCCGAGCGGGAAGCGGGCCCGGGATGATCCGCGCGCCGGTCCGGATCTTGCTCGCCGACGACCACGAACTCGTGCGCGACGGCCTGAAGCGCATCCTCGCGGCGACCACCGACCTCCAGGTGGCCGGCGAAGCGGCCAGCGGAGACCAGGCGCTCGCGCTCGCGCGCGCCAACGACTACGACGTGGCGATGCTCGACCTTTCGATGCCCGGGCTCGCCGGGCTCGACCTCATCAAGCGGCTGAAGTCCGAGAAGCCCGCGCTGAAACTTCTGGTGCTGTCGATGCACGGCGAGCAGCAGTACGCAGCGCGCGCGCTCAAGGCCGGCGCTTCCGGCTATCTCACCAAGGACAGCGCCGCCGAGCAGCTGGTGGTCGCGCTGCGCAAGATCGCGGCGGGCGGCGTGCATATTAGCGAAGCAGCGGCCGCCAGCCTGGTGGCCTCGGGCAACCGGCTGCAGGGTGCGCTGTCCGACCGGGAGTTCGAAGTGCTGCGGATGCTGGCCTCCGGTCTTGGCCCCACCGACATCGGCGAGCGGCTGCACCTCTCGGTGAAGACCGTTTCGACCCACAAGGCGCGCATCCTGGAGAAGCTCGATTTGCGCAGCACCGCCGACCTGGTTCGCTACGCCATGGAGCACAAGCTCCTGCCCTAGGACGATTCCGAACGCAGGACCGGCATCCGCCGATAGCGCGCCGATGTACGCGCCGGCACACTGCCGGCATGGAACAAGCCACAGCAACCGCCGCCCCGCTGCGCGTCTTCGTAGTCGAGGACTCGCCGCTGATCCGCGAACGGCTGGCGGCGATGATCGAGCAGGCAGGGGCCACCTCGGCGGGCCACGCCCACGGCGTCGCCGCGGCGATCGAGGCGATCCTGGCAGGCCGCCCGGACATCGTGATCCTCGATATCCAGCTCTCCGATGGCACCGGATTCGACGTGCTGCGCGCGATCCGCGACCAGGCGCCGGAAATCGGGATCTACCTTTTCTCCAACTCCGCCGCCTATCCGTACCGGCAACTGGCCGAACGTCTGGGCGCGAAGGGCTTCTTCGACAAGAGCAGGGAATTCGGCCTCATGTGCGATGCCGTCGCGCAGCGTGCCGCCGCCAGGCACTGAAAGGAAACCCGCCATGTACGCCGTCACCGCCATCCAGCCCGCCGCCGCGCCGAGGAAGTTCGAGGTCACCTGCTCGGGCTGCAACATGCGCGAACTCTGCCTGCCGCGCGGCTTGCCCGAGGCAGACATGAAATTGTTCGAGAAGGTGGTATACGCGCGCCGGCGCCTCAGGCGCGGCGAGGCGCTGTTCGCCAGCGGCGACGAATTCAGGGCCCTCTACGCGGTGCGCAGCGGCTTCTTCAAGTCGAACCTGGTAGACGGCGAAGGCCGCGAACAGGTCACCGGATTCTTCATGAGCGGCGAGCTGCTCGGCATGGACGGCATCGGCGCAGGCCGCTACAACGGCGCGGCGATCGCGCTCGAAGACAGCGAAGTCTGCGTGCTGCCCTACGCGCTCATCGAAGAGATGGCCGCCGGGATTCCAGCCCTGCAGCGCCACCTGCACGCGGTGCTGGCGCGCGAGATCGTGCGCGACCACGGCGTCATGATGCTGCTGGGCTCGATGCGCGCCGAAGAGCGGCTGGCCACCTTCCTCCTGAACCTCTCCAAGCGCTTCACCGTGCGCGGCTATTCGCCATCGGATTTCCACCTGCGCATGACGCGCGAGGAGCTGGGCAGCTACCTCGGGCTGAAACTGGAAACGGTGAGCCGCCTGTTCTCGCGCTTCCACGGCGAAGGCCTGATCGAAGTACAGCAGAAGCACGTGCGCATTCTCGATAGCGCCGGGCTGCGGGGCATGCTCGGCACGCGCGCCTGACGGATAGAGTCAAAGCGCAACGCGCCCACCCGCCGCCGGAACCGGCCGCACCCAGGAACGTGATGCTGCCGCTCAATTTTTCAGCTTGTAGTGCGTGCGATTGAGGTACTCGGCGATGTCGTCCAGGTCCGCGAGCGTGAAGCGCTGTCCGGTGTTTGCGGCCCTCTGCGCCACCTCGAGGCGCAACTGCGTGACGGTCCGAACCAGCGAGCGGGCCGGATCGCGTTTGTGGATGCGTTCGTAATGGCAGGCAACGCAGTGCGTATCGTAGAGCAGCTTGCCTCGCGTCGCGTCCTGCGCCCACGCCGGCGCGGCGAGCATCAATAGAAGGACGATTGCGTATCTCATCGGTCAATCTCCTTCGCGCCGCGCGCGAGGAAAACGGTGCAAGCGCTCGAAGCGGCGGCGAACGCCCAGCACAGGAAGAAGCCGATGGAGTACACCGCAAGCCGGCTCAAACTAGTGACCTCGCCGAACAGGTAGAGTTCCCGCGGGTCGAACGCCGTGAAGAACACGACTTCGCCGATGCCACCCACGATGAACGAAGGCCACAGGATCAGGATCGCGTTTTTCACAGGAACTCCTGCACCACCCGCCACTCGCCGCGCGGATCGTCGACCACCGCGCGCCAGTGGCCGGCGGCCAGCGCCGGCAGCGGCGCGGCGTAGCCGCCATCGGGCGCGCGCTCCAGCCGCAGGCGCACGTCGAAGCCTGCACGCGTTGCGTGCACGAGATTCAGGAACAGCACCGGCGGCTCGGCGCCGCGCAGGCGAACGCGCACCTCGCC
>JBDTRO010000314.1:0-16752 GCA_039931635.1 Betaproteobacteria bacterium | reverse complement strand
CGCTGCAGGCGCTTGTTGTGGGTCGTGACCCCGGTCGGGCAGGTGTTCTGGTGGCAGCGCAGCGCCTGGATGCAGCCCAGCGAGAACATGAAGCCGCGCGCGGTATTGATGAAATCGGCGCCGGCGGCCAGTGCCCAGGCGGCGCGCGCCGAGGTGACGATCTTGCCCGAGGCGACCACCCGGATGCGCTGCCTCAGTCCGGATTCGATCAGCGAATCCACCACCCGCGGCAGCGCCTCGTCGATCGACAGGCCCATGTGGTCGGCGAGCGCCTGCGGCGCGGCGCCCGAGCCGCCTTCGCCGCCGTCGATGGCGAGAAAATCGGGCGCGAACTCCAGGCCACGGCGGTTCACAGCCTCCGCCAGTTCGTTCATGAAGCGCCAGCCGCCGATCGCGGTCTTGACGCCCACCGGCCGGCCGGTCAGGTCGCGGATGTACGCGACCTTGTCCAGCAGGTCGTTCATGTTGGAGATGTCGCGGTGGCGGTTCGGGCTGATGGAATCGCGCCCTTCCGGAATGCCGCGGATCTGCGCGATTTCGGGCGTGACCTTCCTGCCCGGCAGCACGCCGCCCTTGCCCGGCTTCGCGCCCTGCGAGAGCTTGATTTCGAAAGCCTTGACCACCTTGGAGAGTTCCACCAGGCGGTCCGGACTGAGGTTGCCCTGCGCATCGCGCAGGCCGTATTTGGCGGTGCCGATCTGCATGATGATGTCGCAGCCGCCTTCCAGGTGGTAAGGCGACAACCCGCCCTCGCCCGTATCCATCCAGCAGCCGGCCACCGCCGCGCCGCGCGACAGCGAACGCACCGCGGGCGACGAGATCGCGCCGAAGCTCATGCCGCTGATGTTGACGATGGAGCGCGCCTCGAACGGATTCTTCGCGTAACCCTCGCCCAGCGTGAGCGAAGGCGTCGGCAGCCGCTCCTCCTCCAGCACCGGGAACGGGTGATTGACGAATACCAGGGCGCCTGAATCGTGCAGGTCGTAGGTCGAGCCGAAGCCGATCACCCCGCCCTCGTTCTTCGCCAGCCGGTACACCCAGCCGCGCGTGGAACGGTTGAAGGGCATCTCGTCGCGGTCGCCGGCGAAGAAATACTGGCGGAAATATTCGCCCAGCTGTTCGAAGAAGTAGCGCAGGTGCCCGATCACCGGGTAATTGCGCAGCACGCCGTGCTTCTTTTGCGTGATGTCGGAAATGAACAGGAACGCGACGCTGACCAGCAACGCAATACCGATCAGCGTGCCGATTCCGTACGACAGGATATCCATCACCATTGACATTGCCGCTCCCCCCTCGAACACCAATGATAGGCGAAAACACGGCACCGATATAATCGATCGATGCTTGAAACGATGCTCGGGGGCATGTCGCCGCAGGTTTTCCTGCGCCGCTATTGGCAAAAGCGGCCGCTCCTCGTCCGCGGCGCGCTGCCTGGATTCAAAGGCGTCATCGCCAGGAGCGACTTGGTCGCCCTCGCTGCGCATGCCGACGTGGAATCCCGCCTGGTGGCCCGCGACAAACATCGCTGGCAGGTGACGCACGGGCCGCTGCCGCGCTCGCGGTTGCCGCGCGCGGGTGCGAGGAACTGGACGCTGCTCGTCAACGGCGTAAATCATCACCATGCGCCCGCCGAAGAATTGCTGCGGCGCTTCGCGTTCGTGCCCCAGGCAAGGCTGGACGACGTCATGGTGAGCTACGCCGCACCGGGCGGCGGCGTCGGGCCGCATTTCGATTCCTATGATGTGTTTCTCATCCAGGGCAGCGGACGCAGGCTCTGGCGCCTGGCGCGAAAGCGCGAATTCGCCCTGGTACAGGACGCGCCGCTCAAGCTGATTGCCGGCTTTCGCGCCGAGCAGGAGATCCTGCTCGAGGCGGGCGACCTCCTGTACCTGCCGCCCGGCTGGGGCCACGACGGTGTCGCGCTCGACGCCTGCATCAGCTGCTCGGTCGGCTTCAGGGCGCCGCGCGGCGCCGAACTGGCGGCGGCATTTCTCGATCACCTGCACGAACGCGGCCTGCCAGACGCCGGCTACCGCGACCCGGGGCTGCGTCCCACTGCCCGGCCGGCGCGGATCGGCGCGGAAATGCTTTCCTTCGCGGCGCAACAGCTCGGGCGGATCCGCTGGAGCCGCGGCGACGTGGAGGAATTCCTCGGCCGCTACCTGAGCACCCCGAAGCCGAATGTGGTCTTCCTACCGAATCGCAATTTTTCTGGAAAAATAAACGACAGGACGGTAAGCCTGCACCCGAAAACGCAAATGCACTATCTGGGAAACCGCTTCTTCATCAATGGCGAGGTTCTGGTACCGCGCCCAACGCAGCGCCGCGCGCTCGAGATGCTGGCCGACCGGAGGCAGGCATCGGGACAAGCGCTTGCCCGCGCCGGACTGGAGCGCCTGATCCTGGACTGGCACCGGGCCGGGTTCCTGTTGCTTGCAGCGAGCCCATGAGCGAAGAGAAGCCGAAAACGGAGTACCAGCGCTTCGAGGGCGAGAGCGATTTCCAGCAGGCGCTCGACCGGCTTCTCGAGCAGCCCGGGCGCGAGTTGCGGTTGTTCGATCCGGACCTGAAGTCGCTGCGGCTCAATTCGCTGGCGCGCATCGCGCAACTGGAAAAATTCCTGCGTGCCAGCCGCACCCGCAAGATCTACATCGCGGTGCACCATACCGAGCACCTCACGCGCCACTGCCCGCGCATGATGGAACTGCTCAAGCTGTTCACGCACGCAATCCAGATCAACCGCACGCACGAGGAAATTCGCAATTTGCAGGACGCATTCCTGGTGCTGGATGCGCAGCATTACCTGCGCCGGCCGGTGGCCGAGTACTTTCGCGGCGCGATCGGCTTGCACGACGAGACCGAAGCGCTGTCCATGCGCTCGCGGTTTCAGGAAATCTGGTCGGCGTCCTATCCGGGGGTGGCGAGCACCACCGTCGGCCTGTAACCGGCTAGTTCAATTCCCGCCAGGCAAAGCCGTCTTCCTGGGTGGACAGGCCGATCCAGTCGGGCGCGCAGCCCATCGCGCGCGCTAGCGCCTCGCGCGCCAGGTCCGGCCGGTTGTTCTGGTGCGACAGGTGCGCCGCAAGCACGTGCTTCATGCGCGAGCGGTCCAGCGCCGACAGCAGCTTTTCCGAAGCGGCATTCGAAAGGTGGCCGAAGGGTCCCGAGATCCGTTCCTTCAGCCACTTCGGATAGTCGCCGCCCCACAGCATGTCGTAGTCGTGATTGCACTCAAGCACCAGCGCGTCGCAGCCCGAGAGCGTGGCCTCGACGTGCGGGGTCGACGCTCCGATGTCGGTCAGCACCCCGAGCCGGAACGCGCCGTCCGAGAGGACGAACTGCACCGGTTCGCGCGCGTCGTGCGGCACCGTGTAGGGCCGGACTTCCAGGTCGCCGATGGCAAAAGCATCGCGCCCTTGGATGGTCCGCGTCTCGACTTCGCCGGGCAGCTTGCCCGACTCCGCCATCGCCGCCAGCGTGCCGTGGGTGAGCCAGACCGGAAGCCGGTGCTGCGCGGCAAAGGGAAAGGCCTGTCCGGCGTGGTCGTCGTGCTCGTGGGTTACCAGGATGCCGCTGATGTCCGCGGGCGCCAGGCCGATGCGCGTAAGGCGGCGCTCGGTCTCGCGCGGGGAAAGGCCGCAATCGAGCAGCACACGCGTGCTGCCGACCTCGGCAACCAGGCAATTGCCTTTGGAGCCGCTTCCGATGGAAGCAAAACGCAGCGTCATGTGCTGCGTCCTTCTCTTTGGAGTGTCACTTCAGCTGGTCGTACAGCAGGGCGACGATGCGCCGCGTGGTCTGCGTATTAGCCTGGACGCCGTCCTTGGTCAGGATCTGCACCACGCTCTTGCCGGCGAACTGGCGCACATGCACTCGGTACTGCTCGGCTTTTATGGTCGGATCGCTCGATTTCCAGAACTGCAGCTTCGAAAGCAGGCCCTTTTCGTCGTCCTTCTTCGCCATATCCACGGCGTCGGTGTCGGCGTAGCGCACGAAGTACTGGCCCTTCTGGCGGTCGCGGTCCTCCACCGTGAAGCCGACCCGGTCGAGCGCGAGGCCGATCCGGCGCCAGGCGCGGTCGAAGGGCTCGAACACCTCCAGCGTTTCGAAGCCGCCGATGCCTGACTGCACTGCGGCGCGCGCAGGTGCCTGCGTGCTCGTCGTAACCATCTGCTTGGCTTTCTCTTCCTGCGTGCCCAAGCGGACCATGAGGCGGCGCAGGAATTCGGCCTCCAGCTCCGGATCCGGCGCACGCGGCGTCCACATGGTCCGCATTCTTTCCCGGTCCGCCGTGGCTACTTCAACCATGCCGCGGTGGCTAAGGTATATCTCGCTGCCGCCTTCGTCGTTGCGCTCCAAGCGCGTGCGGAACTTGTCGCGCTCGGCCGTCGAGTAGATCTGTTCGATCAGCTTGCCGAGCATTGTGCGCAGGAAATCCTGCGGAATCTTGGCGCGGTTCTCCGCCCAGTCGGTCTCCATCACGCCCGCCTCGGGGAGGTTGATCGAGATCAGGAAGCCGTTTTCCTGCCAGAAATCGCGCACCAGCGGCCAGAGCTTCTCGGGCGGCTCCGCGACCACCAGCCAGCGCTGGTTGCCGGCGCGGTCGACCCGCATTTTGTCTACCGAGGGCAGCACGCTTGCATTGACGTTGCCGGTCTTCGCCTTCTGCGTCCGGTCCGCCTGGTAATCCGAGAGCGTCGCGGAACTCTTGCCGGTGTCCGGCACCACGTAGCGGTTGTCGCGCGTCGGCGTGGTGAGGTCGGGCGGAATTTCGAGCGACGGCAGCTGGCCGGCCGACTTGTAGTCGACCTTCGTGCCCTCGAGCAGGCTGGTCGCGGTGGAGCAGGCGCCCACCGCGAGGCCCACCGCGACAGCGAGCAAAGCGCGCGTCAGGGCGGCGCGACTTTCGCTCAAGCCCGTTTCTCCACCATGCGCAGCGGCAATGCGACACCGGCATCGGTCATCGCTTCGCGCACTGCGTCGTAGCAGCGCTCGGACAGGGGCACGAGCGGCAGCCGCAGGCCAGGCTCGATCAGTCCCATCTGCGCCAGCGCCCATTTCACGGGCGACGGGCTGGTCTCGATGAACAGTTTCTGGTGCAGGCCGAGGAGCCGCTGATTCAGTTCGCGCGCCCTCTTGACGTCGCCCACCAGCGCCGCCGCGCACATTTCGTGCATCGTCCTCGGCGCCACGTTCGCCGTCACCGAAATAACGCCATGGCCGCCCAGCAGGATCAGCGCCAGCGCAGCGGAGTCGTCGCCGCAATAGATCGCGAAATTGCGCGGCGCGCGCTTGACCAGGTCGGTGCAGCGCTCCATGTTCCCGGTCGCGTCCTTGATGCCGATGATGCCCGGCACCTGCGCCAGGCGCAGCACCGTGTCGTTCTGCAGGTCGGTGATGGTCCGCACCGGCACGTTGTAGAGAATCATCGGAATATCCACCGTTTCCGCGATCTTGCGGAAATGCTGGTAAAGCCCTTCCTGCGTCGGCTTGTTGTAGTAGGGCACGACCGAAAGGCTGGCGGTGGCGCCGTTTTTCTTCGCCGACTCGCTGAGCTCGATCGCCTCGGCGGTCGAGTTGGCGCCCGTGCCGGCGATGATCGGGATACGGCCCTTGGCATGCGCGACCGCGACCCGGATCAACTCCTTGTGTTCGTCGAAATCCACCGTGGGCGACTCGCCCGTGGTGCCGACGACGACGATGCCGTCGGTGCCCTCGGCGATGTGCCAGTCGATCAGGCCCGTGAAGCGCGCGAGGTCGAGCCGGCCATCTTCCAACATGGGGGTGACGATCGCGACGAGGCTGCCTGTAATCATGGGCGGTACTCCATCCAAACAAACAAGTTTTCCATTTTATCCCTTCCGTGGCAGAACGGCGCAAAGTCTTTGAATCATTGCGGGTTTTGGGTCGGCGACTGCACCTTCTTCGTAGCCTTTGACGGCCAGTCCCCGGAAGCATTCCAGCAATTCGCCCGGCCGCAGCAGGAACTCGGGGTTGGAGGGCCTGCCGAAGCGTTCGTTCCCCAGCATGAAGGTTTCGTAGATCAACACGCCGCCTTCTGCAAGGCAGTCGCGCAGTTGCCCCATCAGGGGCCGGTAAAGATAGTTCGTCACCACCACCGCTTCGAAGCGCTCGCCGGGCAGCGGCCAGGGGCTGCCGTTCTCCAGGTCAGCCTGTATGAAACGCACGCCGGGAATGGTCTGGGCCTCGCGGTCCACCGCCACTACTTTCAGGTTTCTGGAGAGAAAAAACTTCGCGTGCCGGCCGCTCCCGCAAGCCACGTCGAGCACGGTGCCGCGCGTCACGAGCGGCGCCCACCGCATCACCCACGGAGAGGGCGCAAGCAAACCGTGTTCCATCAATCGAGCCGCGGTGGCGCGTCCCGCAGGAATACCGGCAGGTCGGTGGTCGGGACACGGGCCGGCACCTGGTAGAAGAGGTCGGCGATGTAGCCGCGGTGGTACGTGGTGTGGTTGGTGATGTGCATCAGGATCTCGCCGCGCGTCATGGCGCCCTGCCCGCCGCCGACAAACGTGAAGCGCACGGATTCGGCCAACGCGCCGTCGGTCTGCGCGTCGCTCCAGGTAACGTACCAAGCGTCGACGTCCTGCTGCATGCGCCAGAGTTCAGCGAGCGGCGGATGATCGGGCGTGTTGCGCGCCGCGTAGCCGTGCTCTCGCCCCTCGAGATGGGCCTGGAAGATGCGGTCGATGACGTAGCTGTGGTTCAGCATGTGCACGATGTTCTTGAACAGCGTCTGGCGCGGCTTGGTTGCCTCACCTTCCGGCAAGCCGGCGACCGCGTCGTAAATCAGCCTGTTGGCCCATGCGTTGTAGCGCGCCAGCATGCGCGCGTTGCGGCGGTTCATTTATTGCGGGCTATCTTTTCCGGGCGACGAAATACAAAGGTATGCCCACCAGCATCACCAGCAACCCGGCGAGCACCAGGTTGCCGAACTTGGGGCCGTACTGCGGATTGAAGACGTAGGCAAGCGCCTTCCACAGCATGAAGCCGCACATGGTGCAGAAGATCAACGGAATGACCGGATACAGAGGCGTCCTGAATTGGGCGGGCGCCGCCTCCTTGTAACGCAGGATGAATAACGTGATGCCCGTCAGAAGAAAAAACGTCCAGAACACGGGGGCGGTGTACGCCACCATGGCATCGAAACCATCCTTCGCCGTCATCGCCGCCGCCACGATCAGGACCAGGGAGATCGTGCCCTGCAGGACCAGCGCGTTGGCTGGCGTGCTGCCGCTTTCGCGCCAGTTGCCGAGTTTCGCGAACAGCGGGTAATCGCGTCCCATGGCGAAATTGGTGCGCGCACCGGTGAATACCGCGGCGTTAATGGTGGTCAGCGCCGATACGCAGACGATCAGGGCCAGAATATTCGCTCCGGTGTCCCCCGCGACCAACCGCATTACGTCGGCGCCAACCGCTTTCGAACCTGCGACGCCGCCCTGCCCCAGCGCGACCAGGTAGCCGATGTTCACGAGCAGGTACAGGACCGTGACGGCGACGATGCCGCCAACCAGGATCTTCAGCATGTTACGGCGCGGCTCCTGCACTTCGCCCGCGAGGTACGCCGCTTCGTTCCAGCCGCCGAAGGTGAAGAACACGAACATCATGGCGAACAGGAAATCCCCGCCGCCCGAACCGGCTGCGGCGGGCTTTGGCGTGCTGCCGACCACCATGCCGGCAATGGCAAGGAACAGCAGGCCGGCGATGAGCGCGATTTCCATCACCTTCTGCAGTGTCTTGGATTGCAGCGTGCCGGCGAGGTTGAGCAGCGTGAGCGCGCCTACCGACAGTGCGGCGTAAATCGCCACGCTGTGCTCGCCCAGCCGCAGGATCTCGCTCGCGTACTCGCCGAACACGAATGCCACCGCGGCGATGGCGCCGGTCTGGATCACGGTCATGCGCGACCACGCGAACAGGAACGCGGCGCCATTGCCCAGGCCGTGCGCGAGGAAGGTGTACTCGCCGCCGGTTTCGGGATGCCGCGAGGAAAGTTCCGCGTACACCAGCGCGCCGCACAGGGAAACCACGCCGCCGAGCAGCCAGGCAAGCAGGAATTCAAGGCCGCCCGCGGTGTTGCCCGCGACGATCGAGGGCGCCTTGAAGATGCCGACGCCGATCACCATGCCGACGTTCAGGAAAATGCCGTCGGTGATGGACAGCAACTGCCTGGGAGAGGAGCTCATGGTTGCCTTGTCGCCTTCCATGGAATGGTGCTTGTGTTCTCGCCGTCGGAAACCCGGATATTGCCCTCGATGCCGTTCACGGCCACTTTGCCCGCGAACAGTGTGTTGTAGCCCTTGCCATTCACCATGCCGGTAATCGCAAGCCGGATTTCCTCGCCGCGCAACCGCGCGCCGCGCACCACCATGTTCGCGCCGCCGGTGCGCGCATCCACGTCCAGCACCTGGTATGTCTGCGCGATGTCGAACTGCCAGCGGCCGCCGAGCTCGGGCAAGTCGGAAGTCCACCGGCCGCGCGCGTCGGACGGCACCACCCAGAGAAAGACGCGCGAGCGCCCCAGCGGCCCGACCATTTTTTCCGCCAGCGCGAGCTCGATCATTTCGTCGAAGGGCCAGGGACCCAGGTCGTAGTCGTGCGACACGATGCGCGCGCCGGGCTTCAGTTGCGCGATCAGGCGCGGCACGAGCTGCAGGTTCACCTCGGGCAGCAGGTACATCGTAACCACGTTGACGCCGCGCAGATCGGTTTCGAACAGATCCTGAATTTCGAACCGCGTGAGCGCCTCGACACCGGCGCGCCTGGCGTTGGCCCGCGCGAGAGTCACCAGGCGCGGGTCAATATCCACGCCCAGACCCGTGGCGCCGAAACGTTTCGCCGCCTCGATCACGATGCGCCCGTCCCCCGAGCCGAGGTCCACCAGCCGGTCGCCCGCCTTGGGCTGGGCGAGGTACAGCATGCGCTCCACCACGGCATCCGGTGAAACCACGAACGGCGTCGTGCCGTCGTCCCAGGCCAGGGCCTGTGCGCTAAGCGCCGTGGCGGCGCAAAACAACATCGAACGTAGGAACAATCTCATGCGGGTAAAATCCCTTTTCTCGCCCCGGTAGCTCAGTGGATAGAGCAGCCCCCTCCTAAGGGGCAGGTCGCACGTTCGATTCGTGTCTGGGGCGCCATTCGCGACGCTCTTTTCTTGTTTTTGGAGTTTAGATGGTTTTTCACGGCAGGTGGTACGACGAGGTGAAAGCCGGCGACAGTTTCGCCAGCAGCCTTACTGTGACCGAGACGCATCTGGTGCTCGGCGCCGGGATGTTCGGCGACTTCAATCCACTGCACGTGGACGAGGAGTTCGCGAAGAAATCCATGTTCGGCAGCCGCATCCTGCACGGACCATTCACCAGCGCGCTGGTGTCCGCGGCGGTGGGCAATTTCTTTGCCGGCACCGCGATCGCCTACCTGGAGCACAACTGCCGCTTCAAGGCCCCGGTGCGCGCGGGCGACACGCTGGCCACGCGCTGGATTGTGACCGAAAAGCTCGACAAGCCCAAGCACCAAGGCGGCATAATCGTGATGGAGGGTCAGGCGACCAATCAGCGCGATGAAGTCGCGATCGAATGCAAGGGCAAGATTCTGGTAGCGAGGAAACCATGAAGATCATCCGCTGGATTTTTACCTTGGCCACGCTTGCCTTCCTGGGTGCTGCCTGGGCGGGCCCGATTCCCGATACACAGGAATCGAGGATCGGATTCCTCAGTTTTGACCTGCCGTCGGAACAGACCGGCTCCTTTGAGTTGAGCTTCGACGCCGCGCCGCTGGCCGACAAGATCGATGCATTCACGGGAATCTCCGCGGCGGCGCCAAGCACAGCCAACGATGTGGCGGCCATCGTGCGTTTCGCCGATACCGGGGTGATCGACGTGCGCAATGGCGGCGTCTTCCGGGCCGATCAGGCGCTCAAATACGCGGCCAACCAGGTCTATCGCATACGAATGGCCATCGACGTCGCGAGCAGAACCTACTCGGTAAGCGTCACCCCTCCGGGGCAGCCGGAAATTTTGCTGGCCAGGAATTATGCGTTCAGGAGCCAGCAATCCGGCGTGAAGTCCCTGGGCAAGATAGTGCTTGCGGGCTTTACGGGTTCGAGCGGCTCTTTTGCCGGTTCGCATCGAGTCACCGGCGTGACGCTGAAAGCAGTCCCCTAGATCCCTGCCCGGCTGAATTTCGCGACCCAGCGCCGGTCCAGCCAGTCCTTCCACCTCCAGGCCCAGCGCCCTTCTGAATTCCAGCCGCCCCGGCTGGCGATCGCGTATTTCGCGCCGCAGCTGATCAGCGCAAGGCTCGCCGGCTGTGGCGTGTAGTCGAGCATTGCCATGCCGCGTACCACGCGCTTCAGGTTCTCCGCCAGCACCGGCGCCTGGCGCACGGCATAGACGCCCGACTTCGGCAGCGCCGCGCCTTGCAGCGACGCCGTGTCGCCCGCCGCGAACACGTCAGGATGGGAAATGCTGCGCAGGCTGGCATCCACCAGCACGTAGCCACGCGCGTCCGTCTTCAGCCCCGACTCGCGCAGTAGCGGCAGCGCTGCGGCGCCGGTGATCCAGTACGTTGCGTCGAATGCGGGCCCGGCCGCCTCGCCGACATGCAGCGGGATCGAAAGCCTCGCCAACGCATGCCGGATCCTCGCCGCCAGCGCAGGCGGAAAGGCGAAATGATCCGTGAAGATCTCGACCGAGCCGCCGCCGCGCCGGTCGAGCACAGACTTCATCGCCATCGCGACTTCGACACCGCCCGCGCCCCCGCCGACCACCGCAATGCGCGGAGCCGCCGGTCCGTGCTCCAGAATCGCTCGCCAGCGCGCAAAAAAATCCTCGAACGGCTTCACGGAAATCGCGTTCTCGTTCAATCCTGCCGGCATTGATCCCAAATTGAGAGACGCAACGTCGTAGCTGAGCACGTTGCCATTCGCGAGCACAACCCTCTTTTCCGCGGGATCGATCCGCTCGATGCGACCCTGAACGAATGCCGCGCCTGCATCGCGGGCCAGACGCGCGAGGTCGATCTGCGCGTCCCCGGCAGCGTAATAACCGGCGATGACGCCAGGCACCATGCCGGAATAGGTGTGCCGCGGGCCGGCGCTCACCAGCACCACGTCGAGGTTCTTCGAGACAAATTTGCGGAACGAACGCAGCACCAGCGCATGCGCGTGCCCGCCGCCGAGCAGAAGGAGCCTGGTCAAGCCTGCGAAGCCAGCTTCGCTTCCTCGCGCTTGCGCAGCTCATTCCGCTGCACCTTGCCGGTGGTGGTCATCGGCAGCGCGTCGATGAACTCGATCTCGCGCGGATATTCATACGGCGCCAGGCGCCCGCGCACGTGGGCCTGGATATCGTCGATCAGCGCTTGCGATCCCGCCTGCCCCGCCTGCAGCACGATGAAGGCCTTGACGATCTGGCCGCGCGTCGCGTCGGGCTTGCCGATCACGGCCGCGTTGGCGACGGCCGGATGCCTGACGAGGCAGGATTCGATCTCCGCCGGGCCGATGCGGTAGCCGGCGGACTTGATCACGTCATCCGACCTGCCCTGGTACCAGAGGTAGCCGTCCTCATCCATGCGCCCCTGGTCGCCGGTGCAGCCCCAGTCGCCGATGTATTTCTCGCGCGTGGCGTGCTCATTCTGCCAGTACTCGAGGAAGAACACGGGGTCATCGCCCTGCTTTGCCGCGATTTCTCCCAGTTCCCCGCGGGGAACTTCGGCGCCCTTGTCATCGATGACCGCAACGACGTGGCCCGGATACGGCCGGCCGATGGAACCGGGCTTCACGGGCCAGGCAGCCTGGCAATTGCCGACGATGTAGTTGATTTCGGTCTGGCCGAACATCTCGTTGATGGTGACGCCCAGCTGCTCGCGCGCCCACTCGATCACCGTGACGCCGACCGATTCGCCGGCGCTCATGATGGAGCGCAGCTCGAGCGCGTACTTCTGCTTCGGTTCCGGCACCGCCTTCATCATCAGCTTCAGCGCGGTCGGAAACAGGAAGGAATTCCGGACGCCGTATTTTTCCAGCAGGTAGTACGCCTTCTCCGCGTCGAAGCGCCCGCGGTAGCCGAGGATCGGGATGCCGAAATTCCAGCTTGGCAGCAGCGCATCGAACAGGCCGCCCGCCCAGGCCCAGTCCGCCGGCGACCAGAACATGTCGCCAGGCTGCGGGAAGAAGTCGTGCGAATAAATGAAACCCGGCAGATTGCCGATCAGCAGGCGGTGGCCCTGCAGCGCGCCCTTGGGCGGACCCGTGGTGCCGCTGGTGTAGATGATGAGCGCAGGATCATTGGCAGCGGTATCGATAGTTTTGAATTCGCTATTCGCTTTCTGCAGCAGGGATTCATAGGCATGAACCTCCGACTCCCGCGCCCCGCCAACCCCGATGACGTGCTTCAGCGCCGGCAGCTTGTCGCGCACCGCCCAGAGGTTCGCGATGGTCGTCGGCTCGACGAACGCGACGCTTGCGCCGGCAAATGCCATGCGGTATTCGAGCGCATCGGGCCCGAACAGGTGCGACAGAGGCAATGCAACCGCGCCCATCTGGAAAATCGCCATGTAGGCGATCGCCATCTCGGGCCGCTGCGGCAGGATGAGCGCGACGCGGTCGCCGCGCTTGACGCCCAATGCGGCGAGCGCGTTCGACAGCCGGTTTGCTTCCTGCTGGATGTCCCAGAACGTGTATTTCGCCGTTGCACCGGACTCGTCCTCCCAGTACAGGGCAAAGCGCGACCGGTCGGCGGCCCAGCGCCCGCAGCAGGCCCGGGCGATGTTGTAGCTCCCAGGGACGTCCCAACGCCAGCTCCGGTACAGCTCGTCGTAGCGATTCACTGCTTCGCGTCTGGTGCAGGCGGGGCGATGGAATCCGAGAGTTTCAGCTTTTCGACGTTGACCGGAGGTTCCCTGGGCGTCTCCGAAGCCGCCGCAGCCGGAGCCGCTGGAACCGCGGACGGTTCAGCGCCCGTGGCGGGCGAGATCACGCCGTGGGTGTTCTGCTGCGCCTTCGATTTCGCCTTGGCGGCGGCCTCGAACGCCGCGGCCGTGATCAGCGGTGTCGGGTTAAGCTGGTAGAAAATCCACATCGTCCAACCGACCGAAATCAGCATCACGGACGCAAGAAAGCGCCACAGCCACTCGCTAATTTTGACTTTGCCCATCTTCTCGGCCCAGTTTACCATCGAAACCAATTTTCCCTGAGGATACCGAAACTTACGCATGCCCAGCCGCGATGAAATTCTGCCCTGACTGCGCGGCGCCGCTCCTCAAACGGGTGCCGCCGGGAGACTCCATGCCGCGCAGTGTTTGCGACGCCTGCGGCAGCGTCCATTACCAGAACCCCAAGCTCGTGGTCGGCACCGTGCCGGAATGGGAGGGCAGGATTCTCCTGTGCCGGCGCGCAATCGAACCGCGCTACGGCTACTGGACCCTGCCCGCCGGATTCATGGAGAACGGTGAAACGACCGGTGAGGGCGCGGCCCGCGAAACACTGGAGGAGGCCGGTGCGCGGGTCGAACTCCTGGCCGCATTCAGCATGATTTCCGTGCCCTATGTGAATCAGGTCCACGTGTTCTACCGCGCGCGCCTGCTGGACCTGGATTTCGAGGCCGGCGTCGAGAGCCTGGAAGTTGCGCTGGTCGAAGAGGCGCGCGTGCCCTGGAAGGACATCGCCTTTCGCACCGTCGGCCTGACGCTTAAGCACTGGTTCGCGGACCGCGCGCGCAACACCTTCGGTTTCCACGCTGAAGACATAAAGTAACTGCGGTATGCTTCCTTATGGTGCGTTATGCACCTACCTGGGAGGGGACCCGTGGCCTTTGGAAAACTGGTATTTGCACTGTTTCTGACCTATTCGCCCCTTGTTTGGGCGGCCGATCCCGCGAAGCTCGACCCTGCAAATACCGCGTGGATGATCACGGCGACGGTGCTGGTTCTGTTCATGACCCTGCCAGGCCTGGCCCTCTTCTACGGCGGCCTGGTGCGCGCGAAAAACGTCCTGTCGGTCCTGATGCAGTGTTTCGCGATTACCTGCATGGTGACCCTGGCCTGGGTCGTATTCGGCTACAGCATCGCCTTTGGCGATGGCGGCACGCTGAACCAGTGGTACGGCGGCTTCGACAAGAGCTTCCTCGCGGGCATCGCCGTCGCGACGGTCAAGGGAACCATCCCGGAATCGGTGTTCGCGATGTTCCAGTTGACCTTCGCGATCATCACGCCCGCGCTGGTGATTGGCGCCTATGCCGAGCGCGTGCGCTTTGCCGGCATGCTCCTGTTCAGCCTGCTCTGGCTGCTGCTCGTCTACTGCCCGGTCGCCCACTGGGTCTGGGGCGACGGCTGGCTGCAGAAAATGGGCTTGATGGATTTCGCGGGCGGCACTGTGGTGCACCTGAATGCCGGCATGGCGGCGCTGGTATGCGCGCTGGTCCTCGGCCGCAGGAAGGGCTTTCCCGATTCGCCGATGCCACCGCACAACCTGACGATGACCGTTACCGGCGCCTGCATGCTCTGGGTCGGCTGGTTCGGCTTCAATGCGGGCAGCGCGCTGGCCGCCAACGGTTCGGCCGGCATGGCGATGCTGGTCACGCACATCGGCGCGGCGACCGGTTCGCTGGCCTGGCTGCTGTGTGAGTGGCTGCGCTATGGCAAGCCCTCGGTGCTAGGTATCGTGACCGGCATGGTCGCGGGCCTGGGCACGATCACGCCGGCTTCGGGCTTTGTCGGGCCGATGGGCGCGATCGCGATCGGCGCCATCGCCGGCGTCGCCTGCTTCTTCGCCACCAGCTGGATGAAGCGCTCGCTCAGGATCGACGACTCCCTGGACGTGACGCCGGTGCACGGGGTTGGCGGCGTGATCGGCACTCTGCTGACCGGCGTGTTCGCGGCGACAAGCATGGGCGGCGTCGGCTATCCCGAAGGCATGACGATGGAAAAGCAGGTCATGGTGCAGATCACCGGTATCCTCGCCGTCGGTGCCTGGTCTGGCATCGTCACCTGGATACTGCTCAAGCTGAGCGATGCCATGGCCGGCATGCGCGTCACCAGCGACGAAGAAACCGAAGGCCTGGACACGGTCGAGCACAACGAGAAAGGCTACAATTTGTAGCAATGCAGCGCCGTGAATTCGTAAAGTTCTGCGCCGCGTCCGCCGCCGCATCCGCTGCGCCGGGCGCGATCGCCGCGGACGCCAGGCCGACGCTCTACGGCCGGGTCAAGCTCGTCGACAGCGCCGGCAGGCCGCTGAAGGCGGCCGCGGTTCCCGCCGAGCGCAACCTGATATTTCACTATCCGTTCGCAGCCACCCCCTGCTTCCTGCTCAATCTCGGGCGCCCGGCCCGCCCCCCTGCGCGCCTGCTCACCGCCGACCAGCGCAGCTACGAATGGCAAGGCGGGGTCGGGCAGCGGCGTTCGATCGTGGCCTACTCGGCGATCTGCGCGCACCAGCTCGCCTACCCTACCCGGGAGATCAGCTTCATCAGCTATCGCAGCGAGAAAAGTGCGCGCAACAAGCTCGCCAACGTCATCCACTGCTGTGCCGAGCATAGCCAGTACGACCCGGCCGAGGGCGCCCGCGTGGTCGCCGGGCCGGCGCCGCAGCCGCTGGCCGCCATCCTGCTCGAGCATGACGCGAATACAGACGAGCTCACCGCGGTCGGAACGGTCGGTGGCGAAATGTTCAACCAGTTCTTCGCCAAGTACGAAATCAGGCTCTCGCTCGAGGGCGGCGCGCCGCGCGCGAGCGCGGCCGCCACGACCGTCGTGCACGAGATGGAGAACTACTGCCGGCAACAGGTGAAGTGCTGATGGGCGTGAAGTGCTGAGACGCCTGGGAAGGTACGATCCCTTTCCGCCACCCGAGTCGGCCCTGACGGAACCCAACGGGCTGCTGTGCGCGGGTGCCGAACTTTCGATGGCGCGCCTGCTGGCTGCTTACCGCCACGGCATCTTTCCCTGGTATTCGGGCGACGATCCGATCCTGTGGTGGTCGCCCGATCCGCGCATGGTGCTGTTCGGCGAGGAGCTGAAAATCTCCCGGTCGCTCGCCAAGAACCTGCGCAACAAGGGCTTTGAAACGAGAATCGATTCCGCCTTTTCCAGGGTCATAAAAGCCTGCGCGGAACCGAGGCAAGGTGAACCCGGAACCTGGATAGGCAAGCAGATGCAGGCAGCCTATGTGGCCCTGCACCACGCCGGGCATGCGCACTCGTTCGAGACCTGGCACGAAGGCAAGCTGGTAGGCGGCCTGTACGGGGTCGCCATTGGCAGGGCGTTCTACGGCGAGTCCATGTTCGCCCGGGCCAACGACGCCTCCAAGGTCGCGCTGGTCGCGTTGGTCGAAACGCTGCGCGAGCGCGGCTGCCCGATGATCGACTGCCAGCAGCGCACGCCGCTACTGGCCTCGCTGGGTGCGCGCGAGATCCCGCGGCGGCAGTTCCTGCGCCGCCTCGCAGCATTGGTAAACTATCCGGAACGACCAGAGAAATGGACACGCAGGGAACCTGCTCCTAGACATGTCCCGGCTTAACGATCTCCCGCACGCGGTACTGCAGTTCTACGTGACTGCGCCTTACCCGTGCAGCTACCTGCCCGAGCGCATGGCGCGCTCGCAGGTGGCAACGCCGAGCCATCTCATCAACACCGAGTTGTACGGGGAACTGGTGAAGGCCGGATTTCGCCGCAGCGGCATCTTCACCTACCGGCCGCACTGCGACAACTGCCGCGCCTGCGTTCCGGTGCGCATCCCGG
>JBDTRO010000313.1:0-2869 GCA_039931635.1 Betaproteobacteria bacterium | reverse complement strand
CCGAGCACGTCACAGTAGAAACGGCGCATCGCGTCGATGTCCTTGACGCGCAGGACGACATGGTCGATTCCCCGGATATTGATCATGAGTTACCGGATTCCCATCCGGCTCATGGTCCCACCTGCCGCAGCGCGCGACTCAGCGCCTTGAGGTCTGGCGCCGACGCCAGGCCTTGCATCGCCTGCGCGAGCGCATCCACCGCGCCCGGGACGAGCGTGCGTGCCGAATTGGAGCGGAATTTCTGCATCACGCGTCCCGGGGCGGGCGGCCGCGTGTGGTTGCCGTCAACGTCGTCGATGCGGACGGTCTGCGTTACGCCCGCGGTCGTATCGCAGTTGATCACGGCCTCGAATCGCTCGGGGAAACGGGCATTCTCCAGCGGCACCCAGCGGATGCGTTTCGCCAGGCCGCGCACCGCCGCCGAGGCCGGCTGCTCGAACGTGCCGAGATCCACCTTGCCTTCGACGAGCCGCGCCGCGACCGCGATCGGCAGGCTCCAGCGCGCCGCATGCCCATTCGCGGGTTCGAGCGCACGTTCCCAGGGCTCGCAGATGACGGGCGCCGCGCCGGCGGGTACTTCGCAGACGATCGTCTTCACGTCGCCGGCGTGCACGCCGCGATCCGCGAGAACACCCGCGGCTTCGATGAACGGGTGCAGGTAGTGGCAGCACGGATAGAACTTGAACGCGGCGTCCGGCAGATGCCATTTGCGCCCGAGGTCCGCGATGTGCGCGCGCATGCGTTCCGCTGCCGTATCGTCATCGGCAAACTGGCGGAACAGCCCCCAGCGGCCTTCGAGCGAGGTTTCCGGCCCGGTCATGCCGGCGCGCGCGAGCGTGGCCGCCAGCACGCCGGCGTGCGCAGCCCATCCCGAATGCAGCGATTTCACCGACGAGCCGTTGCTGAGGAACTCCATCACGCCGGAAGACTGGCTGAGCGCGATGCCCAGGGCAGCGACGGTCTGGTCCTCGGTCAGGCCGGCGAGATCCGCCGCCACGAGCGCGGCCGCGATCGTGCCGGCAACCGAGGTGGCCTGGAAGCCTTGCGCGTGGAAACGGCCCGGTGCGGCGAGTCCGAAGCGCGCGAGCGCCTCCCAGCCTCGCACATAGGCGCCGAGCAGCGCTGCGCCCGTCGCACCGCCCGCTTCAGCGGACGCAAGCGCAGCTGCAGCAATGACCGAACTGCCATGCATGATGGATGCGGTGTGCGTGTCGTCGAATTCGAGACTGTGCATCAGCCCGCCATTGGCGAGCGCCGCATCGGCAGCCGCCGCGCCCGTGGCGATGCCGAATACCGTCGCGGGGCCGCCGTTGGCGAACTCGCGGCCGGTTTCCCGGTAAGCGGCGCCGACCGGCGATCCGGCCGCCGCGAGACCGACGCCGAGCGCGTCGGTGAAATGCAGCGTCGCCGCGCGCGCGACGTCTCCCGGCAAAGGCGCGCGCGCAGCGCCATGCAGCGCCCGCACAAGCTCGCGGGCGAGCGTCAGGATTGCGCTCCTTTTGCCAGGTCTACGACGAGGTCGCGCCATGGGCGCAGGAGCAGCGCCTGCTCGCCGGCAATCATGCCGGCAAGCAGCTTCGGCACTGCGGGGAAGACCGCGCCCGCATTGCTCGCGAGCTTCGAGAGCAGCGTCGCTTCGTCGAACGGCTGGTCGGCGCCGCCGCGCGGATTCTCGACGACGGCGGACATCTCTTCACCGTCCCGGAACTTCCACACCACGCGCGCGGGGCGGTCCCTCGGCGGGGGCCCGACGTCGGCGTAGGCCGCGAGGCGGACGCGCCGGCGCAATCCGGCGATGCTTGCGTCACTCAGCGTGTCGAACGTGAACGCGGCCGCACCCGCGGTGCCCAGATGCGTGGTTGCCGCGACCGCGTGCGGAATCGAGAACTTGGCTGCAAGCACGGTCTCGGGATCGACCGTCGTAAGCGCGAGGCCGCCCGGGCCGGCTTCCACCAGGATTTCCTCGATATCCTCCGCCTTGCGCTGCCGCAGGCGGCCGCGCAGATTCAGCGTCGCTTCCACCGCCGCGTGAGCGTAATTGCAGCACGCGTAAATCTTATGGTACCCGTTGGCCACCGACCACGCCGTGCCGAGACCTTCGACCAGCGCCTCGGGAATGACGCGTGTCTTGAAGATACCGGCGAAGACATCGTACGGCGTATCGATCCCGCCGGCGATGCCCGCTTCCGCCCACTCCGCCGCGCGCAGCCCGATCCAGGCGCCGGCCGCGGTCCAGCCATTGCGCACCAGCGAGCCTTCGACCGCGGTATCGAACGGGCCGGCGAAGGTCATGCTCGCGGCGCCGGTCACCGCATCCTGCATCATCTTCGCGTCATGCCCGCGCACCACCGACACCGCAGCCGCGGCGCCGAGCGGGGCGAAGGCGGCGTGCGGATGGACGTTGAATATCGGGAACGGGTAGGCGAGCGCGAAGCGGGTCGTTACCTCGTAGGCAACGGCGACCGCACGCAGCACTTCATCCACGGTCAGGCCGCGCGCCTCGGCCTCGGCAAGCAGCGCGGGGATCGTGTAGGCGCCCGCATGGCAGGAAGCGTTCCGGAATCCTTCGTCGAGTTCGCACCAGGTAATCGCCATGCCGTTCGCGCAGGCGGCCGAGTACCGGTCGAGGCGAGGCGCGCCTTTCGCGAACACCGTCGCTTCCGCGGTTCCGGACGCGGTGCGCACAAAGCCCTCGCGTGCGCGCGTCACCTGCGGCTCCAGCGACCCGGCGACGATGGCGCCGATGTCATCCGAGAGGATGGTTGCGGCGCGTCGACGCACGGCTTCCGGCAACGGCCGGTTGCGGGCCTCCGCGGCCCAACGCATCAGTTCACGCACGTTGCCGGCGGCTTGGGCGCGGGCAGGACTG
>JBDTRO010000312.1:0-3016 GCA_039931635.1 Betaproteobacteria bacterium | reverse complement strand
CCGCTGGAAGGCGCGATCTATGCGGAAACCATTCCGTTCAACGAAACCCGCGACTACGTGAAGAAGGTGATGGCGAACACCATGTACTACTCGCAGCTGATCGGCGGTAAGCTGGTGCCGCTGAAGGATCGGCTCGGCCAGATCCCGGCAAAAGCCCGTGGCGAACGCGTGAACGAAGAACTGCCGTGAAGCACCAGAATATTCTTGTCGTAGGCGGCGCCGGCTTCGTCGGCCGGCATCTGGTCGCCGCGCTTGCGGCGCGCGGCGCGCGCCTCACCGTGCCGACGCGGCGCCGCGAGAGCGCCAAGCACCTGATCCTGCTGCCCACGGTGGACGTGGTGGAAGTCGAGCGGCTCGACGCGCGTGTTCTGGCGGGACTGGCCGCCGGCCGCGATGCGGTCGTGAACCTCGCCGGCGTGCTGCACAGCCCGCGCGCCCTGCCCGGCGAGGAGGGCCCGAATCATTACGGACCGGCGTTCGCGCAAGCGCATGTCGAATTGGCGCAAGCGGTCATCGGCGCTTGCCGTGCAGCGGGAGTGAAACGCCTGATGCACATGAGCGCCCTGGGTGCCGATCCCGCGGCGCCATCCGAATACCTGCGCTCCAAGGGAATCGGCGAGCAGTCGGTGCTCGCCGCGGATGACCTGGAAGTCACTGTATTCCGTCCTTCCGTGATCTTCGGACCCGAAGATCGTTTCCTCAATCTGTTCGCGCGGCTTGCGGCCCTCTTTCCGGTACTCGCGCTGGGCTCGCCGGATGCGCGCTTCCAGCCGGTCTACGTCGGCGACGTGGTGCGCGCGTTCCTTGCGGCGCTGGACAGCAGTGACGCCGCCGGCAAGTGCTACGACCTGTGCGGGCCCAAGGAGTACACGCTGCACGAGCTGATCAAATTGGTCTGCGCGATCACCGGCCGCCGCCGCCTCGTCATCGGCCTGCCCGATGGCCTGTCCTACCTGCAGGCCTGGGCGATGGAACTGCTGCCGGTGCAGCTGCTGACGCGCGACAACTACCAATCCATGAAAGTGCCGAGCGTCTGCGATTGCGCGTTTCCCTTCGGCATCCAGCCCGCGCTGGTCGAAACCGTGGCGCCGAGCTGGCTCGCGCCCGCGGGCCCGCGCGAACGCTACCCGCAGCTGCGCTGGAAAGCCAAGCGCTAGGCGCAGTGGAGATCTTCGTCGTCGGCGGCGCGGTACGCGACGGGCTGCTGGGCCTTCCCGTGCAGGACCAGGACTTCGTCGTCGTCGGCGCGACGCCCGAAGAGATGGTTGCCGCCGGTTTCAAGCCGGTCGGCAAGGACTTTCCCGTATTCCTGCATCCCAGGACCCATGAAGAGCACGCGCTCGCCCGCACCGAGCGCAAGAGCGGCCGCGGCTACAAGGGCTTCACGGTCTACAGCGCGCCCGATGTCACGCTGGAACAGGACCTCGCGCGCCGCGACCTCACCATCAATGCGATCGCGAAGGCGTCCGACGGCAGGCTGATCGATCCGTATCACGGCGAAAAGGATCTGCGCGACGGCGTCCTGCGCCATGTGAGCGAGGCCTTCGCCGAGGATCCGGTGCGCATCCTGCGCGTCGCGCGCTTCGCCGCACGCTTCGGCTTTCGCATCGCCGACGAAACCATGGCGCTCATGACCATGATGGTCGCCGCCGGCGAAACCGATCACCTCGTGCCTGAGCGCGTGTGGCAGGAATTCGCCAAGGGCCTCACCGAGCCGCAACCCGCGCTGCTGTTCGAAGCGCTGGAGCGCTGCGGGCTGCGCGCGAAGCTGCTGCCCGAACTGCGGCAGCTGCCCAAAACCTTTTCCGGCCTGCTGCCCGTGCGCTTTACCGTGCTGTGCTGGCCGCTGCCGGAAGCGGAAATCAAGTCGCTGTGCGACCGCCTGAAAGTACCGAACGAGGAGCGCGAACTGGCGCTGCTCGCCTGCCGCTGCCGCGACCTGTTGAGTCCATCGCAGCCGACCGAATACCTGAACTTATTCAAACGCGCCGACGCTTTCCGTCGGCCGGAACGCTTCGGGCAATTTCTCGACGCAGCTCGCCTGTCACGAATTGAATTCCCGGGAGAAAAAATCCAAAAGGCGCTCCAGGCCGCGATGTCGGTCGACGCCGGCGTGGTCGCGAGCATGGCAAAGGCACCCGCGGAGATCCCCGGGCTCCTCGACCAGGCGCGCAAGCAGGCGATTGCCTCTTCGATTTAGTTTCGTATCGTAAATCAGGGACAGTCCACGTTTTTGCCGGACAATTGCAGGATAAATCGTGGACTGTCCCCGTTTTTTGCTATTCACTGAAATCGGGCTCTGACCCCGATTCTTTTTCGAACGAGCCATCGAAAAAAAAGGAACACCATGATCGACCTGTATACGTGGAGTACCCCAAACGGCCGCAAGGTTTCCGTCATGCTCGAGGAGTGCGGCCTGCCGTACCGCGTGCACACGGTGAATATCGGCAAGGACGAGCAATTCAAGCCGGCGTTTCTTGCCATCAATCCCAACAACCGGATACCGGCGATCGTCGATCCGAACGGGCCGGAGGGCAAGCCGCTGCCGCTCTTCGAATCGGGCGCGATCCTGATTTACCTCGCGGAGAAGGCTGGAATGTTTTACCCGCAAAAAAATAAATACATCGTTCTGCAATGGCTGATGTTCCAGATGGGCGGCGTGGGGCCGATGTTCGGCCAGGCGCACCATTTCATGCGCGCGAAGAAGGACGAGATTCCCTACGGCACGGAGCGCTACGGCGACGAGGCGAAGCGCCTCTACGGCGTGCTCAACACGCGCCTGTCGGAAGCGGCTTACCTCGCGGACGAGTATTCCATCGCCGACATCGCCACCTATCCCTGGGTGGCGCGGCACGAATGGCATCGCGTGGATCTCGCCGCGTATCCGGCCGTGAAGCGCTGGTACGACACGATCGGCGCGCGGCCGGCGGTGGTGCGGGGAATGGCGGTGCCGAGCACTTGAAAACCTGGGTCCCCGCCTACGCGGGGACGACGGGCTTTGCGCCGTCGCGGCGGA
>JBDTRO010000311.1:0-2503 GCA_039931635.1 Betaproteobacteria bacterium | reverse complement strand
GCCGCAGCCGCGAAACTAAGGACGATCGTCAAATACAAGTTGCGCATCACCACCCTTAACGCTTACCCGCCCGTTCTCGATGACCAGTTTGCCGTCCAGGAACCATTTAATCGCCCTCGGATAGACGAGGTGTTCCTGCCGCAGCACTCTTGCGGACAGGGTCTCGACGGTGTCTTGCGCCAGCACCGGAATCGCCGCCTGGATGACGATCGGCCCCGCATCCAGTTCCAGCGTCACGAAATGCACCGTGCACCCGTGCACCTTGGCCCCCGCCGCCAGCGCGCGCTCGTGCGTATGCAGGCCGGTGAACGAGGGCAGCAGCGAAGGATGAACGTTCAGCATCCGTCCCGCATAGTGCTCGACGTAGCCCGAGGTGACGATGCGCATGAACCCGGCGTGCACCACGAGTTTGGGCGTAAAGCGGTCGATTTCCGCCGCGAGCACCACTTCGAACGCCTCGCGCGTCGGAAAATCGCCGTGCTTCACGACCAGCGTCGGAATGCCATGCCTGGCCGCGATCGCGAGGCCGCCCGCGCCGGCGACGTTGCTGATCACGGCGGAGACGGGAATGCCGGCATCGATGAGGGCCTGCAGGTTGCTGCCACGCCCCGATATGAGAACGACGACTGAACTCAAACCATGTCCTCCGGCCGCACCCAGCGGTCGAAGTCCGCCTCTTTCACATAGCCCAGCGCCGCGGCGGACTCGCGCACCGTGCAGCCCTCCTTGTGCGCCTTTTTCGCGATCTCCGCCGCCCTGTCGTAGCCAATGTGGGGCGCGAGCGCGGTCACCAACATCAGCGAGCGCTCCAGCTGGTCGCGGATGCGCGCCTCGTTGGCAACGATGCCGCGCACGCAATGCTCCTCGAAGCTCGCCATGCCGTCGGCGAGCAGCCGGGCGCTTTGCAGGAATGCATTGATGATGAGCGGCTTGTAGACGTTCAGCTCGAAGTGGCCCGACGCGCCGCCGATATTGAGCGCAACGTCGTTGCCGAACACCTGCGCGCAGAGCATGGTCATCGCCTCCGCCTGCGTGGGATTGACCTTGCCCGGCATGATCGAACTGCCCGGCTCGTTCTCGGGCAGCGAAATCTCGCCGATGCCGGATCGCGGGCCGGACGCAAGCAGGCGGACGTCGTTGGCGATCTTCATCAGCGACGCCGCAAGGGTCTTGAGCGCGCCGTGCGCGAATACCAGCGCCTCGTGCCCCGCGAGCGCCGCGAACTTGTTCGGCGCCGGCTCGAACGGCAGTCCCGACATGCGTGCCAGTTCGGCGGCCACCCGCTCGCTGAACTGGGCATGGGTGTTGAGCCCGGTGCCCACCGCCGTGCCGCCGATCGCAAGCTGATACAGGCCGGGCAGCACCGCCTCCAACGCCTGGCGCGATAGCTCGAGCTGCGCCACGTACCCCGAAAACTCCTGCCCCAGCGTGAGCGGGGTCGCGTCCTGCAGGTGGGTGCGGCCGATTTTTACGATCTTCGCGAACGCGTCGCGCTTTGCCGCCAGCGCCGCGCACAGCCGGTCGAGGGCGGGAATCACGTCAGCATGCAGGGCGCGCGCGGCGGCGACGTGCATCGCGGTGGGAAAAACGTCGTTCGATGACTGGCCGAGATTGATGTCGTCGTTCGGGTGCAGGAGGCGCTTCGGCCCCCGCTCGCCGCCCATGATTTCGGACGCGCGGTTGGCGATCACCTCGTTCACGTTCATGTTCGACTGCGTGCCCGAGCCTGTCTGCCAGACCACGAGCGGAAATTCCTCGTCGTGCCGCCCGGCGAGCACTTCATCGGCGGCGCGCACGATCGCGTCCGCCTTTTTTGCATCGAGCAGGCCAAGGGTTGCGTTTACCCGGGCCGCCGAGCGCTTCACCAGCGCCAGGGCATGGACCACGGCAAGCGGCATGCGCTCGCTGGAGATGCGAAAGAAGCGCCGGCTGCGCTCGGTCTGCGCGCCCCACAGGCGGTCTGAGGGCACCTCGATCGGGCCGAAGGAATCCTTCTCGGTGCGGATGCCGCTCATCTCATTTCCTGGCCGGTATCCATTGCTTTGGCCATTGTCGGCTCCTTTACGGCAGATCAAAAAGAAGAACTTCCGCGCCCGCGCCTTTTTCCAGCGAGGCCTCCGACACGCCGGTCATCTTGACCGCATCACCGGCTTCCAGCGGGGTGCCGTTCACGGTGACCTTGCCTCGCACCACATGAAGGTAGGCCTTGCGTCCGGGCGCCAGCGGATGCGCCGCGCGCTCGGCGCCTTCGAACAGACCGGCGTAGATGCGCGCGTCCTGGTGGATCGTCACCGAGCCGTCGGCGCCGTCGGGGGAGGCGACCAGCCGCAGCCTGCCACGTTTGGAGGCGGCGTCGAAATGCTTCTGCTCGTAACCGGGCGCGATGCCGCGCACGTTCGGCTCGATCCAGATCTGCAGGAAGTGGGTGGTGCCGGACCTGTTGTGGTTCTGCTCGCTGTGCTGCACGCCGCGCCCAGCGCTCATTCGCTGCACGTCGCCCGGC
>JBDTRO010000310.1:0-6374 GCA_039931635.1 Betaproteobacteria bacterium | reverse complement strand
GGCGTGCTCGCGGACCTCGGCCTGTCCTCTCCTCAAATCGACGACCCGGCGCGCGGCTTCTCGTTTCGCGCGGACGGGCCTCTCGACATGCGCATGGATCCGACCCGCGGCGTTTCGGCCGCGGACTGGCTGGCGACCGCAACAGAACAACAAATCCGGGAGGCAATCGCAAGCTATGGCGAAGAACGGTTTGCTAAACAGGTTGCAAAGGCGATTGTTGCTGCTCGGGCACGCGAACCGCTCGTCCGCACCGAGCAACTTGCCGCTGTCGTGGCTGCGGCGGTCCGCACACGCGAGGCCGGCCAGAATCCGGCGACGCGCACCTTTCAAGCTCTACGGATTCTCGTCAATCGGGAGCTTGAGGAAATCGAGATGATGCTGCCGCAGGCGACCGCGCGGCTCGCGGCCGGCGGCAGGCTCGCCGTGATCGCCTTCCATTCGCTGGAAGACCGGCTCGTAAAGCGCTTTCTGCGCGCCTGCGCCGCGGACAGCCTGCCCGCGGATTTGCCGATTCGTGCCCGGGATTTGCCACAACCGCCGCTCAGAATCCTGGGCAAGGCGCGGCGCGCCTCGGCGGCCGAGACCGCGGCCAATCCGCGCGCGCGCAGCGCGACCCTGCGTGTCGCCGAACGCAGCGCCGCGCCACTGGATCCTGCAGTACTGAAGCGAGCATTCACCGGACACGGGCCCGACGCGTGGCGAAGCTGAACCTCCTCCTCCTCCTGGTTCTCATCGTCTGCGCGCTCGGGCTCGTCACCTCCCAGCATGAGTCGAGGAAGCTGTTCACGGGACTCGAACGCGAGCAGGAGCGCGCGCGTGCGCTGGCAGTCGAATTCGGCCAGCTGCAGCTGGAATCCAGCACCTGGGGCCTGCATTCGCGCGTCGAGAAGATCGCGGTGGGCAGGCTGGGCATGCGCGCGCCGGATCCGCGCCGCGTGCGGATGGTTGAAATCAGGGAGGAACCCAGGCCGTGAGGGTCAAAGGGGCGACACCGAGCGTCGAAGGGGCGACACCTTGAGCGTCGCGGCCAGCGTGCCGGTGATGGTCCGCCTGCCGGCCTGGCGCGCGCGCGTGGCGGTCGTGATGCTGCTCGCCGCCTTCCTGGTGCTGGCGGGCCGCTCGGTCTACCTGCAGTCGATGCATACCGGCTTCCTGCAGGGCAAGGGCGAAGCGCGCTACTCGCGCGTGCTGGAGGTGCCGGCCACGCGCGGCCGCATCGTCGACCGCAACGGCGAAGCGCTCGCCATCTCGACGCCGGTGAAATCGGTGTGGGCGATCCCGGAAGACGTGAATGCGACGCCGGCGCAATTGAAGAGCCTGGCCGGGCTGCTGTCGCTGGACCCGCGCGAGCTCGCGCGCAAGTTCTCGGATGCGGAGCGCGAGTTCGTCTACCTCAAGCGCCAGATTCCACCCGAGGTCGCCGACCGCGTCCTGGAACTGGGCATTGCCGGCATCCACCAGCAGAACGAATACCGCCGCTACTACCCGGGCGGCGAAACCATGGCGCACGCGATCGGCTTCACCGGCGTGGACGACGCCGGCCAGGAAGGCATCGAGCTTGCGCAGCAGGCCACCCTTGCCGGCGCCGCCGGCAGCCGCCGCGTGATCAAGGACCGGCTCGGCCGAATCGTCGAGGACGTCGAGTCGATCCGCGCCGCGCAGGACGGGCGCGATCTCACGCTGTCCATCGACAGCAAGATCCAGCACCTCGCCTTCGGCGCGCTCAAGGCGGCAGTGGAAGCGCACCGGGCGAAAGCCGGCGCGATCGTGGTGCTGGACGTGCGCAGCGGCGAAGTCCTCGCGCTCGTCAACATGCCGACCTACAACCCGAACAACCGCGCGCGGCTGACCGGCGCGCAGCTGCGCAACCGGGTGATCACCGACACTTTCGAGCCGGGCTCCACGCTCAAGCCGTTCACGATCGGCCTCGCGATCGAGACCGGCAGGATTACGCCGCAGACGATGATCCAGACGTCGCCGGGCGCGCTCACGATCGCCAACTACACCATCCACGACGCCCATCCCGGCGGCGCGATGAGCGCGGCGCAGGTGATCCAGAAATCCTCCAACGTCGGTGCGGCGAAGATCGCGCTCATGATGCCGCGCGAGGAAATGCACGACATGTTCAAGCGCGTCGGCTTCGGCGCCGCGTCGCGGCTCGGGTTTCCCGGCGAGGCCCCCGGGCGGGTGCGCGAAGCGAAATCCTGGCGTCCCGTGGAGCAGGCGACGATGGCTTACGGCCACGGCATCTCGGTCAGCCTGATCCAGCTCGCGCGCGCCTACACCGTGTTCGCGCGCGACGGCGAACTCGTGCCGCTGTCGCTGGTCAAGACTGGCACGCCAGTCGAAGGCATTCGCGTGTTCTCGCCGGATGTGGCGCGAGCGCTACGCGACATGCTGGAGTCCGCCGTGCAGCCGGGTGGTACCGCGCCGCGCGCACGCATCGTCGGCTGGAGGGTCGGCGGCAAGACCGGTACCGCGCACAAGCAGGAAAACGGCGGCTACGCCGCGCACAAGTACGTCTCTTCGTTCGTCGGCTTCGCGCCGGCGTCCGACCCGCGCCTGGTGATCGCAGTGATGCTGGACGAACCCTCGGCCGGCCAGTACTACGGCGGCCAGGTGGCAGCCCCGGTGTTTTCCCAGGTGATGCAGGGCGCTCTGCGCCTGCTGGGCGCGCCCTACGACGCGCCGCTCGCGCCGATCGACCTGCCCGGCGAGGGCGATGAGATAAAGGAGAACACTTAATTGACAACATTCTCGCGCTGCTCGCGCGCCAGGGTGCGGTAATCGAACGTCTCACCTCCGACAGCCGGCGCGCCGCTCCGGGCGCGGCTTTCTTCGCCTGGCCGGGCGGGGCCGTGGACGGCCGGCAGTACATAGCGCAGGCGATCGAGCGTGGCTGCGCGGCGGTCGTCTGGGAACGCCAGGACTTTGCCTGGGACAGCGGTTGGCGGGTGCCCAACGCCGGCGTCGAGAATCTCCGTTCGCAGGCGGGCTTTCTCGCGCACGAGTTCAATGGCCGCCCTTCCGGGTCGCTGTGGGTGTGCGGCGTCACCGGCACAAACGGCAAGACTTCCTGCTCGCAGTGGCTGGCCCATCTTCTTTCCGTGAAGGAAACAAAAACGGCAGTCGTCGGAACCCTGGGGAGCGGCTTTGCGCCGGCTCTGGATCCGATCGGCAACACCACGCCGGACGCTCTCGAACTTCACCGCTTGCTTGCGGAATTCAGGACGGCGGGGGCACAGGCGGTGGCGATGGAGGTTTCCTCGCACGGCCTCGATCAGGGGCGCGTCAACGGCGTCGCCTTCGACTGCGCGCTGTTCACCAATCTGACGCACGACCACCTCGACTATCACGGCACGCTGACCGCGTACGCCGAGGCGAAAGCGCGGTTGTTCGATGCGCCCGGCCTGGGCGCGGCGGTGCTGAATCTGGACGACCCTTTCGGCGCGCAGCTCGCCAAGCGCCTCGCCGCGCGCGGCGTGCGGACGATTGGTTATGGCATTTCTTCTTCAGGGAAAATTTCCGGCAACACTGAAGAATTCATCTGCGCGGTCGAGCCGGATGCCGATGCCATTCGAATAAATTCGAGCTGGGGCGATGCGACCGTGAGATTTGCGCAACTCGGGCGCTTCAACGTCGCCAACGCGCTCGGCGTGCTGGGTTGCCTGGTGGCGAAGGGAATCGCGTTCGAGGAGGGCGCGCGGCTGCTGGCGGCGCTGCCGCAGGTGGACGGCCGCATGCAGCAGATCGGCGATCGCCCGCTGGTGGTGGTCGACTACGCGCACACGCCGGATGCGCTGGACAAGGTTCTCTCGGCATTGAAGCCCGTGGCGCAGGCGCGCGGCGGGCAACTGGTCGCGGTGTTCGGCGCCGGCGGCGGCCGCGACCGGGCGAAGCGGCCGGTGATGGGCAGCGTGGCGGCGGCGCGCGCCGACCGGATCGTGCTCACCTCGGACAACCCGCGCGGCGAAGATCCGCTTGCCATCATCGAACAGATTCGCGTTGGTGTTTCCGGGAGGTGCGAGATCGAAGCCGATCGCAGCGCTGCGATCGACGCTGCGATCGCAGCGGCCGCTCCCGACGATGTCGTGCTGATCGCCGGCAAGGGCCACGAAGGATTCCAGGAAATCGCAGGACGGCGGCTGCCCTTCTCGGATGCGGCGCTGGCCCGCGCGGCGCTCCGCCGGCGGGGGGAACCATGATGAGCCTCGCCGAAGCCGCCGCCGCCATGGGCGCGCGCCTCGCGGACAGCGGGGACGTTCGTTTCGAGGATGTCTCCACCGACACGCGCTCGATTGGCAGGGGCCAGTTGTTCGTCGCCATCCGCGGCGAGCGCTTCGACGGTCACGGTTTCCTTGCGATGGCGAAGGAACGCGGCGCCGCGGCGGCGCTGGTGGACGAAACGTATTCCGGGCGCACGTCGCTGCCGCTTCTCGTGGCCGACGACACCCGGCGTGCGCTCGGGCGCCTGGGCCGGCACTGGCGCCTGCGATTCGCACCCATCGTGATCGCGATCACCGGATCGAACGGCAAGACCACCACCAAGGAAATGCTCGCTTCGATCCTGCGCCGCCATGCCGGTGAGGGCGGTGCGCTCGCCACGCGCGGCAACCTGAACACCGACATCGGCGTGCCGATGACGCTGCTTGGCCTGCGCGCCGGCCACCGCTACTGCGCGGTCGAGCTCGGCATGAACCATCCGGGCGAAATTGCGCTGCTCGCGAAAATCGCGCAGCCCACCATTGCGCTGGTCAACAACGCGCAGCGCGAGCACCTGGAATTCATGCAGTCGGTCGAGGCGGTGGCGGCCGAGAACGCGAGTGTGTTCGACGCGCTGCCGGGGGATGGCATCGCGGTGCTGAACGCCGAGGACGCGATGGCGGGCGTGTTCCGGGAAAAAGCCGGCAAGCGCCGGCGCGTCGAGTTCGGCATCGCCTCCGGCGACCTCACCGGCCGCTACGAGCTGAATTCGCTGGCGAGCGAAATCATCCTGAGCACGCCCGCGGGCGAAGCGCGGGCGACGCTTGCAATTCCCGGGCTGCACAACGTGCGCAATGCGCTCGCCGCCGCGGCCTGCGCGCACGCCGCCGGCGTTCCGGCCGATGTGATCGGCGAGGGGCTCGCCGCGTTCCGGCCCTACGCAGGGCGCCTGCAGGTCAGCCGTACCGAAGCCGGCGCGATCCTGATCGACGACAGCTATAACGCCAATCCGGATTCGGTGCGCGCCGCGATCGACGTGCTCGCTTCCTGTCCGGGTCCGACCGCGCTGGTGCTGGGCGACATGGGTGAAGTGGGCGAGCAGGGACCCGAATTCCACGCCGAGGTGGGACGCTACGCCAGGCAACGCGGCGTATCCGTCCTGCTGGCGCTCGGCTCCGCCACGCCGGCGGCGGTGCAGGCGTTCGGCAACGGTGGGCGGAGCTTCGACTCGATTGAAAAGCTGCTGGACGAAACCAAAGGCATCACCACGATCCTTGTCAAGGGCTCCCGTTTCATGCAGATGGAGCGCGTGGTGGCCGCCCTGCGGGGCGAGAAAGCGACGGCGCACTGATGCTGCTCGAACTCGCCCAGTGGCTGGCAAAAGACGTGCGCCTGTTCAACGTATTCAACTACCTCACGCTGCGCGCGGTGCTGGCCTGTCTCACCGCGCTCGCGATCTCCCTGATCCTCGGGCCCTACGTGATCCGCAAGCTTGCCGCCTACAAGATCGGCCAGGCAGTGCGTGAAGACGGCCCGAAGTCGCACCTGACCAAAGCCGGCACGCCCACCATGGGCGGGGCGTTGATCCTGCTGTCGATCGGCATCACCACGCTCCTGTGGGGCGATCTGAGCAACCGCTTCCTCTGGGTGGTGCTGCTGGTGACGCTCGCCTTTGGCGCCATCGGATGGGTGGACGACTACCGCAAGGTCGTGCATCGCAATCCGAAGGGGCTGCCGGCACGAGCGAAGCTCGCCTGGCAGTCGGCGTTCGGGCTGGCCGCGGCCTGCTACCTCGCCTGGCTCGCGCAGAGCACGCCGGCGCTCAACACGCTGATCGTGCCGTTCTTCAAGTTCGTCGCCTATCCGCTGGGCGCGCTCGGCTTCGTCGTGCTCAGTTACTTCGTCATCGTCGGCACCTCGAACGCGGTCAACCTGACCGACGGGCTGGACGGTCTCGCGATCATGCCGACCGTCATGGTCGGCGGAGCGCTGGGCATCTTCGCGTACGTCGCGGGCAATGCAGTGTTCTCGAAATACCTCGGCGTGCCCTATGTCGCCGGCGCGGGCGAACTGGCGGTGTTCTGCGGCGCGCTGGTGGGCGCGGGCCTCGGTTTCCTCTGGTTCAACGCCTATCCGGCGGAAGTGTTCATGGGCGACGTGGGCGCGCTCGC
>JBDTRO010000309.1:0-2483 GCA_039931635.1 Betaproteobacteria bacterium | reverse complement strand
CCTTCCAGGTCGCGGTGTGCCTGCGCCGCGTCGGCAAGCTTGTATTTCCCGGTGGTCTCGATCTTCACCTTGCCGGACTTCACGATGTCGAACAGCGCGTTTGAGCGCTCGACCAGGTCGGCGCGCGCGGCGATGTAGGTCGCGAGCGTGGGGCGCGTGACGTAGAGCGAGCCCTTGGAGGCGAGGATCCCCAGGTTGACCGGCGCCACGGGCCCGGAAGCATTGCCGAAGGAAACCATCAGCCCGCGCGGGCGCAGGCAATCCAGCGATCCTTCCCAGGTGGACTTGCCGACCGAGTCGTAGACCACCGGCACGCCCTTGCCGCCGGTGAGTTCCTTGACCTTCTCGACGAAGCCGCCGGTCGAATAGTTGATGACGTGGTCGGCGCCGTGCGCCTTGGCGAGCGCCATTTTCTCCGGCGAGCCCGCGGTGCCGATGACGGTGACGCCGAGGGCCTTGAGCCACTGGCAGGCAATCAGTCCGACGCCGCCGGCGGCGGCGTGCCAGAGCACGGTGTCGCCTTTCTTCGCCGCGTAGGTCGAAAAAATCAGGTAGTGAACCGTCAGCCCCTTCAGCAGCATCGACGCCGCCTGCTCGTCGGTGATGCCTTGCGGCAGCTTCACCGTCCGGTCGGCCGGCACCAGGCGCTGCTCGCAGTAGGAACCCGGCAGCCCGGTGTAGCAGATGCGGTCGCCGGCCTTCAGGTCGGTCACGCCCGCGCCCACCGCCTCCACCACGCCGGCGGCCTCGTTGCCTGCGGTCGCCGGCAGTTGCATCGGATACAGGCCGGAGCGCTGGTAGGTGTCGACGAAATTGACGCCGATCGCCGTGTGCTTGATGCGGACCTGCCCCTGGCCGGGGTCACCGACCTGGACGTCATCGAGTTGCAAAACCTCCGGACCGCCCTGCTTGTGATAACGGACTGCTTTAGCCATTGCTTCGTCTCCTGATCATGGTTGCTTGTCTTTGTCCTGCGGCATACCCATCTGCATGGCCTGCTGCATCGCACTCAACCCGGCTTTCTGCATTTCCAGTCCCTGGATCGCCGTGCGAAGCATGTTGAGATTCATCGACAGCCACATTTCCACCGACTTCAGTTCCTGCACGCGCTTGTCGATCTCGGCCGGATCGAGGGTCGGCATGGACAGTCCGGGCACCGGCACGCCCAGCGGGCCCCACAGGCGGCGGAACATCTCGAACGGATCCTGCGGCTGGTTCGGATCGGTCATGGCTATCCCTCCGCGTCCACGAAAAACTCCCGGACTTCTTTTTCCCGGCTCACCGTGTCCTGGTAGCCCAAGTCGATCAGGGTACGGCAGAACGACTCCTCGAACAGCAGGTAACTCACCAGGTTCGAGCCCGAGCGGTTCAACGCCCCGGTCGGCCGCAGGATGAAACGCACGGTCGCCGGCAGCTCGTGCACGAAGCGCGCCGCGATGCGCTCGATCGGCTGCGAGGGCGAGATGAACAGCACCTTCACCGGCCGCAGCGGCAGGTTGGCCTCGGCGAGTTTTTCGGGCGGAATCAGCGTGAGCGTGCGGTTGATGCGCTCCAGGCGTTCCAGGTCCACCGACAGGCCGTCGAGGAAGATCGAATTCAGCGCATGGCCGGCGATCTGCGCCACCGACGGGTAGACGTTCGAACGCGCGCGCGCCTGGTCGGGGCTCTGGCGCCCGGTGCCCACCACCAGCACGCGGTCCGCGCCCAGGTGCAGCGCCGGGCTGATCGGCGCGATCTGGCGCACCGAGCCGTCGCCGAAATATTCGCGGTGCACCTTGACTGCCGGAAAGATGAACGGCAGCGCGCTGGAGGCGAGCAGGTAATCGAGCTTGAGCGACACGGCGGCGCCGATGCGCTGGTTGCGCTCCCAGCCCTCCAGCCCCGAGCCGCCCTGGAAGAAGGACACGCTCTGGCCAGTGGTGTAACCCGAGGCCGTGACGCTGACGGCGTACAGCGCGCCCGAATCGATGTGGTCCTGGATGCGCTCGAAGGCGAGCGTGCGCTCGAGCATGTCCCTCAGCGGCGCGCTGTCCAGCAGCGATACCGGGTTATGGCGCGACAGCAGCATCATCGCGCCCAGCCAGCGCGCGCCGCTCCTCATGATGTGTCCGGCGTCGGTGCGGTAGACGTGGTGGCAGTGCATGTTCTCCCAGACTTCGAGGAGATTGCCCACGCCACGGCTGAAGTCGTCCGCGTACACCGCCAGCGTGGTGGCGTTGATCGCCCCTGCCGAGGTGCCGCACAGGATCGGAAACGGGTTCCTGACCGGGTTGCCGAGGATGTCGCGCACCGCCTTGACGACGCCGACCTGGTAGGCGGCGCGCGCGCCGCCTCCGGTCAATACGAGTCCGGCTCTGGCTTTCATCCTAAAACAGGGTCTGCTCTTGCCCGCGCGGCGCGTTGGCGTCCGCCACCGCGAGCGCGGTCATGTTGACGATGCGGCGCACGGTCGCCGAGGGCGTGAGGATGTGCACCGGCCGCGC
>JBDTRO010000308.1:0-4646 GCA_039931635.1 Betaproteobacteria bacterium | reverse complement strand
CGCTTCGCCTGCCGATAAACTTGCTGAAGTGTTGCATTGACCGGTTGAGCCCGCCACCCAAAGGGGTCATTCAAACGGACCGAGAAGCAGGGGCTTCCGTGCTTAGGTCAAACTCAGCTTAGTCGGTGGCGCAGCGTCTCCCACCCTATCCGTAGCTTCGTTCTGCTCGTCCAGCGCGCCAGAAAAGCGGCACGCGAACGCGCCGCAATATACGCTCCCGCACCGCTTGCACCGGGTTGCCAGCGGGGGACCGTTAGCGCGAAATCGCGCCTTCGCATCAGACTCGTTATCGCGATCCATGTGCCAGTCTATATTCGTAGCTTTGCTCAGTATGTACGACAGCGAACATTAGAAGGCGGTGTTGCACTGACCGGTTGAACCCGCCGACGAAATCGGTCATTCAAACTGGACACCTCATAATTGTGTTTGGGCTCTCGTGGTATTCGGGCTTGCTTAAGTCCCGGAAACTGCATACAATTCGCCCCTTTTCGCGTCCTCCGGGACGCCCATCCTTGCCACACCGCCTACGCATTGCGGGTGGCTCACCCATAAGGAGAAACACCGAATGCGGCATTACGAAATCTGTTTCATCGTCCATCCGGACCAGAGCGAGCAGGTGCCCGCCATGGTCGAACGCTACAAGGGCATCGTTGCCGCGCGCAACGGCAAGGTGCACCGCCTCGAGGACTGGGGCCGCCGCCAGCTCGCCTATCCGCTCGCCAAGGTTCACAAGGCGCACTACGTGCTCATGAACATCGAGTGCGACAACGAGACCATCACCGAGTTCGAGCACTCGTTCCGCTTCAACGATGCGATCCTGCGCCACCTGACCGTGAAGATGACCAAGGCGGTCGTCGATCCTTCGCCGATGATGAAGGAAGAGAAGTCCCGGTCGATGATGGAGCAGCGCGGCGGCGAGGCGCCGGGTGCGCCGGTTGCGGCTCCGGCTGCAGCACCCGCGGCAACTTGATCGAGCCGGCGAACAAGGTCGAGATTTCGGGCGTGGTCACCGAGTTGCAATCGTTGCGCTACACGCCGGCCGGTGTTCCGGTCGTCGAGTTCCGCCTCACGCATGAGTCGGAACGCGCCGAAGCGGGCGCGAAGCGCAAGGTGAACGCCGAGATCGACGCGGTCGCCTTTGAAGCCCAGGCAAGGCTGCTTGCGGCGGGCCCGATGGGCCGGCTGCTGAAGGCCGAAGGATTTTTGTGTGCGAAGAACCGGCGCTCGAAGAAGCCGGTGCTGCACGTGACGAACATAGAATTCATGGAAGGAAACTGATATGCCTCCACCGAAGCGCGGTAAAGGTAAGTTCAAAGGCAAGGGCAAGGACAAAAAGGACCGGGGACAGCGGGCCCTCTTCCGGCGCCGCAAGTTCTGCCGCTTCACCGCCGAGAAGATCGAATGGGTCGACTACAAGGCCATCGACATCCTCAAGGACTTCATCAACGAGAACGGCCGCATCATTCCGGCGCGCATCACCGGCACCTCGGCCGGGTACCAGCGCCAGCTCTCGACCGCCGTCAAGCGCGCGCGTTTCCTCGCGCTGATGCCGTTCACCGACCTGCACTGAAAGGCCAGCCATGCAAGTGATCCTGATGGAAAGACTGGCGAACCTGGGCAACCTGGGCGACGTCGTGAAGGTCAAGGACGGCTACGCGCGCAACTACCTGATTCCGCAGGGCAAGGCGAAGCGCGCGACCGACGAGAACCTGAAGGTCTTCGAAGCGCGGCGCGCCGAGCTGGAAAAAGCGCAGTCGGCGGCGCTCGCGCAGGCGCAGGAGCGCGGCGCGAAGCTGGATGGTCTGGTGCTGAAAATCACGCAGAAGGCGGGCGTGGACGGCAAGCTGTTCGGCTCGGTCACGAACCACGACATCGTGGACGCGCTCAAGGCGCAGGGCCACGAAGTCGAGCGCGCGCAGATCCGCATGCCCACCGGCGCCCTCAAGCAGGCCGGCGAGTATCCACTTCAGATCGCATTACACACGGATGTGGTTGTCACCATTACGGTATCGGTGATCGGCGAAGCCTGAGAATTTTTTCTCGCTGAAGGTTTAGTGAAAAAAGGGCTGGCGACAGCCCTTTTTCTTTTCTAGAATGGCCTGACTCCCATGGCCCAACCTCAAGCGCGACGCAGCGAACCGTCGGATCCCCATCTGCTCGCGCTAAAGGTTCCACCGCACTCGGTGGAAGCGGAGCAGTCGCTGCTGGGCGGGCTGCTGCTGGACAACCAGGCTTTCGACAAGATCGCCGACCTGGTCACCGCCGAGGATTTCTACCGCGACGACCACCGCCGCATTTTCCGCCACCTGTCGAAGCTGATCGAGCATGGCAAGCCGGCGGACGTGGTTACCATCGCCGAATCGATCGAGGCGAGCGAAGACAAGGACCGCACCGGCGGTCCCGCCTACCTGGGCTCGCTCGCCCAGAACACGCCCAGCGCGCTCAACATCCGGCGCTACGCCGAGCTGGTGCGCGAACGCGCGATCCAGCGCCGGCTGATCACGGTCGCCACCGAGATCGCCGAATCCGCGCTGACGCCCTCGGGAAAGGAAGTCGGCCAGATGCTGGACGAGGCCGAGTCGCGCATCATGGAAGTCGGCGAACGCGGCCAGCGCGGGACCCAGGGCTTCGAATCGATCCAGCCCGTGCTGGCGAAGGTGTTCGAGCGCATTGATCATCTTTACCGCCAGGAAAACAAATCCGACGTCACCGGCCTGCCCACCGGATTCACCGACCTGGACGAAAAGACCGCCGGCCTGCAGCAGGGCGACCTGGTGATCGTCGCGGGCCGCCCGTCGATGGGCAAGACTGCGTTCGCGCTCAACATGGCCGAGCACGTGGCCCTGAAGACCGGCGCGCCGGTGGCGATCTTCAGCATGGAAATGGGCTCCTCCCAGCTCGCGATGCGCCTGCTCGGCTCGATTGCCAGGGTCGACCAGCACCTGATGCGTACCGGGCGGCTGAACGACGAGGAATGGAGCAGTATTTCAACGGCGATGGGCAAGCTGCACGAGGCGCCGATCTACATCGACGAGACCGGGGCGCTGAACGCGCTTGAATTGCGCACCCGCGCGCGCCGGATGTATCGCCAGGCCGGCAAGCTCGGCCTGATCGTGGTGGATTACCTGCAGCTCATGTCGGCTACGAGCGATGGCGAGAACCGCGCCACCGAAATATCGGAGATTTCGCGCTCGCTGAAGGCGCTGGCCAAGGAACTGAGCGTGCCGGTGGTCGCCCTGTCGCAGCTGAACCGGGCGCTGGAGACGCGCACCGAGAAGCGGCCGATGATGTCCGACCTGCGCGAATCGGGCGCGATCGAGCAGGACGCCGACGTGATCCTGTTCATCTATCGCGACGAGGTCTATTACCCGGAAAAACTCGACGCCAAGGGCCGCGCCGAAGTGATCATCGCCAAGCAGCGCAACGGCCCGATCGGCACCGTCAACCTCACGTTCCTCGGCCAGTACACGAGGTTCGAGGACCAGGCCAGGGATGGGTCGTGGCAGAGCCGCTGATCCCGCAGAAAGGCCCCTACGCCGTGGAACTCGCGCCCGGCGACTACTGGTGGTGCGCCTGCGGGCAGTCGAAGAGCCAGCCGTTCTGCGACGGCTCGCACAAGACCACCGAGTTCAAGCCGGTGAAGTTCACCAACACCGAAGCACAGAAGGTCTGGCTCTGCGGCTGCAAGCGCAGCGCCGGCAAGCCGTTCTGCGACGGCTCACACAAGAAACTCTAGGAATGGACCCCCGCCTTCGCGGGGGTGACGAATAGAAAACGCGGGTGACGTCGTTCCCGCGAAAGCGGGAACCCAGGGTTACTTCTTGGTCGCGCTCCAGCGGCCTTCGCTGCCGTTGTCGCCGCGGAACGAGCCTTCCATCTTGCCGCCGGTAACGCGGCCGACGTAGTCGCGCTTCACGCCGTCGTTGGCGACGAAGGCGAAGCTGATGTTGGCGCCGCTCAGGCGCGCGGCGCGCAGGCCGCCCTGCGTATGGCCCAGGCCCACCGTGCCTTCGATTTTCTGGAAGCGCTGTTCGATGCTGAGATCGGACTTGTCGCCCCCGGTCTCCAGCGCCCAGCCGCCGTTCACGTTCGCCGGCACCAGCCAGAAGTAGGCGCGGCGCCCGTCCATGCTCGAGATTTCGTCGGCTTCCCAGTCGTCCATCGTGAACGAGTGCGACACCACGCGCGTGCCCGGGCGCATCGACAGGATCGTCGGGCGCAGCTTGAGGTTGAGCTGCGGCAGCAGGTACATGGTGACCACCGTTGCCTGGCTGAAATCGGTGACGAAGATGTCGCCGTTGACGATGCGCGCCCGGCCTGCGACGCCCGCCTTCTCGACGTTGCCCTGCGCGTGCTTCGCCATTTCCGGGTTGTACTCGATGCCCACCGAGCGCGCGCCGAACTTCTTCGCCGCGGCGATCGCGATCTTGCCGTCGCCGGCCCCCAGGTCGAACACCAGGTCGTCCTTCGTGACCTGCGCCATGCGCAGCATCCGGTCGACTACTTCATCCGGCGTGGGTACCCAGATCACGTCCTTGCCGGCCTGGCCGACCTGGGGTTCGTAGGGCTTTTGCGCCGCGGCGGGCAGGGACAACAGCAGGGACGCTGCTAGCAGCGCCGAAAATGCGGCAACGCGTTTCATTTCT
>JBDTRO010000307.1:0-7677 GCA_039931635.1 Betaproteobacteria bacterium | reverse complement strand
GGAAACGCGACCGCCGCGAGGATGCCGAGGATCACGATGACCACCACCAGTTCGATGATGGTAAAGCCCTTCTGTTTTCTGACCATGGAGCAATCTCCTAAGTGTGCTTCTTTGCGCCACCGCAGCGGCGCGCCAAAGCGTTGAAAAAACTGATCAAAGTACCTTGTACCCGGCAGGCCGCAGCCGTCCGTCCAACCCTGTCCCTCAACAGCCGCTCACGTCCACGACGATGATCGGCGAAGTATTCACCGCCACCGGCTCGCTGTAGGTTAACCGGCAGTTCGGCGAGGTGCCGCCGTTGGTGTCGATGGTGACCGAATTACCCACCACCGCGATCGTCACACCGTCCGCGGTGGGATTAATCTGGCTGGCGAGGATGATCCCCCCCGGCGTTATGGTTGAGACATTGGCAACCGGGTATCCGTTCACCATATTTATGATGGCCCCTTCCATCGTCACCGAGCCGCCGGTCGGCGTGCAGGAACCGCCGACGTTCGCCAGGCACCCCGCGTGCGCGAGCACCGACGCCGAGCGTACCGCGCCGAACAACGCCTGCGTCTTGGCGGCGCGCGCCGAGTTCTGCATCGAGATGAAGCGCGGCAGGGCGACCGCCGCAAGGATGCCAACGATAGCGATCACGACCACCAGCTCAATCAGGGTAAAGCCGCTGCCGGACCTGCCGAATCCCGAGGCGCGCATCTGCTCAAACTCCCGGGCGCGAGCGCCCGCTAAAACCAGCGATACGGCTGCACCAGCTCCAGATGGGCCCACTGCGGCGCCGCGGCACCGTCCGCACCCTTCACCAGCTTCACACGCCAGGCCACACGCATGCGACCTTGATCGCCAGGGGCGAAATACCGCCCTGAATCAATATAGTATACGACTTCTTTTGAAGTATTGTCGAAGTACCAGTTCCCCGTGACAACCTTTTGCACTCCAGGGACGTCCAGCACCCCCCCGTAATTGCGCGGTTTCTGAGCCAGCAATTCCATCGGGTTCTGCGCCTGCAGCGCGGGCAATTCGGCGAAACGGTTCTCCAGCACCAGTTCGGCGACTCGCAGATTGACGCTGGAGCGAAGATCGAGCGCAACCTGCTCCATGGCCGATTTCTCGGCCTGCTCCCGGTAAAAGAGTGCGCGGTCGAGAAACACGCCGACCAGTACCCCGACGATGGTGAGCGCGACCACCAGCTCGATCAGGCTGAAGCCGCGCGCGCGCATCGGCATTCCCTACTTGGCGATCGCGGCCTTGCCGAGGTCCCAGATCGGCAGGAACACGCCCAGCGCCAGCACCAGCACCAGCCCGCCCAGGCCGATGATGAGGATCGGCTCGATCTGCTGCGACAGGGTCTTGACCTCGTACTCGACGTCGTTTTCGTACAGATCCGCGACTTCGCGCAGCAGGCTGTCAAGTTCGCCGGTTTCGTCGCCCACGGCGATCATCTGCAGCACCACGGTGGTGAAAATGCCCGCCGCCACGGCGGCGCGCAGCACGCTCTCGCCCCGCTCCACGCCATCGCGCATCTGCTCGATGCGCTGGCCGATGTAGTCGTTGTCGACCACCAGCGCCACGGTGCTCAGCGCCTGCACCACCGGCACGCCGCTTTGCAGGGCGAGCGCAAAGCTGCGCGCAAAGCGCGCCAGCGTCGCCTTGAGGAGAATCTTGCCGGCGATCGGGACCTTCAGCTTGTAGCGGTCCCAGGTGTATTTGCCGGCCCGCGTCGCGGTCCAGGCACGAAACGCGAACGCGGCGCCGATCAACGCGGCAAGCTGCAGGAACCAGGACTCGACCATGAAGTTGGAGAAGCCGATCAGCATCTTGGTAAGGAACGGCAACTCCGCCTTGAACCCCGAATACACCTTGGCGAAGGCGGGAATCACGAACAGGTTGATGATCACGATCGCGCCCGCCATCGCGCACAGCACGAAGATCGGGTAGCGCACCGCGGCGCGGATCGCTTCGCGAATCTCTTTTTCGAACTCAAGGTGGTGGTAGAGCCGCAGGAACACGTTTTCGAGCTGGCCGGTGAGTTCCCCGACCTTCACCAGGCTGACGTAGAAGTAGGAAAACACGTCCGGGTGCTGGCGCATCGACGTCGACAGTTCGCGGCCGCTATCCAGGCTGACACGAAGGTCCTTGATCACCTCGATCATGGTTGGATTGACCGCGGACTCCTGCAGCCCCGCTAGCGCCTTCAATATCGGCACGCCCGCCTTGAGCAGCGTGTACATCTGCCGGCTGAACAGCATCAGGTCCAGCAGGCTCACCTTGTGCCGGTTGAACCGTCGCCACCACGCCGGCACTTCGGCGCCGGAGATGCGCCGGCTGGTGCTGATGTCCACCGGCGTGACGCCGGTGTTCATCAGCTGGTCGGCGATCACGCCGGCATCGGCGCCCTCCAGGGTGCCCGTCACCAGTTCGCCGCGCGCGTTGCGACCCCGGAAATTGAAATAGGCCAACTCAGTCCTCCTGCGCGCTCGCCACCCGGATCGCCTCGACGAGCGAGGTGCGGCCCTGCGCCGCGAGCCTGAACGCATTGTGGCCCAGCATCTGGCCTTCCATCTGCTTCTTCGCGATCTCGGTGAAAAGGTTCGCGTCGTTGCGATTGGCCGCGCGCACCAGGTCGACATGCATCTCGAGCAGCTCATAGACGCCGATGCGGCCCTGGTAGCCCGTGCCATTGCAGTTGGAGCAGCCGCGGCCGCGCAGGTAGCGCCCCGCAGCCGCGGCCTCTGGCGTCTCGTGCACATCGAGCCAGCGCTGCTCGAACTCATCGGGCGCGTGCGGCTGCGCGCAACTTTCGCAGACCAGCCGTACCAGCCGCTGCGCCAGCACCGCCTGCAGGGAGGTCGCGACCATGTAGTGCGGCGCCCCCATGTCGATAAGGCGGATCGGCGTGCTGAGGGCATCCTTGGTGTGCAGCGTCGAGAGCACCAGGTGCCCGGTCAGCGCCGCGCGCAGGCCGATCTGCGCCGTTTCCTGGTCGCGCATCTCGCCCACCAGGATGATGTCCGGGTCCTGGCGCAACGCGCCGCGCAGCACGCGCGCAAACGTGAGCTCGATTTTCTCGTTGATCTGCACCTGGTTGATGCCGGGCAGGCGGTATTCGACCGGATCCTCGACGGTGATGATCTTCTTGTCGGTCGAGTTCAGTTCGGACAGCGCCGCGTAGAGCGTTGTCGTCTTGCCGCTGCCGGTGGGGCCGGTGACGAGAATCATCGCATTGGTGCGCCGGATCAGCTCCCGGAAACGCGCCAGCATCGCCGGCGGCATGCCGATGTGGTCGAGTCCCAGCAGCCCGGATTTCTGGTTCAGCAGGCGCAGCACTACGGACTCGCCGTGCTGGGTCGGCATGGTCGACATGCGCACGTCGATCGGCAGGTCGCGCACCTTGATGGCGAAGCGGCCGTCCTGCGGCAGGCGCTTCTCCGAGATATCGAGGCCCGCCATGAGCTTCAACCGCAGCACGATCGCCGGGCCCGCCTTGACGTCGGTCTCGGTCTGCGGCAGCAGCATGCCGTCGATGCGAAAGCGGATCTGCACGTTTTCTTCCTGCGGCTCGATGTGCACGTCCGAGGCGTTCACCTGCGCCGCATCCTCGAACACCGACTGCAGCAGCTTGACCACGGGCGCGTCCTCGGCACCGAGACCGGCGCCGAGCGCGCCGAAGTCGATGTAGTCCCCCATGTCGCGCTCAAGTTCCTTGGCGAGCCCGGAAATTTCCTCGGTGCGCCGGTAGACCCGGTCGATGGTCTGGATCAGGAGGCCATCGTTCACCACCGCCGTCTGGATCTCGCGCTTGAGGATCCGCGACAGCTCATCGAACGAGAACAGATCGGTCGGGTCGGACATGCCGACCACGTATTTGCCGCCGCGTTCCTCGAGCACGATGGCGCGAAAGCGCCGTGCCTGGATTTCCGGCAGGCGGCGCACCAGATCCAGCGAGATGTTGAAGAACTTCAGGTTGACGAACGGGATGTTGAGCTGCCGGGCAATCGCCTCGCCGATCTGGTCCTCGGAGGCGAAGCCCAGTTCCGCCAGCACGCGCCCGAGCTTGCGCCCGCTGCGCTTTTGCTGCTCTAGCGCATCGCGCAGCTGTTCCTGCGAGACCACCTTCTGGCCGACGAGAATGTCGCCAAGCCGTATTTTTTCCGGTCGTCCCATGTCCGCTCCCGTTCGATCGCGCCCGATCGCGCCCGATCGCGCACTTGGCGAGGCATTATCCGCCTTTCCGATTCTTATCGCTTATGATGGGCGCCGCCGGAAAGCGGCGAGCCCTCCGGACAATCCAGCGCAACCGCCCCCAATTCCACTCCATGACCTACGGCCCCTTCCTGAAATTCCTGTCCCAGATCGTCAACCAGTCGATCCTGATCTTCCTTGCCCTGGGCGCCGTGCTCGGCCTGGCGGCCGGCCTGCTGCTCGTGTTCAGCAGCGCGCGAGCCTTCCGCATCGGCGAACAGTTGGACCGCTGGGTATCGACGCGCGCCGTGCTGCGGCCGCTGGAAGAACATCGCAGCATTGCCAGGCCCCTGTACCGCATCCATCGGCTGGTCGGGTTGCTGATCTGCGCCGGCGCGCTCTATGCGCTGATCGTGCTGGCGTCACCGGCAGGCGCCGCCGCGATCTCGAAATCCCTCAGCACCCTGGGACCGGCGCGCTTCTCCGCCTGGATCGCCGAGAGCCTGCGGCTTGTCCTGCTTGCCGGCAATGCCGGCGCGTTGCTGTTCGGTATCGTCTTCATCTGGCGACCCAGCGCGCTGAAGACCCTGGAAACCTGGGCAGACAGGCGCATCTCGGCCCGCAAGGCCACCAAGCCGCTGGAACAGATGCACCGCCCTGCGGACCGCTTCGCCCGCGCGCACCCGCGCCTGGTTGGCGCCGTGGTGATCCTCGGCAGCCTGTTCGTCCTGGCGAACCTGGGCTACCCGCTGCTGCGCTAAAGCGGCCCGTTACTCTTCCTGCGTGCAAATCGTGCGCGAATTGTTCGCAACCCGGGCCGATCTCAAAAGCCCGAGCGCGACATGTGGAAGTCGACTACCTATGCAGGGGAAGTAGCACTAGCCGTCAGACGCGGTCCCTCTCCGCACCGCCTTGCGGCAAGTGCGGAGGGGACGAACCCCGCCGCGGAGGAGGAGGGAGGAGACCGCGGAAGGCGCGTTCTTAAGTTCTGGCCGCTGCCGATACGCTGAATTCAGTATCAACTGCTGCAGTGCATCAAATTTACGGCTTTGCGGTTCGATATACAATGAGGTAGAAAAGAAAAACTCTTTTGCTGTTTCAGCAAAGATATATTCCGCCTCATGGGTGACGCTCTCTACGAGATGTCCGTGTTCTCCAAGGTGGTTGCCGCCGGCAGCTTGTCGGCGGCAGCGCGCGACCTCGGCGTCTCCACCGCAGTGGTCAGCCGCCGGCTGGCCGCGCTTGAGGCACGTCTCGGCGTCCGCCTGGTTAACCGCACGACGCGGCGGTTAGCGCTCACTGACGAAGGTGCGAGCTACCACGACGCCTGCACACGGATCCTTGGAGAAATCGAGGATGCGGACGCCGCCGCCGCGGCAAGGCGCGTCGAGCCGCAAGGCATCCTCAAGGTCGCGCTGCCCGCCTCCTTCGGTCACAAACACATCGCGCCGCTGGTCCCGCCCTTCGCCGTGCGCTTCCCGAAAATCCAGCTCGCGCTCAGCCTCTCGGACCGCACCGTGAACATGATCGAAGAGGGCTACGACCTCGCGATCCGCATCGGCGAGCTGGAGGATTCCTCGCTCGCCGCCCGCAAGCTCGCGCCCAACCGGCGCGTGGTCTGCGCGAGCCCGGAGTACCTGAAATTGCACGACGCGCCGCGCACGCCGGACGACCTGCAGCGCCACAATTGCCTGACCACCAACGACCTGCAGATGAACTGGGAATACAAAGGGCCGGACGGCAAGCGCGGCGTGGTGCGGGTTGGCGGATCGTATGCCTGCGATAACTGGGAGGTGCTGCGCGAATGGGCGCTTGCGGGCCTCGGCGTGGCGCTCAAATCCACCTGGGACGTGCGCCGCCAGCTGGAGGACGGCTCCCTGATCCACCTGCTGCCGGGCTACGATTTCGGCACCGACGTCGCCATCTACGCCATCTATCCGCACCGGCGCTACCTGCCGGCGAAAACTCGCGTGTTCATCGACTACCTGGCCGAATCCTTCGGCCCGGAACCGTACTGGGACCAGCCGCAGACGGCGAAGAAACCGGCGCGAACCAGGCAACGCGCGGCGGCCTGAAGGAATATGCTAGAGGTACTCTCCGAGGAGACTGAACGATGAATGCCCCCGTCGACGCCGCCGCCTTCGCCAAGGTTTCCCTGGACGACAAATACACGCTTGACCAGGGGCGCGTGTTCCTCACCGGCACGCAGGCGCTGGTCAGGCTGCCGATGCTGCAGCGCGAGCGCGATCTCGCGGCGGGCCTGAATACGGCCGGCTACATCTCCGGTTACCGCGGCTCCCCGCTGGGCGGCCTGGACCAGTCATTGTGGCGCGCAAAAAAGCACCTCGAATCGCACCACATCAAGTTCCAGCCCGGCGTGAACGAAGACCTGGCGGCGACGGCCATCTGGGGCACGCAGCAGCTGAATCTGTTTCCGGGCGCGAAGTACGACGGCGTGTTTTCCATGTGGTACGGCAAGGGGCCGGGCGTGGACCGCTGCGGCGACGTGTTCAAGCACGCCAATTCGGCCGGCACCTCGAAGCACGGCGGCGTACTGGTGCTGGCGGGCGACGACCATGCGGCGAAATCCTCGACGCTCGCGCACCAGAGCGAACACATCCTGAAAGCCTGCTGCATCCCGGTGCTGAACCCGGCGAACGTGCAGGAGTACATCGACTACGGCCTGCACGGCTTCGCGATGAGTCGCTACTCAGGTCTCTGGATCGCCTTCAAGTGCGTCACCGACGTGGTCGAATCGGGCGCCTCGGTGTACGTCGATCCGGGCCGCGTGAAGATACTGATTCCCGAAGATTTCGCGCTGCCGCCGGGCGGCGTCAACATCCGCTGGCCGGACGGCATCCTCGAGCAGGAAATGCGCCTGCTCGACTACAAGGTCTACGCGGCGCTCGCCTATGTGCGGGCCAACAAGCTGGACCGGATCGTCTGGGATTCGCCCGCAGGTTTCCCGCCCGCGCGGCTGGGAATCATCACTACCGGCAAGAGCTTTGGCGACACCATGCAGGCGCTCGCCGACCTGGGCATCGACGAGAACGTGGCGCGCGACATCGGCCTGCGTGTCTACAAGGTGGCGATGAGCTGGCCGCTGGAGCCGCAGGGCGCGCGCCGCTTCGCGCAGGGGCTGGAAGAAATCCTGGTGGTCGAGGAAAAACGCCAGCTGATCGAATACCAGATCAAGGAAGAGCTCTACACCTGGGAAGAAGGCAAGCGTGCGCCGCGCGTGGTCGGAAAGTTCGACGACAACGGCGAATGGAGCCAGGCGCAGGGCCAGCCCGCGGGAACGTGGCTCTTGCCGGCGCACTACGAGCACTCGCCCGCGATCGTCGCCAAGGCGATAGCGCAGCGGCTTTTGAAGTTGAATATGACTTCTTCTTTGGGAAGTCGGTTCAAAGAACAGCTTGCCTTCCTTGAATTCAAGGAAAAGGCGCTCGCCAAGCCGCGCGTTACCTCGATCCGCCAGCCCTACTTCTGCTCGGG
>JBDTRO010000306.1:0-12045 GCA_039931635.1 Betaproteobacteria bacterium | reverse complement strand
AGCCCGGCCACAAGCTGCGCGCGCTGCAGGCCGGCGCGCGGGATTTCGTCAGCAAACCCTTCGACCTGATCGAAGTCCGGACGCGCATCCGCAATATGCTGGAAGTGCGGCTGCTGTACAGGAAACTCGAGAACCACAGCAGGATTCTCGAACAGACGGTGCAGGAGCGCACCGCAGAGTTGCGCGAAAGCGAAGCCCGTTACCGCAGCCTCACCGAACTCGCCTCCGACTGGTACTGGGAGCAGGACGAGGAAGGCAACTTCAGCAAGGTGTCCGGCCCGGTCCTGGAGATGCTCGGCATCCGCGTGGATGCGCTGCCGGGAGCCGCGCGCGCGATCCATGCCGGGGGCTGGAACGAAACGGAACGCGCCGCCCTGCTGGAAACCATCGCCGCACGCCAGCCGTTCCTGGATTTCGCCTTGCACCGCGTGAGCCCCGACGGGTCGAAACACCGGTACCGCGTCAGCGGCGAGCCGATGTTCAACCGCGCCAGCCGCTTCATCGGCTACCGCGGCATCGGCGTCGAAACCACCGTCACGAACTAGCGCGCGCGATTGCGACCCCAAGTGACGCCGGAAACGCACAACCCAAGCCAGAACCACCTCCTCGCCGCACTGCCGACGGCGGACTTCGAGCGCCTGGCGCCGAAACTGGAACTGGTGCCGATGCGGCTGGGTGAAATCCTCTACGAACCCGGCGTGCAGATGCAGCACGCCTACTTCCCCACCACCTCCATCGTGTCGCTGCACTATGTGATGGAGTCAGGCGCCTCGGCCGAGGCCGCCGGCGCGGGCAACGAAGGCGTGGTGGGCATCTCACTGTTCATGGGCGGCGAAAGCACGCCGAGCTCGGCGGTGGTGCAGACCGCCGGCCACGGCTACCGGCTGCCGAGCCGCATCCTGAAGGAGGAATTCCATCGTGGCGGCTTCGCGCAGCACCTGCTGCTGCGCTACACCCAGGCGCTGATCATGCAGATGACCCAGACCGGCGCCTGCAACCGGCACCATTCGGTGGAGCAGCAGCTGTGCCGCTGGCTGCTGCTGACCATGGACCGCTGCCCCGGGCGCGAGCTGGTAATGACGCAGGAACTGGTCGCCAGCATGCTGGGCGTGCGCCGCGAAGGCATCACGGAGGCCGCCGGGAGATTGCAGCAGGCAGGTCTCATCCGCTACCGCCGCGGACACATCGCGGTCATCGAGCGCCCCGGCCTGGAGACGCGCGCCTGCGAATGCTACGGCGTGGTGCGCAAGGAAATGAAACGCCTGCTTTCCGATGTCCTGCACCGCCAGGGAATGCTCGCCGCTGTGTCCGTGCGCTAGGGCGCATAAGGCGCGGCACAGATTTTTTTCCGCTATGTGCGCTGCCACGCAGAACTATTCCTGCCCGCGGCACATGATGACCTTCCGGACAACTTATACAAATGGGAAACTCATGAAAACAACCTTCAGCATGAAGCACCTCACCCAGGCCGTGGCTTGCGCCCTGGCGCTGGGCTTCGCCTCGGGCGCCGTGCAGGCCCAGATGGGCTCGACGACCACCGACGCCTCGCGGCAACTCTGGACCGAAGCCACGAAAACGCAGATCTGGCGCAATCCGCAAGGCCTGTGCTGGCAGAGCCCGTACGGCCCGCCCCCGGGATACAACGAATGCAACCCGGCGCCAGTAGCCCAGTACGTCGCCCCGCCGCCGCCGCCCGCTCCGGCGCCCGTCTATGTCGCGCCGCCGCCCCCGCCGCGCCCGGCTCCGGTCTATGTCGCGCCGGCTCCGCTGCCGGTGAAGAAAGACCGTAACTAGGCAACGCCCGCCCTGACCGCGGATTCACGGACATGATCCGCGGCGGGGTTGTTCTGCTGGCCGCCCTGCTCGCCTCGCAGCAGGCGGCCGCCGCGGACCCGAAGCACGCGAATTTCGCGCGCGAGCGTGCGTCCACCGACACCCGCCAGGTTGCCGACTGGGTGGTCAGTGCCAGTGACAACCACAACCTGCCTTTTGCGATCGTCGACAAGAAGAACGCGAAGGTATTCGTATTCGACGCCCATGGGCAATTGCGCGGCGCGGCTCCCGCCCTGATCGGCGAGACCCGCGGCGATGATTCCGTTCCCGGCATCGGCGAGCGCGAAATCGCCAGCATCCGCACCGAAGAGAAGACAACGCCTGCCGGCCGTTTCGTGGCCGTGATCGGCGGCAACATGCGTGGCGAGGACGTGCTCTGGGTGGACTACGCCGGCGCCGTCGCCATGCACCGCGTGTTGACGACCAACCCCGCCGAACGCCGCCTGCAGCGCCTCGCCACACCCACTGCGAGCGATAACCGCATTTCCTTCGGCTGCATCAATGTTCCGGCGAAGTTCTACGAAAACGTGGTACGCCCGGCGTTCACCGGGACCGATGGCATCGTCTACGTCCTGCCGGATACCAAACCGCTGCACGCTGTTTTCGCAATGCCGCCACACGCTGTTTTCGCAATGCAAAAACAAGGAAAATGAAAATGGATCCCACCCCTGGCAAGTCCCCTCATCCACTCATGTGGATCGCCGGCATCGCGATCGTCGCGTTCTGCGGCGCCGGCTTCGCGGCCATCATGGGCTGGATTCCCACTTCGCTGGGCAAACCCGACGAATCCACATTGACGCAGCTCGACAAGCCGGCCCCGGCCGCAGCCCAGCCCGCTCCTGCACGGCTGCAATCGGACCGGGACCGCGAGCGGGACCGGGACCGCGAGCGGGAACGCGACCGCGAGCGGGAACGCGACCACGAGCGCGCCCGCGATCGCGCGGCGCGAAATGCCCCGCCCCCGGTTGCAGTCGCCGCGCGCTGCGCGGAGTGCGGCGTGATCCAGTCGGTGCGTGAAATTGAAACCAAAGGCACGGGCACCGGCATTGGCGCGGTTGGCGGCGCGGTGGTCGGCGGCGTGCTCGGCAGCCAGGTTGGCGGCGGCGACGGCAAGAAAGTCATGGCGGTGGTCGGCGCGGTCGGCGGCGCGGTCGCCGGCAACGAGATCGAGAAGCGCGTCAAGACCACCAAGAGTTACGAAATCACGGTGCGCTTCGACGACGGCTCGAGCCGCGTTTTCGTGCAGGGGACGCCGCCGTCATGGCACGGCGGCGAAAAGGTCAAAGTGATCAACGGCCTGATTCAGGCGAACGGCTGAGCCCGCGCTCAGGTGTCGTGCATGTCCTTGACGATGCCGTAACACGGGCAGGTCGCGGCTTCCAGCCCGGCGCGGTCCAGCACGGTGATGTCGCCGCGGCTGTAGCTGATCAGCTTGCGTTGCTGCAGCGCCTGCGCGGCCTTGGTGACTCCCACCCGCCGCACGCCCAGCATGTGGCCGAGGAATTCATGCGTCATGCGGAAGCGGTCCGCCTTGACGCGGTCGTGCGTCATCAGCAGCCAGCGCGCGAGGCGCTGCTCCACGACGTGAAAACGGTTGCAGGCGGCGGTCTGCGAGATCTGGGCCATCAAGGTGTGGATATAGCGGTACAACTCCCGCTGCAACCGCGGGCTGCGCCGGAATTCCCGCATGAAGACCCCGGCCTCCATGCGCGAGGCCGTGCCGGCGCCTTGCACCAGGGCGCGTACCGCCGATTCCTTGAATCCCAGCACCAACGGCACGCCCGTCATGCCGTCGCGGCCGATCAGGCCCACTTCAAGCGCGAGGTGGCCGTCGGCCAGCGTCAGCAGGGAAACCAGCGAGCTGCCCGGGAAATAGACATGACTGATCGTCTGCCCCGGTTCATAAAGGATTTCGCCGAAGCTGAGGTCAACCGGCTCGAACCCGGCGAGCAGGCGGCGGTAGGCAGCGCCCGGTAGGGCGGCAAGCAGGCTGTTTTCGATCATGCCAGCGCGCCAACGGGCGCTTCGTTGCGGGCAAACAAGCGGTCTGACTCCCGCTTCACCACCGCGTAGCACTCGCAGGCCCGTCGTTCCAGCTTCGGACGGTCCAGCACCGTGATCTTGCCGCGGCTGTAATTGATCATGCCCGCGGACTGCAGCTTGCCCGCGGCCTCCGTCACGCCCTCGCGGCGCACGCCCAGCATGTTGGCGATCAGCGCCTGGGTCATGGTGAGCTCGTTCGTGGGCAACCGGTCCAGGCTGAGCAGCAGCCAGCGGCACAGCTGCTGCTCGACCGTATGGTGCCGGTTGCACACCGCGGTCTGCGCCATCTGGGTGATCAGCGACTGCGTATAGCGCAGCAGCAGGCTCTGCAACGGGCCGCCGCGCTCGAATGCGTCCTTCAGGTGAACCCCGTCCAGCCGGAAGGCCTGCCCGGCGCTTTGCACCACCGCGCGGCTGGGCGTGGTTCCGCCGCCCATGAATAATGCGACGCCCACCACGCCTTCGTTACCGACGACCGCGATCTCGGCCGAGGAGCCGTCCTGCATGACATAGAGCAGCGAGACGATGCAGGTGGTGGGGAAATACACGTATTCCTGCGGCCCGCCGGATTCGTAGATCGCCTGGCCGAGCACCATCTGCACCGGTTCGAGTTCGGGCAGCAGGCGCGCGTAGTCCGCGGCCGGCAGCGCGCCCAGCAGGTGGTTGTGTTTCGGGGTCGGCGGCGAGGGCATGGCGATGAATCCTTTGTAGGCTAAAAGCGGCGCGCTGTATGTACGCTAACGTACGGAATCCCGAATCGGCGCGGCACACACTGCGTACATGAACAGGGATCAATTGCAGGGCAGCTGGAAGACATTCACCGGCACGTTGCTGCAACGCTGGGGCGCGCTTGCCGGCGACCCGACCGCCTTCGACAACGGCATGCGCGACCGGCTGGATGGCAGGATTCAGGAACAGCGCGGCGCCGCAAAACGCAACTCCGACCGGCAGCTCGCGGCGTTCATGCGCCGCAACCGCTACTGGTGGGATCTCTCGCGGCACTGAACGACGGCATCCTAACCTCCAGGAGAAATCAATCATGCAAGTCAAGGGAAATTCCGTACTCGTACTTCTGGCCGCGGCGATGGCCGTCATCCTCTCAGGCTGCGGCAATCGCGAGCAACCGCCGACGGTGACCGGCGCCACCGCCCCGAAGGTGGCCACCACCACCGTAGGCACCGAGATCGACGACACCGTCGTCACCACCAAAGTGAAGTCCGCGCTGCTCGCCGACGCGGACATCAAGAGTTTCGATCTTAAGGTCGAGACCCGCAAAGGCACGGTCCAGCTGAGCGGCTTCGTGGACAACCAGACGCAGATCGAGCGTGCCCTCACCACGACGCGCGGCGTCGAAGGCGTCAAGAACGTCGAGAACAACATCACCATCAAGGACGGCAAGGCAACCGTCGGCAACACGGTGGATGACGGCATCGTCACCACCAGGGTGAAATCGGCGCTGCTCGCGGACCCCGGCGTCAAGAGCTTCGACATCGCCGTCGTGACGCGCAAGGGCGAAGTCCAGCTGAGCGGCTTCGTCGACAGCCAGGCGCAGATCGAGCAGGCCGTCGCCATCGCCCGCAATACGGAAGGCGTCACCTCCGTCGGCAACGAAATGAGCATCAAGAAGTAAAACCAAGGAGCAGGCAATGATGGATGGGGCAATGGGCGAAATGGAAGACAAGCTGCGCCGCGCCGGGCATGCACTGACGGACGCTGCGCAGCCGGCAATCAGGAAGACGCGGAAAACCGCCACTGCGGCGGACAAATACGTGCATGGCAATCCCTGGGCGGCCATCGGCGTCGGCATCGCAGCCGGAGCGCTGCTCGGTTTTCTCGCCGCGAAGCGGTAGGTGAGCGGCGCGCCCGCCGACGCAGACGCGCCGGCGGCGGCCCGCGACTGGCGCTTTGCGCTTGCCTTGGGCATGCCGGCCGTGCTCGCGCTGGTCGCCGCGCTGTATCTCGCGCGCGGCTTCTTCATTCCCCTGCTGATCGGCATCCTCGCCAGCTACACCCTGCGCCCCGTGGTGAACTGGCTGAAAGCCTGCCGCGTGCCGCGCAGCGTCGGCGCGGCACTGGTGCTGGCGCTGGTGGCCGGAAGCGTCGCCTGGGTCGGCTTTTCATTGAGCGACGACGCGATGGAGCTGATCCAGAAATTGCCTGAAGCCGCGCGCAAACTGCGCAAGGACCTGAACGCGGCGCGATCGGGAACCCCGACCGCGCTGCAAAACATGCAGGAAGCGGCAAACGAACTGCAAGGCGCCGCGTCCGATGCAGGCGACAAAGCGAAATCCGCCGTGGACGGCAAGGCAAAATCCCGCGTCGCCGCGGCACCGGCGCCTGCACCGGCACCGGCACCGACCTGGCTGCGCGACTACACGATCGCCCGGTCCGCGGCCATCGCGACCGGCATCGCGCAGGCACCGCTCGTGCTGCTGCTCACCTATTTCCTGCTCGCTTCCGGAACGCATTTCCGCCGCAAGCTGCTGCAACTGGTCGGGCCTTCGCTCGCGCGCAAGAAGGACGCCCTGGGCATCCTCGATGAAATTGACGTGCAGGTGCAACGCTACCTGCTCGGCATGATCGCCTCGAACACCCTGCTCGCCGCAGTGAGCTGGCTGGTATTCCTCGGCCTGGGCCTGGACCAGGCGGGCGTCTGGGGCGTGGCGGCGGGCGTGCTGCATTTCATTCCCTACATCGGGCCGGCATTGGCCGCGCTGGGGACGGGTATCGCTGCATTCCTGCAATCCGGATCGCTGCTGTATGGGCTCGCCGTGGCCGGCGCGTCGCTGCTGGTGGCCGGCGCCATCGGCTTCGCCTTCATGACCTGGCTGCAAAGCCGTTTCGCGCGCGTCAATGCCTCGGTGCTGTTCATCGCGCTGCTGTTTTTCGGCTGGCTGTGGGGTGTATGGGGATTGTTGCTCGGCGCGCCGCTGGTGGCGATCGCCAAGGTGGTCTTCGACCGCGTCGAATCGCTGAAGCCGGTGGGAGACCTGCTCGGACGCTGAGTCTGTGCGCCGGCGTACCTATACCGGCGATTTCCGAAACCTGTGCGCTAAGTGCTGCAACGAACGGTAGCGGCGGCGGCGGCGGCATAACGTGACTCACGAATCGTCACACGCACCCACGATTCTGCTTACATCGAATTCGATGGCGTGCGAATGAATCAATTGCCGGACCCACAAAAGGAATCGCCATGAAATCACAAATGATGAAAAGCACCCTCTCCCTCGCGGTGATCGCGCTGTTCGCCGCCGGCTGCAGCTCGCAGCCGACCCAGACCTACCAGGCGGAGCCGATCAGCTATGTCGGTCCTGCCGGCGCGACGGGCGCCACCGGCGCCACGGGCGTGCAGGGCATGACCGGCGCCACCGGTTCCACCGGCCTGGCAATGGCCGGACCCGCCGGTCCTACTGGCGCCACGGGCGCCACGGGCATGCAAGGCCCGGTCGGCGCGATGGGTAGCGAAGGCAGAATGGTCGTCGGCCGTGCCGGCCCGACCGGCGCGACCGGTGCGACCGGCGCGCAAGGCATGACCGGCGCCACGGGCTCGCAAGGCGCGAGCATCGCGGGTCCTGCGGGTCCGACCGGCGCGACCGGCCTCACCGGCATTCAAGGCGTCGTCGGCAGCACGGGCGCGCAAGGCCCGAGCCGCGAAGGTCCGACCGGACCGATAGGCGCGACGGGTGCCACCGGCGCTACGGGCTCGACCGGATTCACCGGCGCGCGCGGCAACACCGAGATGGCAGGCGTGGCGGGCCCGGTGGGCGCGACCGGCGCGACGGGTGCGCAGGGTTCGATCGGCGCGACTGGCGCGCAAGGCCCGGGTGGCATGCCCGGCGTGGCGGGCACGTGGACGCCGTTCCGCGACATCTGGTTCGATTCCAACAGGTCTGATCTGCGTAACTCGGAGTATTCGAAGGTGTCCGACATCGTGAACTACCTGAACCAGAACCCCGGCGCCACAGTCGCCATCGACGGCTCGAACGACCGTGCCAACAGCGTTCGCACCGCGCTTCTCCAGGCGGGCGTACCGGCGTACAAGATCCAGTACGGCACGTTCGGCGATCCGAGATTGCAGCGCGACCGCCAGGTCCAGGTGCTCGTCAGCAGCCGCTAAGCAGCACTACATGACGTAGCGGTACAAGGCCCGGCAACGGCAACTCCGTTCCGGGCCTTTTTTCGGAAAAAAGGAACGAGATGAAACAGACCGGGCTTTCGCTGGCCGTGATGACGTTGATTACTGCCGGATGCATGACCTACACCCCTCCTCCCGGCGTGACCTGCTACGGCCCGGACGGACCCGCGGGTCCAACAGGAGCCACCGGCCCGCAGGGGCCAACGGGAGCCATGGGCGCGCAAGGACCGGACGCGGCGTCGGTCGGACCGATCGGACCGCAGGGCCCGATGGGAGCCCCCGGCGCGCAAGGCCCGGTGGGCCCGACCGGCGCGCAAGGGCCCGCACCGCGGTAAGTAGGCCAGCGAACAGACCGCGCCGCGCGCGCGGCGTAACGTCGGTCGCAACATGACGCCGATCCGATTCTCCGTTGTTGCCGCCGCCCTGCTTTGCGCCGTGACAGGCGCAGCCGCTCAATCGCCCGACAAGCCGCTGGATGAAGGAAAACGCTTTGTGCCGTTCGTGCCGCGAAGCTCCGCCGCCATCAGCGCGAAGGAAGCGACGCGCCGCCTGGAAGCGGCGCGGCTGAAGCGCAGGCAGGGCGTCGCGCCGCTACCGGGCGAGCTTACCCAGGGCGCCAGGGGCGGCGCGCCGAACTACCGCTACTGGAAGCGCCAGGAAAAGCTGCGCCTGGTGGCCGAAGAGGCGCAACTGCGCTGGCGCCAGGCGAACGCGACACAGGTCGCGCAGCGCTGAGCGCGTCAGAGGTGTGATTCCTTGTAGTCCAGTTGTTCCTCGAATTTGCGCAGCACATCGTCGCTGATCTGGCTTTCGCGCCAGATCCGGATCAGGGCCTGCCGTTCGGCATTGATCGCGGCATCGCGCAGCCGCCGCGCCAGGCTGGCGTGCTCCTCCGTGACGGAGGCATCCGCATCGCCAGCGACATTTTTTTCGGCAAACTCCGCGCTGATGCGTCCCGCGAGCTCCGGCGCGATGCCCTCCCCGCGGGCCAGGGCGGCGATGGCGGCGATGGCCGCCGTGCTCATGGCATTGCGCGCGTTTTCCTGCTCCTGCCGCAGGCTCCAGTCGGTGCCGACACGCAGCCTGCGGATCAGCACCGGCAAGCTCAGACCCTGCAGGACCAGCGTCGCTGCGATGACCGCAAAGGTAAACAGGATAATCACGTCGCGAGAGGGAAACGGCGTCCCGTCGGCGAGCGACGCCGGCAGCGCGAGCGCCGCCGCCAGCGACACGATGCCGCGCATGCCGCACCAGCTCATGATGAAATATTCCGACTCCGGCGGCGGCGGCGCGCCGGGGCGCAACAGGGCCGCCAGCCGGCTCGGCAGATAGAGCGCCGCATACACCCAGCCGAAGCGCACCGCGATCGCCACCGCGCTCAGCAGGGCGCCGTCGGCCAGCAGCCGGCCCGCAGAAACTCCGCCCAGGCGCGCGACGCTTTCCGACAGCTGCATGCCGATCAGCATGAATACCAGCGTATTGAGCGAAAACACCAGCACGTTCCACAGCGAGCGCGAAAGGATGCGCATCTGCGCCGACACGACGACCGGCGCGTGGCGCCCGCGCACCAGCCCTGCCGCCACCACCGCGAGGACACCGGATGCGTGCACGGACTCCGCGAATACGTAGGCCATGTACGGCACCAGCAGCGAGGTAAGCACTTCGATGAAGACATCGCCAAGCTTGCGGTGAATGACGATGAACGCCAGTCCCGTGACGACGCCGAGCGCGATGCCTCCCAGCGCCACGCCGGCGAACTGCAGGCTCGCATCCAGCAGCGAGAACGTCCCCGTGAGCACCGCGGCGACGGCGAATTTGTACAGCACCAGTCCGGCCGCGTCGTTGACGAGGCTTTCGCCCTCGAGCACCGTCACCACGCGCCGCGGAATGTTCATGCGCGACAGGATCGCGGTCGCCGCCACCGCGTCGGGCGGCGAAACGATGGCGCCAAACGCAAACGCCGCGGCCCAGGGGATATCCGGCAGCAGGAATTTGAGCGCGGCGCCGACGGCCAGCGTGGTCACGACCACCAGGCCAATGGCAAGCAGGCCGATGGTGCGGATGCCGAGCGCGAAATCGCGCCAGGAGGTGAGCATGGCGGCCTGGTACAGGATCGGCGGCAGCACCAGCGCCAGGATCAGCTCCGGGTCGAACGCCAGCTGCGGCGCCAGCGGAATGAACCCGAGCACGCCGCCGCCGATGACCAGCGCAATGGGATAGGGGAAATTGAAGCGCCGCGCGACCCAGCACAGCGCGACCGCGCACAGGAAGATGAGGAGTGTCGCCTGCAGCAGTTCCATGGCGGCACGTTGCCACGCCGGCTGGCGCGCGTATGTGTGCCAGCGCACGGTGCCGGCGCGCCGATCGGCCTATCGTTTGCCAATTAAGTACACTGCAAAGAGGAACCACCATGCGTAAATCCACTCTTCAATCGATTGCAATCGCGGCCGGCATCGCCTTCAGCGCCGGCGCCGGCGCGGTCATGACCAAAGCCGAGGTCCAGTCCGCGCGGACCAGCATCAACGCGGAATACAAATCCGCCTACGCCCTCTGCGGGCCGATGTCGGGCGAAGCGAGGAATACCTGCAAGGCCGAAGCCAGGGCCAAGCGCAAAGCCGCACGGGCCGATCTCGCCGCACGCAACGCGCCTGCCGCCAAGGCTGCGCCGGTGTCAAAGAGAGAGACACCGGGAGAGTACGTGGACGACACCGCGATCACGGCCAAGGTGAAGACCGCCGTGTTCGAAGACCAGTCGCTGAAATCGGCCGAGATCAACGTCGAGACCTTCAAGGGCACCGTGCAGCTGAGCGGCTTCGTCCGCTCCCGCGCCGACATCAACCGCGCCGTCGAAGTGGCGCGCGGCGTCAAGGGCGTGACCTCGGTCAAGAACGTCATGATCGTCAAGGGACAGCAGTAAGGCGGCGCGCCCGCCGCAGGCGCTGTTCGGCAAAGACCGCCGCAATCGCCTGTTTGCGCTCTCCCGCGGCATCGTGGGAGTCCTGACCGTGCCGGGGCTCCAGCCCGGATAGTTTGTCGAACACGCCCAGGGCGCGTTGCGCGTCGTAGCCCGTGGCTGGGAAAATCGCGGCGCCGACCCGGTCCGCCTCGCGTTCCTGACGCAGCGCGGCTGGCTGGAACGCCGCGGCGTAGGTATCCCTCGCGAGAAACTCCATCAGGGCGGTGCGCGCGGTGGGCAGTCTGTCCTTGCCGAGAGTCTCCGCCATGAACGAAAGCTTCTCCGAGGCATGCCCGGCGACCACATGCGCAGCTTCGTGCGAGAGGATCAGGGCGAGCTCATCGTCATTCAACCGCAGCGCGCGCACGAACGTCGCGTCCACCAGGATGATTTCCCCCGGAAAGGCCACCGCGCCGCGGCCGAAGTCCTCGATCAGTATGGCTTTCCACGATGCGCCTGCGAATCGCGGCTCGAATACGGCCACCGCCGCCGCTACCGCCGCCATCACCGCATCGAGGCGCGCATTGAGCGCCGGCTCGCGGTTCAGCGTGCCGTCCCTGATCGCGTGGCGCACATAGCTCGCCGCGAGGCCACGCCAGGCCGCCGCCGCTTCCGGCTCGGGATAGGCCGGCTGTGCCAGGCAGGATCCGCCGCACATCAGGAGCACCAGCGCCACGCACGTCTTCATGGCTTCCCTCCATGGTTCCGTGGCAGCCAGTATGCCTATTTGGCCGGCTGGCACAAATCGGCACCGCCGTCGGTACGTTGGCGTACATAGAGTAAGGTATTTGCTCAAGCGCGATTAGTGCGTCAACGCACATACATCGATCGTCGCGTGACGGAAACTGCCAGCCATTCGTGCGAGGTGCCTTGATGTCCGCGAGAAAATCCATTTCCGACATTCTCGACCAGGCACCCGACGGAACGGTCGAATCGGGCCGCCAGGCAACACTGCTCAAGACGGGAGCGCTGCAGGACGCGATCCTGAACAGCGCCAACTTTTCCAGCATCGCCACCGACGAGAAGGGCGTGATCCAGCTGTTCAACGTCGGCGCCGAGCGCATGCTGGGCTACGCGG
>JBDTRO010000305.1:0-3545 GCA_039931635.1 Betaproteobacteria bacterium | reverse complement strand
CCCGGCGCGACCGGCGGGTAGAGGTAGAACCAGTCGCGCCCTGCGGCGAGCCAGGCGCGGTGCGTATAGGCCACGCCCTTCGACTTGCCCGTGGTGCCGCCGGTATGGCGGATGATGAAGTTGTCCTCCGGCTCGATCGGCAGGTCCGGGTCGGAGGCCGAATGGCGGGCGAGCCAGGGCTCGTAGTCGGCGCCGCGTACGATGACATGCTCGATCGAAGGCACTTCGGCGCGGATGTCTTCCAGTTCGCGCGCGTACTTCTGCGACAAGACGAGCGCCCGGCAACCGGTGTGCTCGAGCATGTGCACATGCGCCTCGCGCGAGTTGCGCGGGTAGAGCGGTACCCGCACGAGGTTGGCGATCGCGGCGCCGAGGAAAAAATCCGCCGCCTCCAGGCAGTTGTCTTCCAGCACGCCGATGCGGTCCTGCGGCGCGAGGCCAAGCGCGCGCAGCGCATTGGCCATGCGCACGCCGCGTGCCCACGCGTCCGCGAAGCTTAGCCGCGCGTTTCCCGCGACGAGGGCGGTACGGCCTGCGTAATAGCCTGCTGCACTGCGCATCTGCGTTCGGACGTCCATGCCACCCGGATTATGCTTGACCGCAGTCAAGAATTTTCATGCCGCCGTCAGCCGATAATCGCAGCGTGAAAAAGAAAGGCAGATTCGGGCTGAAAGGGCGGGGCGTCGATCCCAAGGCGCGGGAGGAAGTCCGCGCGCTTCTGGCCGACGGACGCCGCCGAACCGGCGTGGAACCGCGCCGCCGCGACCTGCTGATCGAGCATCTGCACAAGATCCAGGACCGCTACGGCCACCTTTCGTCGGCGCGCATCGCGGCGCTGGCCGAAGCGATGAAGCTGTCGCAGACCGAGGTCTACGAAGTGGCGACCTTCTACCACCACTTCGACGTCGTGAAGGAGGGCGAGACGCCACCGCCGGCGCTCACTGTGCGGGTTTGCGATTCTCTTTCTTGTGCTCTTTTTGGCTCAATGGAACTTACTGAGAAACTTCAAAAGACCCTCGGCAAGGATGTCCGCGTGCTGCACGCGCCCTGCGTCGGCCGCTGCGAGTCGGCACCGGTGGCGGTGGTGGGACAGAACCCGGTACAGAATGCAACTGTGGACAAGGTCCTGGATGTTTGTTCAAAAAAATCTTTTTCCTGTCCAGAAACAAAATACATCGACTTCGAGCCCTACAAAAAACAAGGCGGATACCGCCTGATCGCCGATTGCCTCGCGGGCAAGCGCACGCGCGAGGAGATCAGCAAGATCGTCGAGGACTCCGGGCTGCGCGGCCTGGGCGGCGCGGGATTCCCGACCGGCCGCAAGTGGAACCTGGTTTTCGCCGAGCCGGCGCCGCGCCTCATGGCGGTGAACATCGACGAGGGCGAGCCGGGCACCTTCAAGGACCGCTACTACCTGGAGCGCGACCCGCACCGGTTTCTGGAGGGCATGCTGGTGGCGGCCTGGTGTTCCGGCGTCGGCGGGATTTACATCTATCTGCGCGATGAATACGCGGGTTGCCGCGCCATCCTGGAAAAAGAACTTTCGAAGCTGAAGGCAAAGGCGGGCTTTGCCTTGCCCCCGATCCATCTGCGCCGCGGCGCGGGCGCCTACATCTGCGGCGAAGAGTCGGCGATGATCGAATCCATCGAGGGCAAGCGCGGCATGCCGCGCCTGCGGCCGCCGTATGTCGCGCAGGTCGGCCTGTTCGGCTACCCGACGCTCGAGCACAACATGGAGACGGTGTACTGGGTACGCGACATCGTGGAAAAGGGCGCGTCCTGGTTCGCTTTGCAGGGCCGCAATGGCCGCAAGGGCCTGCGCTCGTTCTCGGTGTCGGGGCGGGTGAAGAAGCCGGGTGTGCACCTCGCGCCGGCGGGCATCACGGTCCGGCAGTTGATCGGCGAATTCTGCGGCGGGATGCTGGAAGGCCACGCCTTCTACGGCTACCTGCCGGGCGGCGCCTCCGGTGGGATCCTGCCCGCGTCGCTGGGCGACGTGCCGCTGGACTTCGACACGTTGCAGCCGCACGGCTCGTTCATCGGGTCCGCCGCAGTTATTGTATTGAGCGACCGGGATAGAGCCGCAACAGCAGCAAGGAACCTGATGTCCTTCTTCAAGGACGAATCCTGCGGCCAGTGCACGCCCTGCCGCGTGGGCACTGCCAAGGCGCTTACCCTGATGGACGAAAGGAAGTGGAACCAACCGTTGCTCAAGGAACTCTCACAGGCCATGATGGACGCCTCGATCTGTGGCCTGGGTCAGGCGGCGCCGAACCCGGCGCTCACGGTGATGAAGTATTTTCCGCAGGAAGTGGGGTAGTTCATGGACCGCATCAGCACCAAGCAACTGGCGACGCTGCCGATCGAGTTCAAGTTGAACGGCAAGACCGTCGTCGGCCGGCCCGACGAGCTCCTGATCGAGACCGCGCGCCAGAACGGCGTCGTTATTCCGCACCTGTGCTACTCGCGCACCCTGCGGCCCGACGGCAACTGCCGTGCCTGCGTGGTGGAAGTGAAGGGAGAGCGCGTGCTCGCGCCCGCCTGCTGCCGCTACCCGACGCAGGGCATGGAAGTGACCACCGACAGCCCGCGCGCGCTCGCGTCGCAGAAGATGGTGATCGAGCTGCTGCTCTCCGACATGCCGGAGAAGCGCTACACGAAGAGCAACAAGGTGGATGTCTGGGCGAAGAACCTGGGCGTCGGCCTGCCGAGATTCAAGGCGAAAAAACAACCCAGGGCCGATATCTCGCACCCCGGCATCGCGGTGAACCTGGATGCCTGCATCCAGTGCACGCGCTGCGTGCGCGCCTGCCGCGAAGAGCAGGTGAACGACGTCATCGGCTACGCGTTTCGCGGCGAAGCGTCGAAGATCGTGTTCGACCAGGACGATCCGATGGGCGCCTCCACCTGCGTCGCCTGCGGCGAGTGCGTGCAGGTCTGCCCGACGGGCGCGCTGATGCCCGCGCGCGAGGCAGGGCTGGAAGTCGTGGACAAGAAGGTGGATTCGGTCTGCCCGTTCTGCGGCGTCGGCTGCCAGCTCACCTATCACGTGGAACGAGCGAGCAACGTGATCAAGTTCGTCACCGGGCGCGATGGGCCGTCGAACCACGGCCGCCTGTGCGTGAAGGGGCGCTACGGATTTGACTATGTCCAGCATCCGCAGCGCCTTACCAAGCCGCTGATCCGTAAACCAGGGATGCCCAAATCGGCCCACTTCACCGTGGACCCGGCCAACTGGAAGGAAGCGTTCCGCGAAGCCAGCTGGGAAGAAGCCCTTGAATTTGCTGCTTCCGGGTTACTTAAGATAAGAAATGAAGATCGCTTTGCGCTCGCGGGCTTCGGGTCGGCGAAGGGCTCGAACGAAGAGGCTTACCTGTTCCAGAAACTGGTGCGCACCGGTTTCGGTACCAATAACGTGGACCACTGCACGCGCCTTTGCCATGCCTCATCGGTCGCGGCGCTGCTCGAAGGCGTGGGCTCGGGCGCGGTCTCCAACCAGGTCAGCGACGTGATGAACGCCGAAGTGGTGCTCATCATCGGCGCCA
>JBDTRO010000304.1:0-2682 GCA_039931635.1 Betaproteobacteria bacterium | reverse complement strand
TCTTGCCGGCCATCACCGAGTGCGCGCCGCAGGAATTGTTGCCGATCATGCCGCCCAGGGTGCAGCGCGAATGGGTCGCCGGGTCGGGGCCGAAGGTCAGGCCATGTATCTCCGCCGCGCCGCGCAACGCGTCGCAGACCACGCCGGGCTCGACGCGCGCGGTGCGTGAGGTGGCGTCCAGCTCCAGCACCTTGTCGAGATACTTGGAGGAATCGATCACCACCGCGACGTTCACCGTCTGGCCGCAGAGCGAGGTGCCGCCGCCGCGCGCGAGGATCGGCGCCTGGTGCTCGTTGCAAAGCGCCACGGCGGCGACAATGTCCTCGGCCGAGCGCGGCAGCACCACGCCGATCGGCACCTGCCGGTAGTTGGACGCATCCGACGCGTAGGCAGCGCGCGCGCCGCTGTCGAAGCGAACTTCGCCCTTCAGCGCGTGCCTGAGCGCCGCCTCGAGCGCCGGGTATTTCACGCCGCCAGCGTAGCCGGGTCGACCGACTCGAGCAGCGGCGGCAGCGGGCAATCCAGCACCGCGCCCACTAGCCGCATCAATTCGGCTTCCATCACGCGGATCACCCCGTCCGCGCAAACCGCGGCGAACAGACCCTTGATCAGGACCGCCTTCTGCAACGGCGCCAGGCCCTTCAGCATTTCGAGCGCCTCGGCAGCCGTCTCCAGCGTCAGCGCCGAGACCGCGGGCGATTCGGGCAGCCCCATCTCCTTCGCTCCCGCGCGCACCGCCGCCTGCAGTTCCTCGCCGCGCTTGCCGGTGGCGTCCCGGCGCGTGCCGGCGTGCGCCACCAGCGAAAGCAGGATTTCGGCCGCGTCCTTCAGGTCGGTAATCTTCCGGCTGCCCATCGCGCCAGGCTTGCCGCGCGGCGCGAGCTGGCTGCGCACCAGCGTGAGGACCACGAATTCGTGCAACGACACGCGCCGGTCCGCGTGAATCACCGCCTGCAGCGCCGTGACCAGTTCTTCTCGCGCCTGCGCCGGCGCCGCCTTGATCGCCGGCAACGCGAGATCGACGACGGACAGGTGAAAGGCCGCGCCCAGGCGCTGCGTCAGCGGAGCGATCGCGCGCGCCTGGTCGGCGAGCGTCGCGAGGCCCGCCGCCTTCAGCGCATCGACCTGCGTCAACATCACGTCGTCCTTGGGCGCGAACAGCAGCGCCACCATCGCCGCGCGCGCGCCGTCCGGATCGCGCAGCTTTTCGCGCAAGCCGGCGGGCAATGCCCGCAGCAGCCGCGCCGCATAGTCCACCTTGGCGCCGTCCATCGAGCCGACCAGGTTCGAGCTCTGGCCCGCTGAGCGCCCCCATTGCATGCCTACGTCGACGCCGCGCCTGCCGGCGGTGGAGGCAGCGGCAAGCACTGCAGCGGCAGCGGTTTTTCGCTTGCCATCTCCCTGAAGATCTTTTTCTTCATCATCGGCGGCAACAGCAACTGCCGCCCTGGTCTTCCGGTAGCTCGAGCGGTCGAAATGCCCGTGCACCCGCGCGATGCGCTCGGCCAGCGGCGGATGGGTGTCGAACAGGCCGGAGAGCCTCACCTGGATGCCCTGGCCGAAGAACATGTGCGACAGATCCTCGGCATGACGGTTGGCGATCAGCGCGCCCGCCGACGAGACGCCGATCTGGTCCAGCGCCCCGGCGATGCCGTCCGGGTTGCGCGTGAACTGCACGCTCGAGGCGTCGGCGAGGAATTCGCGCTGGCGCGACACGGCAGCCTTGATGAGGCGCGCGAAGAAAAGCCCGATGTAGCCGATCAGCAGCAACGCCACGCCGCCGATGATGAGCGGCGCGGCCCCCTTGCTGTCGCCGCCGCCGCGCTGGCTGCGCAAGATGAATTCGCCGATCGAGCCGATGAACACGATGCCCGCGAGGATGCCGATCATGCGGATGTTGAGCCGCATGTCGCCGTGCAGGATGTGGCTGAACTCGTGCGCCACCACGCCCTGCAGCTCGCCGCGGTTGAGCGCCTCCAGCGTGCCGCGCGTCACCGCGACCACCGAATCTGAGACGTCGTAGCCCGCGGCGAAGGCGTTGATGCCCGCCTCGCCGTCCATGATGTAGATCGCCGGCACGCGCACCCCCGAGGCGATCGACATTTCCTCCACCACGTTGACGAGGCGGCGTTCGAGCGGATCGCGCGTATCGGAAGCGACGCGGCGCGCGCCCACCATCTCCGCGACCGCCTTGCCGCCGCTTGAGAGTTTCAGGATGTGCCAGATGCTGACCGCGAGGATCACAAGGCCGGTGCCGCAGGCGCCCCACAGGTAGAGCGATTTGGGCACCATGCGCAGGCGCATCATCAACGTCAGCTCGCGCCCGGCATGCTGCCATTCGATGTTGTAGGCATAGATGCCGGCCAGCACCAGGTCAACCGCGACGATTACGCCGCCCACCGCGAGCGCGTAGAGCAGCACCAGGACCTTGGTGTTGCGCCGTGCGAGGTGCTGGTTCTCGAAAAAACTGGCCATGCCTGTTGTCGCTCCCCCGCGCTATTTTCGCAGCAAGCGGGGATCCAGTGTGGCCACCGAAGGCGGCATCGGGCACTCCAGTACGCAGGCCACCGCGCGCAGCAGCTCGTGCTCCATCAGCTTCACGTCGCCGTCGGCTGCGATCGCGACCGCAAATCCCTCCAACAGCTGCGCTTTCTCCAGCGGCGCAAGCGCACTCATGCGCTC
>JBDTRO010000303.1:0-8004 GCA_039931635.1 Betaproteobacteria bacterium | reverse complement strand
GGAGGCGCAGTTCGGCGATTTCGTCAACGGCGCGCAGGTGGTGATCGACCAGTTCATCGCCGCGGGCGAAGTGAAATGGGGCCGCATCTGCGGCATGGTGATGATGCTGCCGCACGGCTACGAAGGGCAGGGCCCGGAGCATTCGTCGGGGCGCCCGGAGCGCTTCCTGCAGCTGTGCGCCGACTACAACATCCAGGTCTGCATCCCGGCGACGCCGGTGCAGATGTTCTTCCTGCTGCGCCGGCAGATGATCAGGCCGTACCGCAAGCCGCTCGTCATCTTCACACCCAAGAGCCTGCTGCGCCACAAGGAATCGGTGTCGCCGCTGCCGGAGTTCGCCGAAAGCAAATTCAGGGCGGTCAACGGCGACTGGGATGAAACCATCAGGCCCGACAAGGTGAAGCGCGTCGTCCTGTGCAGCGGCAAGGTGTTCTTCGACCTGATGACCGCGCGCAAGGAAAAGGACGCCAAGGATGTCGCCATCGTGCGCATCGCGCAGCTTTATCCGTTTCCGCACGACGAATTCCAGGCGCAGGTCGACCGCTATGCCAACGCGAAGGAAGTCATCTGGTGCCAGGAAGAACCGGGCAACCAGGGTGCCTGGCACCGCCTGCAGCATTACGTATTGCGCCACATGCGCCCGGACCAGGTACTGGGCTACGCGATGCGCCGGTCTTCGGCCTCGCCGGCGGCGGGCTACCTGTCGCTGCATAACGAACAGCAGAAGGAACTGGTGCAGGCGGCGTTCGCGCCGTTGACGGACAATCTCGTGATGCCGGTCCAGGGCCTGGGCCGGAAGAGAAGGAAGAAAGAGAAAAATGCTGATTGAAGTCAAAGTCCCGCAGCTCTCGGAATCGGTCGCCGAGGCCACGCTGCTCGCCTGGCACAAGAAGCAGGGCGAGGCGGTGAAACGCGACGAAAACCTGATCGACATCGAAACCGACAAGGTCGTGCTCGAGCTGCCCGCGCCGGCCGACGGCGTGCTGGTGAGCGTCAAGAAGGGCGACAAGAGCATCGTCGTGGCCGGCGAAGTAATCGCGACGATCGATACGGAGGGCAAGGCTTCCGCGGTTGCCGCAAAGAAGGAAGAGGTCAGGGAAGAGCAGGCGAAACCCGCCCCTGCTGCCCCGGCAGTCATGCCTGCGGCACAGAAAATCGCGGCGGAGAAGGGCGTTGATACTTCGCAGATTCAAGGCACGGGCCGGGATGGACGCGTGACCAAGGGAGATGTTCTCTCGCAACCTGAAAAACCTTCCATTCAAAAAGCAACGCTTCAGCAACCGCCCGCAGCGGTCAATGTCGACAAACTCCTGTCCGGCCGGCCGGAGCAGCGCGTGGCGATGTCGCGGCTGCGCCAGCGGATCGCCGAGCGCCTGCTGCAGTCGCAGGCGACCGCCGCGATCCTGACGACCTTCAACGAAGTGAACATGCAGCCCGTGATCGAGATGCGCAAGCGCTACCAGGAGCGCTTCGAGAAGGAGCACGGCACCAAGCTCGGCTTCATGTCGTTTTTCGTCAAGGCCGTGGTGCATGGCCTGAAGAAATATCCGGTCGTGAACGCGTCGGTGGACGGGTCCGACATCGTCTACCACGGCTACTTCGACGTCGGCGTCGCGGTCGGCAGTCCGCGCGGCCTGGTGGTGCCGATCCTGCGCGACGCGGATCAGCTTTCGTTCGCCGCGATCGAAAAGAAAATCGCCGAATTCGGCAAGAAGGCGCAGGACGGCAAGCTCTCGCTGGAAGACCTCACCGGGGGCACGTTCTCGATTTCCAATGGCGGCACCTTCGGTTCGATGCTTTCGACGCCGATCATCAACCCGCCGCAATCAGCGATCCTCGGCATCCATGCCACCAAGGAGCGCGCCGTGGTCGAGAGCGGGCAGGTGGTGGTGCGGCCGATGAACTACTTCGCGGTGTCCTACGACCACCGCATCATCGACGGCAGGGAAGCCGTGCTGTTCCTGGTCGCGATCAAGGAAGCGCTTGAAGATCCCGCGCGGTTGATCCTCGATATATGAAGTCCTTCGACGTCGTCGTCATAGGCGGCGGGCCGGGCGGCTACATCGCCGCGATCCGCGCCGCGCAACTTGGCCTGTCGGTCGCCTGCATCGACGAAGCGAAAACCGCGGACGGCAAGCCGGCCCTGGGCGGTACCTGTACCAACGTCGGCTGCATCCCGTCCAAGGCGCTGCTGCAGTCATCGGAGAACTACGAGCAGGCCGGCCGTCATTTCGCGGATCACGGTGTGAAGGTGAAGGGCCTGGAACTCGACCTGAAGACGATGCTCGGGCGCAAGGACAAGGTCGTAAAGCAGAATAACGACGGCATCGCCTACCTGTTCAAGAAGAACAAGGTCACGTTCTTCCATGGCAGAGGTAGCTTCAAGAGCGCCACAGATATCGTCGTGGGCGACGAGACTCTGGGCGCAAAAAACGTCATCATCGCCACCGGCTCGAACCCGAGGTCGCTGCCGGGGGCCGATTTCGACGAGAAATTGATCCTGAGCAATACCGGCGCGCTCGCGATTGCCGACGTGCCGAAGCGTCTCGGCGTCATCGGTGCCGGCGTGATCGGCCTGGAGATGGGCAGCGTCTGGCGCCGCCTCGGTTCGGAAGTGACGATTCTCGAGGCGCTGCCGACGTTTCTCGGGGCGGCAGACGAGTCGATCGCAAAGGAAGCATCGAAGATCTTCCTGAAGCAGGGGTTGAAATTTGAATTTGGTGTTGCCATAAATGCAGTAAAAAAAGAAAAGAAAGGCGTAACGATCGAATACAAGGCGGCCGACGGAACGGCAAGGACGCTTGAAATTGACCGCCTCATCGTTTCCATTGGCAGGACAGCGAATACAAACGGCCTGAACGCTGAGGCGGCAGGCCTGAAGCTGGAGCGCGGTTTCATCGTCGTGGACGAGAACTGCCGCACCGGCGTGCCGGGCGTTTGGGCGATCGGCGACGTGGTGCGCGGCCCGATGCTCGCGCACAAGGCGGAGGAGGAGGGCGTGGCGGTGGCCGAGCGCATCGCCGGCCAGAAGCCGCACGTCAACTTCAACACCATTCCCTGGGTGATCTACACCGCGCCCGAAATCGCGTGGGTCGGCAAGACCGAGCAGCAGCTGAAGGCCGAGGGTGTTGAATACAAGACCGGGTCGTTTCCGTTCTCTGCCAATGCGCGCGCCCGCGCGCTGGGCGATACCGGCGGCCTGGTGAAGTTCATTGCCGATGCGAAGACCGATGCAATCCTCGGTGTCCACATCATCGGCCCGATGGCCTCCGAACTCATTTCGGAGGCGGTTGTGGCCATGGAGTTCCGCGGCTCGGCCGAAGACATCGGCATGATCTGCCACGCCCACCCCTCGCTCTCCGAGGCGTTGAAGGATGCGGCACTCGCTGTTGACAAACGCGCGCTCAATATTTGAGCGCGCGTCCTCAGGTCGCTCTGAACATTTGACGCCGGTCCGCGAGCGCCTCGATGCGCGCGCGATCGGCCTCGCCGTACTTGCGATGGCAGTCCTCGGAGGCTCCTACACCGCCGGAAAGTTCGCGCTGCAGGACCTGCCGGTGTTCGGCCTGCTGCTGGTGCGAATGGCCGTCACGGTCCTTGCACTGGGCCTGTACGCGCATGTCGCCGGACTGCCCCTTAAGCCGCAGCGCAGCTCGACCGGATACCTTGCCGCGCAGACCGGCCTTTACGTCCTGACGCAATCGCTGTTGTTCACGGCGCTCATGATGACGAGCGCGGGGCGGGTGGCCATCCTCTTCAACATGCAGCCCTTTTTCACGCTCCTTCTGCTACCGCTGCTGGTGCCCTCGGAGCGCCTGACACGGACACGCTGGCTGGGGACCGCGGTGGCGTTCATCGGTGTTGCACTGGTGCTGGCCGAGCGGGGTACTTCGGGTGGATCCCTGCTGGGTGATTTGCTGGTCCTGGTGGCTGCCCTGGGCTGGACCGGGGCGATCATCCTGAACAAGCGGATGCCGGGCGATATCAGCGCCGTGTCGGTGATCTTCTGGACCTCCGCCGGCGCCATCCCGGTATACGGGTTGCTGACGCTGCTGCTCGAGCCGGCTGACGCGTGGCACTTCACCGCGTCTGCCGTAGCCAGCGTCCTGTACCTCGGCGTGCTGGCCGCCTGTTTCGGCTTCGTGCTGGTGGTCTGGCTGACGCGTACCTATTCCGCGAGCCGGGTGAACGTGTTCGTGTTCCTGTCGCCCGTCTTCGGGGTGCTGATCGGCTGGGCTGCGCTGGGGGAGACGGTGAGCCTGGTGCAGGCCCTGGGCGCGCTCGGGGTCGCCGCCGGCATCCTTGTCGTGACCGCGGAAAGATGAGCGGATGAACCTCACGCCGACTGTCCGCGGCATGCTCTGGATGGTGGTCACCGGCGTGCTGTTCACGCTGCTGAACTCCACCATGAAATTGCTGGCGGAGGGACTCGAACCCTGGCTGGTCGGATTCCTGCGCTATGTGATGGGATCGGTGGTCATCGTCGTTCCCGCGCTGCGTTTTGGCGTGCGTGAATTGTGGCCGAAAGCGCCGAAGCTGCAGCTGCTGCGCGGTTTTTTGCACGCCGTCGGGATGCTGCTCTGGTTCGCGGCCCTGCCGATGGTGTCGATCACCGAGATCACCGCGATCGGATTCAGCACGCCGATCTTCATTTGCCTTGGGGCCGTGCTGGTCCTGAACGAACGCATGACCGGAGCGCGCTGGGCGGCGGTGCTGGTCGGATTCACTGGCGTGCTCCTGGTGGTGCACCCCTTCGACGCCGGCCACTTTTCGGGTGTGTCGGTGGGGATGCTGCTGATGCTGGCTTCGGGACCCGTATTCGCCGGTTCTTTCCTGGTCGCGAAGGTGCTGACGCGGCATGACCGAACCGACATCATGGTGCTCTGGCAGCATTTGCTTGTCACCTTGCTGCTGCTGCCTTTCGCGATAGGCGGCTGGGTTGCGCCATCGCCCCGCGAATGGTTTCTGCTGCTCCTGTGCGGCTTCCTGGGCGCCGGTGGGCATTACTGCATGAACCGCTCGTTCCGGGTCGCCGACATTTCCGCCGTGCAGTCGGTGAAATTCCTCGAACTGGTATGGGCTGCGATTCTCGGCTTCTTCATGTTCGGCACCCTGCCGGCCGGCTGGACCCTGGTGGGCGGCGTGGTCATCCTCGCCAGCACCCTGTGGCTTGCCCGCCGGGAGTCGCGCGCAGTCGCTTAACCCTTTCCTGGTTGCGGTCCGTTCAATAGGGGGAGGCAGCCAACCGGTTGTCGCTTATTGAAGGGAACCGCCATGTCGCACCGCATCGCCCGTTTTCTTGCCTGCCTGCTGGCAACCGCCTGGCTGCTGGACGCCGGCGCCTTGAGCCCGCGTCCGCCGGTGCTGGTGGTGCCGCAGCAAAGCGGCGACCAGCCGGTCGAACTGCGCAAGGTCCGCGTCGACACCGAAATCAGCGGCGGCATCGCGCAGACCACGGTGGAGATGGAGTTCCATAACCCGAACCGGCGGGTGCTCGAGGGCGAGCTGCAGTTCCCGCTGCTCGCAGGCCAGGAGGTGATCGGCTTCGCGCTCGACATCAACGGCAAACTGCGCGACGCCGTGCCGGTCGAGAAGGCGCGCGGCCAGGAAATATTCGAGGAGATCGTGCGCCGGGGCGTGGATCCAGGGCTGCTGTCCGTGACCCAGGGCAACAACTACAAGCTGCGCGTCTACCCGCTGTTCGCGCAGCGCTCGCGCTTCGTGCGCATCCGCTACATCGAGTCGCTGCCTGTGCAGGGCGGCGCGCAGGCCTGGCGGCTGCCGGTGGCGTATCCGTCGGCAATCGGCGAATTTTCCCTGCGCATCGCGGTGAACGACGCGGCCGCCGCGCCGCGCCTGATCGCCGGGCCCGCAGGCCTGGTGGATTTCGTGCGCAAGGGCGACGGCCTGGTGAGCGATGTTGCGAAGAAGGATTTCCGCGGCGGCGACATGATCGCGCTGCGCCTGCAGGCGGCAGCCGACGCGCGTTCCTTCGTGCAGGAGCGGGCGGGCCGGACCTGGTTCGTCGCCGAGCTGCCTGCGGCAGCTCGCGTTGCGCCGCGCCCGCTGCCGTCCAGAATTCAGTTGCTGTGGGACAGTTCGGCATCGGGCGCCGAGCGCGACCATGCAAAAGAGATCACGTTGCTCGACGCCTATTTCCGCGCTGTTCGGGAAGCCGATGTGCGGTTGGTGCGCCTGCGCGACCGTGCGGAGGTGGCCGGCGTATTCCGCATCTCGAAGGGGGAGTGGCCGGCGCTGCGCGCGGCGCTGGAGGCGACCGTCTATGACGGCGGCACGCGTCTGGACGACGTGCCATCGGAACCCTGGGCCGAAGAGAATCTGCTGTTCTCGGACGGCCTGCTGAATTTCGGCCGTCCGGAGCTTCCTGCGATGCAGGTGCCGCTGCATGCGGTGACGTCGGCCGTGCGCGCCGATGCACGCTGGCTGGCGCGCGCGGCGCACGGCAGCGGCGGGCGGTTCGTCGATCTGACCTCGGATACGCCAAGGGCAGCTGCCGACAAGCTCTTGCTGTCGGAAGAGCGCATCACGGCGCTCTCCGGCGAAGGCCTGGCGCAGATCGTTTCCGAGTCGCCGTATGCGCAAGACGGCCGCTTTCTTGTCGCCGGAGAACTCGTCGGGCCGGAAGGCAGGCTGCACGTCATGCTGGGCGCGCCGGGCGGCCGCCAGCGTGAGCTGCGCCTGAAGATTTCCAGCAGAAACCCGAAGAGCATGCTTGCCGCGGTGACCTTCGCCAGGATGCGCATTGCAGTGCTGGAAGCAGAGCCTGCGGTGCATAAGTTGGAAATCGAGCGCCTGGGCAGCAGCTTTGGCCTCGTGACGCGCAATACCTCGCTGATCGTGCTCGAGTTCGTGCAGGACTACGCGCGCTTCGGCGTCGAGCCGCCGGAAGAACTGCGCGCAGAGTACGCGCGGCTGGTCGCGCAGGGGCAAGGGCGGCCACGCCAGCCCGATGCGGCCCAGCAGCTCGAGCGCATCGTGAGCCTGTATCGCGAGCGGGAGGAATGGTGGAAGCGCGAGTTTCCGAAAGGCCCGATGCCTGCTCCCGTGGAGGATCGCAGCCGCCGGCACCTGGAAATTGACGCCGTGCAGGGGGCGGCGTCCGGACGGCGTGCTCCTGCGGCGGCGATGGCGGAAGAACTCGCTTCAAGACAGGCGCCCGCAGCGCTTACGCCTTCGGTCAAGTCCATGGTGGCGAAGGATAGAGCGGACATCGCCGCGGATTCGGTCGCCAAGCGCGAGCTGGGAATCCTGCGCGCCTACGCGCCGACGGTGGACGCGCCGTACATGGCCCGCTTCCGCAACGCCGGGACCGACAAGCTCTATCGCATCTACCTTGATGAGCGTCCCGGCCACGCCGCGGACGCCGGTTTCTACCTGGCCGTAGCCGATCATCTCTATGAGCGAGGCCTGACGGAGCTCGCGACGCGCGTTTTGTCGAACCTCGCCGAAATGGACCTGGAGAATCGGCAGCTGCTGCGCCTGCTCGCCTACCGGCTGATGCAGGCCGGTCAATGGGCACTGGCGACGCCGATCTTCGAGCGCGTGCACGAACTGGCGCCCGAAGAGCCGCAGTCCTGGCGCGATCTCGCCCTGGCGCTGGGCCGCGAGGGCAAGGTCCAGCACGCGGTGGACCTGTTGTATGAAGTGGTGACCCGTTCCTGGGACCGCCGCTTTCCGGATGTAGGCCTGATCGCAGCAGTCGAGATGAATGCCCTGATCGCGTCGGCGCCCGACGGCGTGGACACCGTCCGGATCGACCCGCGCCTGCTGAAGAATCTGCCCGTGGACTTGCGGGTGGTGCTGGCCTGGAATGCCGATCAGTCCAATCTCGATCTGCGGGTCGAGGATCCGAATGGCCAGATTGCCGTGCCTTCTGGCGGGCCGACCTACCAGGGCGGGCGGATCCCGGTCAACTACATGGGCGGTTACGGGCCGGAGGAGTTCGCGCTGCGCCAGGCGAAGCCAGGCACCTATCGCTTCGCG
>JBDTRO010000302.1:0-2538 GCA_039931635.1 Betaproteobacteria bacterium | reverse complement strand
GGCTACCGGTGGAGAGATCGTGCACGTGTCCGGCGAGCGCGTGCAGCCGACGGTGCCCGGACAAGCGGTCGGTGCAGCCTATATGCAACTGCGCAGCGACCGGGACGCAGCCCTCGTCAAGATTGAAACCGATGCCTCGTCCTCCGCCGAGATTCATCAGATGACAATGACGAACGACATCATGCGCATGCGCCGGCTCGACGAGGTGGCGCTTCCGGCCGGGCAGACCATCGAGCTGGCGCCAGCCGGGAGCCATGGCGGCCACCGATGACCCGGCAATGGCATTTGGCGCCGGACTTCGTCATTGCTGCACTTTTCGCGGCCGGGTGGCCTGAATAATGGCGCTTCGATTCGCGAAAAAAGGGAATGCCGCCGTTTTCCTGGTGCCGTTGCTGCTGTTTGCGGCGGTCGTCATATTTCTGGCGCTCGGTCTTACGCTCAATCCAAGGGAGATTCCCTCGCCGCTCATCGGCAAGCCGGTACCGCGGTTCGCACTGCCGGCCGTCGAGGGCCGGACGCTCGGCCTTGCGACTGCCGATCTGAAGGGTGAAGCATCGATTGTCAATGTCTTCGCCTCCTGGTGCGTCGCCTGCAAGGAGGAGCACCCGTTGTTCATGCAAATGCGGCGCGAAGGACTGCTGCCGATCCACGGTCTCAATTACAAGGACCGGCCCGAGGACGCGCGGAAGTGGCTGGACGATCTGGGCGATCCGTATTCCCGCACCGGCGCGGACATCGACGGACGCGTCGCGATCGACTGGGGCGTGTACGGCGTTCCGGAAACTTTCGTGATCGACCGGGAAGGTCGCATCGCATACAAGCATATCGGGGCCGTTACGCCCGCATTTCTGGAGCAGACTTTGCGGCCGCTGATCGCGAGGTTGCGCCAATGAGCGATCCCGGGCGCGCAAGCGAACCAGTTCTGCGGCGGCCGGCGTGGACGGCGGCGCGCGTCGCGTGGGCCATCGTTGGCGCGCTCGGGTTGACGGTGAGCGGAGTCGGCGCCTACCTGTCCATGCATGCATCCGGCGATGGCGGGCCGGAGACGGACGCCTCTCAGGCGCCGGAGGGTGCGTTCGTGTTTCGCACTCATGCGGTGCCACGCGCATTGCCAGACATCGCTTTCGAAGACGGAGGAGGGCGCAAGCGGACGCTGGCGGAATTCCGCGGCAAGACCGTGCTGCTCAATGTCTGGGCGACCTGGTGCGCGCCCTGCCGCGAGGAAATGCCCTCGCTCGACCGGCTGCAGCAGAAGCTCGGCGGACCCGGGTTCGAAGTGGTGGCGCTGTCGATCGACGCAGGCGGCGCCGCCGCCGTGAAGCGCTTCTACGGCGAGCTCGGCGTCCGCGCGCTGGCGACCTACGTCGATCCTGCGGCGCGAGCGTTCGGCAGCCTCGGCGTCGTCGGTGTTCCGACGACGCTGCTCATCGACCGCGAAGGCCGCGAACTTGGCCGCCTGACCGGCCCGGCGCAATGGGACAGCGAACAAGCAGTGCGGTTGATTCAGGGTTACCTGGAGCGGGCACGGTCATGAGCGAACTCTGGACGCGACGCGGTGTTCTGAAAGCCGCTGCCGCCGGGGGCAGCTTGCTCGCGGTTCCCTCGGTACTGCGTGCGGCGTACGACGCCGAAGCTGCGGATCTGGTTCTGAAGCTGGTTGCGGCGCCGGCCACGATGGCGATGCGCGCCGGCGCCACAACGCGCGGGCTGCGGTATTCGGGCGAAGTGCTGCGCGGACGCCGCGCCGCGCTTTCGCCTGCGCCGGGCAACCTCGGTCCGACCCTCGAACTGCTTCGTGGCGAGCGCGTCCGCATCGAGGTGGTGAATCGGACCGTCGAGCCGACGGTGATCCATTGGCACGGCATGATCGTGCCGGATTTTGCCGATGGGCATCCGCATCAGGCGGTGGCCGCAGGTGCGGGCTACGCGGTCGAATTCACCGTACGCAATCCCGCGGGAACCTACCTCTATCACCCGCATCCGCACCGCATCACCGGGCGGCAGACCTACGGTGGCCTCACGGGCTTGCTGATCGTTCGCGAGCCGGCCGAACGTGACATGGGCCTGCCCGGACCCGACCACGAGTTGCCGCTCGTGCTCCAGGACCGGCGCTTCCGCGATGACAACCAGCTCATTTTCAAGCGCACGATGATGGACGAGATGACCGGCGTGCTGGGAGATCGGGTGCTGGTGAACGGTATCGACGACGCGTCGTTCAAGGTGGCGCCACGCACCTACCGGTTGCGCATCGCCAATGTATCGAATGCGCGCATCTACAAGCTCGCCTGGTCCGACGGCCGGCCACTTCGCGTCATCGCTTCCGACGGCGGTCTGTTCAGCCGCGCCGAAGGCATCCAGGAACTACCGTACCTGACCCTTTTCCCCTTCGAGCGCGCCGAGCTGCTCGAAGACTTCGGCGCGCGCCGCGACGGTGCGGAAATCGCGCTCGTCAGCCAGGCTTTCTCCGGCATGGACAACATGATGAGCGGAATGATGAGCGGAATGATGAGCGGAATGATGGGCGGGATGATGGGGCCG
>JBDTRO010000301.1:0-23701 GCA_039931635.1 Betaproteobacteria bacterium | reverse complement strand
GCGGCGAGCGCGATGGCGAGAATCAGGAACGGGCAGGCCAGCATCGCATCGGTCGCGCGCGAGATCAGCGCGTCGGTCCAGCCGCCGAGGTAGCCCGCCAGCATGCCGATTGGCAGGCCCAGGGCGATGGAAATGCACACTGAAACCACGCCTGCCAGCAGCGAGGCGCGCGCGCCCCAGACGACGCGGGAAAGCACATCGCGCCCGATTTCATCCGTGCCGAACCAGTAGCCCAGGCTCGGCGCCTTGCGGATCGCGCTCCAGCTGGTCGCAAGCGGATCGTGCGGCGCGATCCAGGGCGCGAACAGCGCCAGCAGGATGAAAAATGCGACGAAGGCGAGTCCGAGCATGGCGCCCCTGCGGCGCGCGAGGCGGCGAAGAGCATTCACGAACTAACCCCTCATCCTCGGATTCACGACGAAATACCCCAGGTCCGCGAGCAGGTTGAGCGTGATGTACGCGGTCGCGGTGAACAGCACCACGCCCTGCACCACCGCGTAGTCGCGGTTGAACACCGCGTCGACGATCAGCTTGCCGAAGCCCGGGATGCTGAACACCTGCTCGGTGAGCACGGCGCCCGAGAGCAGGGTGCCGAACTCCAGCGCGCCCAGCGTGATGATCGGGATCAATGCGTTCCTGAGCGCATGCTTGAGCACCACCACGTGCTCATCGAGGCCTTTTGCCCTTGCTGTTCTTACATAGTCTGAATTCAGAACCTGCAACATTGCGCTGCGCGTGTGGCGCATCAGCACGGCGGCGATGGCGTTGCCGAGCACGAACGCCGGCATCACCATCGAAGCGAGGTTCGCTTTCAGATCCTCGAACGGGCTGACGTAACCCGACGCGGGCAGCCAGCCCAGCTGCACGGAGAAAAGCAGTATCAGCATGATCCCGAGCCAGAAATTCGGCGTCGACAGCCCCCAGAGCGCGAACACGTTGGCGGCGTAGTCCCAGGCGGACCCTTTCAGGACGGCTGAGACGATGCCCGCGGTTATCCCTATGGCGAGCGCGATCAGCATCGCCATCGCGGCGAGCTGGAGCGTGACCGGCAGTTTTTCCAGGATCAGTTCGGTCACCGGCTTCTGGATGCGCAGCGAATCGCCCAGGTCGCCCCGCACCACGCCGCCCAGCCAGTAGGCGTAGCGCACCGGAAACGGCTCGTCCAGGTGCAGCTTCTCGCGCAGGTACGCAATAACGGTGGGATCCTGATCCTCGCCCGCGAGGACTATCGCGGGATCCCCGGGCAGCAGCTGCTGCAGCCCGAAGATCAGAATGGTGACGAAGAACAGCGTCGGCAGGATGCTCGCCAGGCGCCGCGCGAGGTACTTGCCCATCTAGTTCATCTTCAAGCCCTGCACTCTGACCAGGCCGTCGGGGACCGCGCGCAGTCCGGTCAGCTTCGCGCTATGCGCCCACAGCCAGTGGCGATGGAACAGATACACCACCGGCCGCTCCTTGCCGATCGTATCGGCGATCTGCTCGAACAGCTTGCGCCGCGCCGCCGGGTCGTTGGTCGAACGCGAACGGTTGATCAGGTCGTCGGTCTCGGGCTTGCAGAAGCCGGCGTAATTGAGCGGCTGCTTGCAGGCGTGGAAGCTGAACAGGTTGCCGTCCGGATCGGCGCGGCCGCTCCAGGCGAGCATGTAGGCGTCGTACTGCCCCTTGTCGGCAAGATTGAGCGAGGTCGCGAACTCGGTCGACTGGATCTTGACGTCGAACCCCGCCTCCTTCGCCATCGCCTGCACCACCTGCGCGATTCGTTGCGCGTCCGAGGTGGTCGGCGTCATCAGCGTGAAGCTGGGGTTCGGCACCCCGGCCGCGGCAAGCAGCGCTTTCGCCCGGGCGACATCGCGCTTCGGGATCGGCACGTTCTTCGCGTACCAGGAATTGTTGGGCGCCACCCACTGGTTGCCGATCTCCGCCTCGCCGTCCATCGCCACCTGCACGATGGCGTTGCGATCGAGCGACAGCTCGAAGGCCTCGCGCACCCGGGCGTCGCGCCCGAGCGGGTTCTTCTGCGCCTGGTCGCTCTTGCCGATGTTGATAGTGATGCCCTGGTAGCCGATTTCGACGATCTTCGCGATCTTGAAGCGGTTGTCGCTCTTCAGCCCCGGCACGTCCGAGGGCGCCATGCGCTCGATGAAATCGAGCTGGCCCGAGCGCAGGTTGGCGAGGCGCACCGTGGCGTCGATGATGGGCGTATAGACGATGCGCTCGAAGTTGATTGCGCCCTTGTTCCAGTAGCCGGCGAAACGCTCGACCACGATGCGGTCCTGCGCCACGCGCTCGACGAAGCGGAAAGGCCCGGAGCATACCGGTGCGGCGCCGAACTTCTCGCCTGCGGCGGTCGCGGCCTTGGGCGAAACCATCATGCCGGCGCGGTCGGTAAGCACGGCGAGCAGCGGCGCGAACGGCGCTGCAAGATTGAGCCGCACCGTCTGCGCGTCGACCACGTCGACGCTCGTCACCGGGGCAAGTTCACCGCGCCGGTTCGAGCCTGCGATGCTCTTGTGACGCTCGATGTTGTACTTGACAGCCGCGCCGTCGAATTTCTCGCCGTCGTGGAAGGTCACGCCGGAGCGCAGCTTGATGATCAGCGCCTTCTGGTCCGCGGACCATTCATAGCCGGTCGCGAGCTGCGGAACGATGGCGAGCTTCTCGTCCAGGTCGAACAGCTTGTCGCACAGCGAATTGAAAACGATGCGGCCGACGAAGGTCCGCGCCAGGGACGGGTCGAGAATGTCGGGATCCTCCGCCAGGCCTATCCTCAAGGTCTGGCTTTGTGCCGTGGCTACGAAGAAAAGCAGGCAAAGGGCTAGGCGTAGTTTCATGGGTTCTCCTCAGTGTCGGAATGCTGCCTGAAGGCGCGTCAGGCGCTCATTGACCGCAATCAATACCGCATTTTCGGCGGGCGCGGGGATTTCGCGCCAGAAATGGCAGGCCACCCCATTTTCGAGCACCGGCTCCTCGGCGGCGCACCTCGCCTGGGCGTGCAGGCAGCGGGTACGGAAGCGGCAGCCTGAAGGAGGATTGATCGGGCTGGGCACATCGCCTTCCAGCAGGATGCGCTGCCTCTGGGCGCCCGGATCGGGAACCGGGATCGCCGACAGGAGCGCCTGTGTGTAAGGATGGCGCGGGCGCTCGAACAGTGCGCGCTTGGCGGAGATCTCCACGATCTTGCCCAGGTACATGACGGCGACGCGCGCGGCGATGTGCCGCACCACCGCGAGGTCGTGGGCGATGAAGATGTAGGCAAGGCCCAGGCGCCGCTGCAGATCCTGCAGCAGGTTGATGACCTGCGCCTGGATCGAAACGTCGAGCGCCGACACCGGTTCGTCGCAGACGATCAGTTTCGGCTCCACCGCGAGCGCGCGCGCGATGCCGATGCGCTGGCGCTGGCCGCCCGAGAATTCATGCGGATAGCGCTGCGCGTGCTCCGGCGCAAGCCCCACGAGATCCAGAAGTGCTTTTACTCTTTCCCTGGTTTTACCCGAATGCAATCGATGCAACAACAACGGCTCTTCGATCATCTGCCCCACCGTCATGCGCGGATTGAGCGAACCGTAGGGATCCTGGAAAATGATCTGCATTGCGCGGCGGCGCGCGCGCAGCGCTTCGCTGCCGAGCGTGGACAGGTCCTCGCCCTCGAACCAGACCTTGCCCGCGGTCGGCTCCAGCAACCGCAGCACCAGGCGCCCGGCGGTTGATTTGCCGCAACCCGACTCGCCTACCAGCGCCAGCGTCTCGCCCGCGGCGACTTCGAAGCTCACGCCGTCGACCGCGCGCACGGCGCCGAAATGCCTGACCAGGTTTTCCGTTCGCAGCAGGTTCACAGAGGGGCCTGCCAGCAGGCCGTTTCATGCCCTCGGGCCATGTTCACGAGCACCGGATCGTCCGTGCGGCAGCGCGCGACCGCGAACGGGCAGCGCGGCTCGAACCGGCAGCCAACTCGCGAGGCCGACTGCCCCGGCACCTGGCCTTCGATCGCCGCGAGACGCTCCTGTTCCAGGTGCAGCCGCGGAATCGATCCGAGCAAGCCGATGGTGTAGGGATGCTGCGGCTCGGCAAACAGCCGCTCCACGCTCGCGTGTTCGACGACACGCCCCGCGTACATTACCGCGACGTCGTCCGCCAATTCGGCGATCACGCCCAGGTCGTGCGTGATCAGGATGATCGCGGTGCCGGTGTCTTCGCGCAGGCCGCGCATCAGGTCCAGGATCTGCGCCTGGATCGTGACATCCAGCGCCGTGGTCGGTTCGTCCGCGATCAGGAGCTTCGGTTCGCAGGCCAGCGCCATCGCGATCATCACGCGCTGGCGCATGCCGCCCGAGAGCCGGTGCGGAAAATCGTCGTAGCGCCGTTCCGGCTCGGGAATGCGCACGCGGTGAAGCATTTCGATGCCACGGGCCCTTGCTTGCGCCTTGCTCATGTCCCGGTGCTGCAAAAGCACCTCGGAAATCTGGTCACCGATGGTGAATGCCGGGTTGAGCGAGCTCATCGGCTCCTGGAAGATCATCGAGATGCGGTCGCCGCGCAGCGCGCGCATCTGCGCCGCGTCGAGTTTGAGCAGGTCGCGACCCTCGAACAGGATTTCGCCGCCCGCAATGCGGCCCTGCGGCCGCGGCACCAGGCCCATGATGGAGAGCGCGGTCACGCTCTTGCCGCAGCCCGATTCGCCCACGATGCCGAGCGTGCGGCCGGCCGCCAGCGAAAAGCTCACGCCGTCCACGGCGCGGAATTCGCCACCTTCCACGGAAAAACGGGTGCTGAGATTCCTTACTTCGAGAATTTTTGCACCGTATCTTCGATCACGGCGCGGTCGGTAATCCCGGCGGGCCTGGCCTTGCTCGGCAGGCAGGTGGAAAACGGCTGGAAGCGTTCCAGGCTCTTCGCGTACAGGCGCTGCAGTTCGACGATCGGATCCTCGTGGTCGTCGACCCGGATGTCGAGGAACGGGTAATCCTCGGTGGTGTGAACGCGCAGTGCCGCGCCCTGCTTGCCGCGCTTGTCGCCGCCGGCCGCCTCGCCCGCCGCGAGCGCCGCGATCAGGCGTTCGGCGAATTTCATGGCGTGATGCTTCTCATAGCTCGCCGCGGTTGCCGCGATGACCTGCGGCCCCGCGAGCATGTTGCCGGCAACGGAATATCCCTTGCCCGCAACGTGGCCGCACCAGTCGATGCACGAGCTTCCCGTATGGGCGGCGACCCGCCCTCTCGCGTCGATCATATGGACTTGACGGTGGTTTCGCCCTTCGTCTTCGTTCAAAAGCATTTCCACAACAGAAAGAGGAGCAAATCCACTTCCCAGCAAGTCCAGGCCCTTCGGTCCGTAATGGGGATTCACCAGCGCCTGCGTCGATAGCGCCCCGACGCCGCTTCTCGCGTGCGGGCACAGCATGCCGACGGCGAAGAAGCGGCTTGCGATCGCGATGCCGAATTCGCCGGCGGGACCGCGCGCGATGATGGACCAGGTCATGTCACACCAGCGAGGCGCGCCGCGCGAGGCTGTCGCGCTCGAAACCGGCGACGCGCTTGTAGTTTTCCGACATCGCCACCAGTTCCGCGTTGCCGATGACATCCTCGATGCGCGCGAAGGGCTTGTCGCCGCTTCTTTGCCACACTTCGCGCAGGATGGCGTCGGGCGGATTGGCGCGGTTCAGGAGCACCAGGTCGTTGACCGCTTTCAGCCGCAGTTGCTCGTATTCCTTCAAGGCGTCTGCCACATTCCTGTTCTTGTTCAGGCAACCGGTCAGCGTCCTTGCGTCGAGAATGGCCTGCCCCGCCCCGTTCGAGCCGCGCGGATACATCGGATGCGCCGCATCCCCCAGCAGCGTCACCCGCCCCCTCGTCCAGTGCGGCAACGGATCGCGATCCACCATCGGGTATTCCAGCACCTGCTCGGCGTCTCGGATCAGGGCCGCGCAATCGAGCCAGTCGAAGCGCCATTTTTCGAAGGTCGGGTAGAAGTCCTCGATTTTCCCGTCCAGGTTCCAGTCCTGCATCACGTTGCGCGGCGACTGGATCTCGGCCACCCAGTTGATGCGTTGCCGCCCCTGGGCATCAAGCTCGTTCCCGATCGGGTACACCACCATTTTCCCGACTTCCAGCCAGCCTGCCACCACCATGCTCGCGCCGCTGAGGAAGGGCTTCATCCGGGTCACGCCGCGCCACATGTTGATGCCTTTGTAGGCGGGCGGCCCTTCGTCCGGGAACAGCATCCTGCGCACGCTGGAATGGATACCGTCGCAGCCAATGACGCAACTACCGGAGGCGGAACTGCCGTCAGCGAACCTCACCTCGGCATTTTCCGAAACAGATACGCACTTCCGGTTCAGCACCACCGCGTCCGCACCCAGCCTGCGGCGTGTTTCCGCGAGCAGAATTTCGTGCAGCCCGGCCCGGTGGATCGAGAACTGGGGCCATTCGTAGCCCGCGTGCCGGCCGCGCGGCTCCTTGAAGATGAATTGCCCGAAGCGGTTGTAGAAGCACAGTTCGCGCGTCTCCACCGCAACGCGCGCGAGACTTTCCTGCAATCCCAGCTCGGTAAGTTCGCGCATGCCGTGCGGCAGCAGATTGACGCCGACGCCCAGCGGTTTGATCTCCGGCGCGGCTTCGAACACGCGGCAGGCGATGCCGGCCTGCTGCAGGGAGAGCGCAAGCGTCAGCCCGCCGATGCCGCCGCCAACGATCAGCACCGGGTGCATGCCGCCTCAATCCGCCGAAATGCGCGCCTCGCGCACGACCTTGCCCCAGCGTTCAAGGTCGGCCTCGATCAGCCGCGCCAGTTCGGCCGGCGTGCCCGTGCGCGGGCTCAGGCCCTGCTTGAGCAGCCCGGCGCGGACGTCCGCGTCGCCGAGTATCGCCACGAGCTCGCCGTTGAGGGTCGCCACCACTTCGCGCGGCAGGCCGGCCGGGCCGAGCAGCGCGTACCAGATGTCCACGTCGATGTCTCGGATGCCCGCCTCCGCCAACGACCCGACGTCGGGCGTCACCGGCGAGCGCTGCGCGCCACCGGAGGCGAGCATGCGCAGCTTGCCTGCCTGCACCTGCGGCAGCGCGACGTGCACCGGCAGGAACATGAGCTGCACCTGCCCGCCCAGGATATCGGTTACCGCGCCGGCGGTTCCCTTGTATGGCACGTGAACCAGGTCCACGCCGAAATGCAGCTTGAACAATTCCATCGCCAGGTGGTGCGGCGTCGCGTTGCCGGGCGAGGCGTAATTCAGCTTGCCCGGCTGCGCCTTGGCGAGCGCGACCAGTTCCGCCACCGAGCGCGCGGGCACCGACGGATGCGCCACCAGCGACAGGTTGCCGACTGCAGCGAGGCCGATGGGCGTCATCGCCCTGGGATCGTAGGGCACGGATTTGTTGAGCACCGCGCTCTGCACGATAGTGGTCGCGGTCATGAGCAGCGTATAGCCATCGGCGGGCGCCTTGGCGACCGCCTCGGTGCCGATGTTGCCGCTGGCGCCCGGGCGATTCTCGACCACCACCGGGTTCCTGGTCCGCTCCTGCAGCTTCTGCGCGAAGACACGGGCCAGGATGTCGATGCCCGTGCCGGGGGTGAACGGCACCACCAGTTTCACCGGCTTGTTCGGGTACTGCGCGTGGGCACTGCCGGCGCACAACAACAGGGCGAGCAGAAAAATTTTCATGCGAAGATTATAGCGACGCTAGACTGCGCCATGACCGTTACCCTGGACGATACCCGCGCTGCGGCGCAGCGCATTGCCGGCGCCGTGGAGCGCACGCCCTGCCTGCACAGCCGCACCCTGTCGCGCCTCACTGGCGCCGAGGTCTGGCTCAAGTTCGAAAACCTCCAGTTCACCGCCTCGTTCAAGGAGCGCGGCGCGCTGAACAAACTGCTGTCGCTGGACCAGGAGGCAAGGCGGCGCGGCGTGATCGCAATGAGCGCGGGCAACCACGCCCAGGGTGTCGCCCACCATGCGACGCGTCTCGGCCTGCGTTCGGTGATCGTGATGCCGCGCGGCACGCCCAACAACAAGGTGCGCAGCACACAGGTGCTGGGCGCCGAGGTGATACTCGAAGGCGACTCTCTTGCCGATGCCGCCCGCCATGCGCGCGAGCTGGAAAAGCGCGAAGGTCTCATCTTCATCCATCCCTACGACGACGCGGCGATCATCGCCGGCCAGGGCACCGTGGCGCTCGAGATGCTCGAGCAGATGCCCGAGCTGGAGGTGCTGGTGGTGCCGGTCGGCGGCGGCGGCCTGATTTCCGGCATGGCAGTGGCGGCCAAGGCCCTCAAGCCCAAGGTAGAGGTACTGGGCGTCGAATCGAAGAACTACAGCGCCATGTACCAGCGGCTCAACAAGCTCCCGGTGCAGGTCGGGGGCGACACAATCGCTGAAGGCATGGCAGTCAGGGACATTGGCGAGCTGCCATTTTCGATACTTTCTTCCTTGAATACTGAAATTCTTGTCGTCGAGGAAGAAACCATCGAGCGCGCGGTCGTTGCGCTGATCGAAATCGAGAAGACGGTGGCCGAAGGCGCCGGCGCGGCCGGACTCGCCGCGCTGCTCCAGCATCCCGCGCGCTTCACCGGCAAGAGAGTCGGCATCCCGATCTGCGGCGGCAACATCGATTCGCGCCTGCTCTCGGCCGTGCTGATGCGCGGCCTGGTGCGCGAAGGCAAGCTGGTGCGCCTGCGCGTCGTGATGCCCGACGTCGCGGGGAGCCTTGCGAAGGTCACGACGATGATCGGCGAAGCCGGCGGCAACATCGTCGAAGTGCAGCACCAGCGCGTGTTCGGCACCGCTTCGATCAAATCGCCGGAAGTGGAATTCGTGGTCGAAACGCGCGACCGGGATCACACCTTCGCGCTGGTCGAAGCCTTACGCGTCCAGGGCGTTACGGCCCTGCTGGCGAGCTAGGCCGGAACTGAAATCTCGACCAGATTGAGATCCGGATCGCGCACGTAGACCGAGCGGATCTTGCCGGTCGCGCCCGTCTTCATGACGGGGCCCTCGATTATTTTTACGCCGTTTTGATTCAGTTTTTGTATTACTTCCTCAAGAGGAACCGAAGAAATAAAACACAGGTCGAGCGTCCCGGGCGCGGCCACGTGCGCGCGCGGCGTGAATTCCCTGCCCCATTCGTGCACGTTGATTTTCTGGTTGCCGAATTCGAGCGCCAGGCGCGTCTCAGTCGGCGTCTGGAACTTTTCCTGCCTCATGCCGAGGATTTCCGAGTAGAACCTCAGGCAGGCCGGCAGGTCCCGCGTCGTCAGCACGACGTGGTCGATATGGTCGATCATGGTTTTCTCTTCAACATGCGCAGCGGGTTGTATTCCAGCACGGTCTCGCCGCGCTGATTGAGCACCTTGTTGGCGAAGCGCACCAGGCCGCGGTCGCCCCTGGAGGTCAGGCGCGCCTCAACTACCTCGCATTCGACGTAAATCGTGTCGCCCACCAAAGTGGGCCGCTTGACGTCCAGCGTGGCATTCAGGAATGCGAGGCCGGTGTCCTGCATGGAGGTCAGCAGCAGCCCTTCGGCGAACGAGTAGACCAGCGCGCCCGGCACCGGCCGGCCCTTGATCACGCGCTGCGAATCATCCGCGACGGCGAACAGTTCCTCGGTCAGCCAGGTGAGGTTGATGAAATTCGCCAGGTCCGATTCGGCGATGGTGCGCCGATGGGTGCGGAAACGAAACCCCCGCGGCAGGTCCTCGTAGAAGTAGCCGTGGCCGATGATCGGAATGGGTGCGCTCATGGTTTCATTTTACTCAGAGGAATGCGGCGCCCAGCAGGGAGAGCCCGGAAAGAAGCATCAGGCCGTCCATCAGCAGGCGGAAGCGCTGCGGGTCCATCTTCAACACGAAGCCCTTGGCGATGAAGGCCCCAGCCATCAGCGTGGCGCCGACGATCAGGCCCTTCAAGGCGATTTCCCAGGGCAGCACGCCGAAACTGCGGAATACCGCGGCCTTGGCGAGATAGACCGCGAGCGACGCTGCCGCCTCGGTGGACAGGAACGCGCCCTTCACCAGCCCGGTGGCGAGGAAGATGGGCGCGGTAAGCGGCCCGGTCGACACCACCACGCCGGTGACATAGCCGACCGGCACGCCGATCAGCGCCAGCTGCGCCAGGCCGATCTTCATCTCGCGCGCCGCCATCCAGCGCCGGATCGGGATCATGGCGATGAAGAACAGGCCCAGCGCCATCTCGATGATGCGCGCCGGCAACACCAGCAGCGTCACCGCGCCCAGGGCCGCGAACGGCGCCGCGGTCACCGAGTAGGCCGCGCAGGCGTGCCAGTTCACGTCGCGCCACCAGACGATGATGCGCGACAGGTTGGCGAGGATGGCCGCGATCGCCATGATCGGCACCGCCTGCAGCGGGCCGAAGACGATCATCAGCACCGGCATCAGCATGATGGACGAGCCAAAGCCGACGATGCCGCCGATCGTGCCCGCGACCAGGCCGACCGAGAGGACCAGCACGTATTCCATCAGGCGGCAGGCTCCAGGACCGCTTCTTTGCTTAAGATCATGGCCGCGAATCATATCTGCTTGCCGGTACGGCTAAACTGCGGCAATGCTTCTGTTCGGCAATCCACTTCGCCGCCGATTCCTGCTCGAGCGCGGCACCGCTTTCCTGAATCACGGCTCCTTCGGCGCCACGCCGCGTACCGTGCTCGCTGCCGCAGCGCGCTGGCGGGCGCGCATGGAAGCGAATCCCGACCGCTTCCTTCGCTACGTCCTGCCGGATGCGCTGCGCGCCGCCGCCGGACACCTCGCGCGCTTCCTGCACGCAAGGGAGCAGGACGTCGTGTTCGTCGAGAACGCCACCTCAGGCGTGAACGCCGTCCTGCGGTCGCTCGAATTCCGGCCCGGCGACGAGATCCTCGCCAACACCCACACCTACAACGCGGTGCGGCAGACGATCCGCGAAGTATGCAGGCGGACCGGGGCGAAGCTCGTCGAGGCACACATCGAGCTGCCGGTCAAGAATCCTGAAGAGCTGTTTTCCCCGATCGCCGAAAAGTTGAGCCGCCGGACGAAACTTGTCGTCCTGGATCACATCTCGTCTCCCACCGGCCTGATATTCCCGGTGCAGCGTCTCGCCGCGGCCGCGCGCGCATGCGGAGCGCGGGTCCTCGTGGACGGCGCGCACGCTCCGGGACAGATCGCCCTGGACATTCCTTCCCTGGGCGTCGACTGGTACGCGGGCAACTGCCACAAATGGCTGTTCGCGCCCAAGGGCTGCGGCTTTCTCTGGTCGCGTCGCGGCGCCCAGGCCGGCATCCATCCGCCGGTCATCTCGCACGGCTACGCCAAGGGCTATGCCGCTGAATTCGACTGGACCGGCACGCGCGATTTTTCCGGCTGGTTGAGCGTTCCGGACGGAATTGCCTTCATGAAACAACTGAATGCATCAAAAGTACGCGCATACAACCACCATCTGGCGACAGGACAGGCCAAGCGCATCGCCGCAGCCTGGGGCATGCCGCTCGACGCCCCCACCGCGCTGCACGGCTCGCTCGCAGCGATCCGCCTGCCGGATGTCCTGCAGCGGCGCGATCCCCGCCAACTCATGGCGGAACTGCTCGCCAAGCGGCGTGTTGTTGTCCCCTTCATGCAAGTGGACGGCGTCCTCTGGGCGCGCGTCTCGGCGCAGGTCTACAACGTGCCCGCGGACTACGACAAGCTGTTGAACCTCTACCGGCCGTAGTACTTTGTCAAAGCATGTCCAGGGGCTGCGGCCCCGTCGGTCGCGGAAACAGGCGATCCAATTCTTCAAGCTGTTTCGAATTCAATTCAATTGCAAGCGCGCCGAGATTCTCTCGCAGCCGTTCGCGGTGGCTGGTTTTCGGAATCACGATCACACCCTCCTTCGACAGCAGCCACGCCAGCGCCGCCTGCGACGGCGTCATGCCATTGCGCTGCGCGAAACCGGCAAGCTTTGCGTCGCCCAGAAGGCGCGCCTGCTCGATCGGCGAGTACGCCATGACCGGCACCCGCTTGCCCTGCAGCCAAGGTAACAGGTCCCACTCGATCCCGCGGCGGCCAAGGTTGTAGAGCAGCTGGTTGGCGGCCACTGCGTCGCCGCCCCGCACCTTGCACCACTCCTTCATGTCGGAATGATCGAGGTTGCTGACGCCGAAATGGCGGATCTTGCCGGCCTTTTGCAGCGCCGAGAAAGCCGCTATGGTTTCGCCGAACGGCACGCTGCCGCGCCAGTGCAGCAGGTAGAGATCGATGCGGTCGGTCTTGAGGCGCTTCAGGCTGCGCTCGCAGGCGGCTTGCACGCCTTTGCGCGAAGCGTTGTGCGCCGCGTTTTCCGGCAAGACCTTGGTGACGAGGAAGGCTTCATCGCGCCGGCCCGCGATGGCTTCGCCCACCAGTTCTTCCGAACGGCCGTCGCCATACATTTCCGCGGTATCGATCAGCGTCGCGCCCAGGTCCAGGCCGAGGCGCAGCGTTGCGAGTTCCTCCGCACGGAGCGCACGGTCATCGCCCATGTTCCAGGTGCCCTGGCCGCAGGCCGGCAGCTGTTCGCCGGAGGGCAGCGCAACGGTCTTCACGCGGCCAGCTGGTCCGCGAACTCGTGATTGACGTCGCGGTGATGCGCCTCGTCCGCGCGCACCGCCACGATGACCTCGCGCAAACGCGCGTCGGGGGAGAGTTTCCAGTAGTCGATGGCGATTTTGGGCGCCGGAACATTGGCGTAGACGCCCTGATCCACGCCGGCGAGATACTCGGTGTAGCTGAAGACCGCTTCTTCTTCGAAATACCCGACCACGCGATGCGCGGTCTTCGACGACACCAGATAGAGCAGGAAAAAGAGGTTGTAGAAGACGCCCTGGGCAACTAGGACCAGCAGCCGCTCGAACGGCGAGGGCTGGGCAATATGGACGAAAGTCATCAGGTGCATGCGTTCGTTCTCGGCTTCTTCCAGCAACGTGTGGATCCAGCCGCGGTCGCTTTCCATCCTGCGCAAGGCGCGCAGGTGCTGCAGGGCCCCGCCGACCATGCCCGGCACGGCAGCCACCGTTTCGAGCACCACCGCGCGGTGGCCATACCTGCGGGCAAAAAAGGTGTCGGCGAAGAACCGCAGGAACCTGGTGAACGCAAGCGCAATCCGATCCGACAAATCCTTCGGCGGGTGGTGGCGCTCCAGCGGCGGCGTGGCGGACATGCCTGTGCTCCCGTCAGTAGGACTTCGGCAGCCCGAGCACGCGCTCGGCGATGAAGCTCAGGATCAATTGCGGCGTCACCGGCGCGATGCGCCCGACGAAGGACTCCCGCAGGTAGCGCTCGACGTGATATTCCTTCGCGTAGCCGAAGCCGCCGAAGGTCATCACGGCCTGCTGGCAGGCGTCGAAACAGGCTTCGCCCGCGAGGTACTTGGCGGAATTGGCCTCCGCGCCGCTCGGCTTGCCCGCGTCGTACAGCCAGGCCGCCTTGTAGACCATCAGGTTGGCCGCCTCCAGCGCCATCCAGTTGGCGGCCAGCGGATGCTGGATGCCCTGGTTCTTGCCGATCGGGCGGTCGAACACGATGCGTTCCCTGGCATAGGCCGCCGCGCGCTTGAGCGCGCAGCGTCCCAGGCCGACCGACTCGGAGGCGATCAGGATGCGCTCCGGGTTCATGCCGTGCAGGATGTACTCGAAGCCCTTGCCCTCCTCGCCGATGCGGTCCTCCTCGGGCACCGGGTAGGCGTCGAAGAACACCTGGTTCGAGTCCACGGCATGGCGGCCCATCTTCTCGATCTCGCGCACTTCGATCTGCTTGCGGTCGAAGTCCGTGTAGAACAGCGTCAGTCCCGCCTCGGTACGCGTGAGCAGCAGCACCTTCTCGGCCACCTGCGCGGTCGAGATCCAGACCTTCTGCCCGGAGACCAGATACTTCTTGCCCTTTTTCACCGCCTTGGTCTTGAGGCTGCGCGTGTTCAATCCCGTGTTGGGTTCGGTGACGGCGAAGCAGGCGCGCTCTTTGCCTGCGATCAATCCCGGCAGCATCCGCTTCTTCTGCTCTTTGGTGCCGAACACCACAACCGGATTGAGGCCAAAAATATTCATGTGCACCGCCGACGCGCCGGAGAACCCGGCGCCCGACTCCGCGATCGTCTGCATCATCACCGCGGCCTCGGTGATGCCGAGGCCCGACCCGCCGAATTCCTCCGGCATGGCGATGCCGAGCCAGCCATCCCTGGCGAGCGCCTGGTGCAGTTCCTTGGGGAAACCGCCCTCCTTGTCCTTCTTAAGCCAGTAGGCGTCGTCGAAGCGCGTGCAGATTTTCCTGATTGCTTCCCCGATCTGCTCCTGCTCCGGCGTGAATGCAAAGTTCATCGAACCGCCCCCGCTTTCCTCATGTCCGCGATCTGCGCGTCATCGAACCCCAGTTCGACCAGTATTTCACGGCTGTGTTCGCCCGGCGCCGGCACACCGCGCCGCAGCTGCCCGCCGCGCGCGCCGTCGGCGAACACCGGGAACAGCGCGAACTTCTCGCCGCCCACCGTCGCGACATCCTTGCGAGCGATGATTTGCTCCAGCTCTGCAGCCTCGCCCGGCGTGATGCAGAGATCCACCGGAATATCGTTGTCGTTGCAGATATGCAGCCATTCTTCAGCCGTCTTTGTTTTCATTTTCTCCGCCAACAATTCGGCAAGCGCATCTCCATTTGCCCGGCGTTTCACATCGGATGCGTAGTCTTCCGACGCAAGGCCGGGAACGACCTTCGTGAAGTTCTCCCAGAAATGCTCTTCCAGGATGCCGAGCGTCAGCCGCTTGCCGTCCCGGGTCTCGAAAATATCGTTGACGGGGAAAATGTGCGCCTTCGGATCCACCTTCGGGTCCAGGCTGTGGCGCATGGCCGCCCAGAAGAATGCGGCCTCGAAGAGCGACATGTCCAGGCACGCACCTTTACCTGTTTTACTTCTTTCAACTAAAGAAGACAAAACTGCAATCGCGGCGAAGCTGCCGCCCGCCATGTCGGCGATGGCGAGGCTGGAGCGCGACGGCAACTTCAGCCACTGGCCCGGGAACGCCAGCGCGCCCGCCGCGGCGACGTAGTTCACGTCGTGCCCCGGCCGTTCGCGCCAGGGACCGGTCTGGCCGTAACCCGAGATCGAGCAGCAAATCAGGGTTGAATTTGATTTCCTTAAATTCTCGGCATCGATGCCAAGGCGCTTCGCGACGCCCGGCCGGAAGCCCTCGATGGCGATGTCGGACTGCTTCGCCAGCCGCGCCACGATGCTCCTGCTTTCTTCGCTCTTCAGGTTCAGCGCGATGGACCGCTTGTTCCGGTTCTCGGTCCTGAACTGCACCGGCACGTAGCCTCTGCCGGGATCGCCGTTGAGCGATTCGACCTTGACCACCTCGGCGCCCAGGTCTGCCAGGATCGCCGTGCAGAACGGTCCCGGCACGAACATGGAGAAATCGACGACCTTGATGCCAAGCAGGGGCTGCCAGGGATCAGGCATTGCGGATCACCTTCTTCGGATCTTCGCCGTACGGCGGCGCGTAAATCACCATCACCCTGACGCGCGGCGATGTGGCGATGAAAAGATGCTGCGCGTCGGCCGGAAAGAAGCAGGCCTCGCCGGGCTTCAGCTCGAATTTCTCGCTGACGTCCCCATCATGGACTTCGACATGCGCCTCGCCTTCGAGCAGGTAGCAGACCTGCTCGATGCCCGGATGCGCATGCGGCAGCGCGCCCTTGCCGCGCTCGAGTTCGCCGATCAGCACCTCGACGTGCTTTGCGCCCACCGTCTCGGGACCGATCAGGCGGAAATTTTTCGTGCCGGTATGGTTGGCCGGCGAATACGGCTTCACATCAGATTGCCGGATCAGGTATCTGCTTTTCATTCGCCGACGCGATCTGCTCGAAGCAGCACCGGCCTCAGTCGTACCAGTTGACGACATCCAGCCCGGGGACCCGGGTGAATTCGCGGACGTTGCGCGTCACCAGGGTGGCGTGGTGCGCCAGCGCCGACCCCGCAATGAGCGTGTCGAGGGGTCCGATGGCATCGCCCTTTCGTGCCATCGCATGGCGTATTTCGGCCGACCTGCGGCCTGTTACCGCATCGAATTCCAGGACCGGGACCTCGGCAAGGAATTGCTCGTACTGGGCCCGGCGCCGCGCCGGGTTCTGCGATCCCATGACGCCCACCCATATCTCGTATGCCGCGACTGCGGGCAGCGCCAGCCCTCCTGGCGGAACGGCAAGCAGATTGGCCGCAACGTTGCCTCGTTCGCGGAAGTAATCGAGCACCACGTTCGCGTCCAGCAGGTACACGGCTAGAGCCGGCTGCGTTTCACGTCTTTCCCGTACTTGGCGCGAATCTCCTCGACCGTGGGCGCGTCGGGCCACGCGCCGGCAAGCTTGCGAAATTGGTCCGGCCATTCGGACCGGGTGCCGTGCGCGATCCGCCCCGCCACCCATTTGCTGAGCGATACCCCTTCGGAGCGCGCCGCGGTGCGCGCTTTCTTTTCGATATCACTTTCCAGATAGATCGTCACTTGTCCCATGGCAAGCCTTTCCCGGCCAGATATATGTGCAAGTATAAGTGGATCACGAGGCCGCGTCGAGCCAGTTGTAGAGCGCGATACCGCCGTCCACGACCACCGTCGAGCCGGTCATGTAGGCACCATATCTTTCTGAAAGGATGGCCACCGCCATCGGCGCGATGTCCGCCGGCTTGCCAACGCGCTTGAGCGCGATCTTCGCCACCAGGTCCGGAGAGCCCTTGAAGCCGGCGCCCGGAATCGCTCCGGGCGCGATCGCGTTGACGCGGATGCCGCTCGGGCCGAGGGCGCGCGCCAGTTCCTTCATCACCATGGTCTGCCCGGCCTTGGACGCGCTGTAGTGCGGCAGGTTGCGCGGCGACTCGGCATGCAGCGAAGTGACAAACAGCATGCGGCCCGCGATTTTCTTCTCGCGCATGTGATTGCCGAGCGCCTGCGCGATGAGAAAACCGGAGTTCAGCTGCACTTCCAGCATCTCGCGCCACTGCGATTCCGTGACGGCAAGCGCGGTCTGCGTTTCTTTGCGCGGCGGAGACGCAGCATGAACGAAGATTGAAACCGCGCCCAGGGTTTGAATTGCCTTTTCACTCAGCTTTCCTGCAATGCCAGGCAGGGAAAGGTCGAATTCACGATCAACCGCAAAAACCTTCCCGCCTTCCTCTTCGATCGCGCGCGCGATCGCCTGGCCGATGCCCTGGCCGGCGCCGGTTACGAGCGCCGTGTCATTTCGCAGCAGCTGGCTCATGCGCGACCAGTATCCGCCGCCGGCCAGTGAGCAGCATGTAGGCCGTCGGGATCACGAACAGCGTGAATACGGTGCCGAGCAGCAGGCCGCCGACGATCACCCAGCCGATCGGCTGGCGCGCTTCGGCCCCCGCGCCCCTGGCGAGCGCGAGCGGCAGCGCGCCCAGCACCATGGCGCCGGTGGTCATCAGGATCGGGCGCAGGCGCAGCGTGGCGGCTTCGATCACCGCCTCGGATTCGTTCATGCCCTTCGCGCGCAACTGGTTGGCGAACTCGACGATCAATATGCCGTGCTTGGTGATGAGACCGATCAGCATCACGAGGCCGATCTGCGAATAGACGTTCAGCGTGCCGCCGGTGAGCTTGAGCGCGGCGAGCGCGCCGGTCATCGCCAGCGGCACCGTGAGCATGATGACGAACGGCGACACGAAGCTCTCGAATTGCGCCGCCAGCACGAGGTAGATGAAGGCGAGCGCGAGGATGAAGGTGAACAGCAGCGCCGCGCCGGATTCCCGGAATTCGCGCGACGGGCCATCGAGCTCGGTGCGCGCGCTCGAATCCATCACTTCCTTCGCCGCGCCTTCGACGTACTCGAGCGCCTCGCCCAGCGTGTAGCCGGGTGAAACGTTGGCCGACAGGATGGTGGCGCGCAGGCGGTTGAAGTGGTTCAGTTCCTTCGGGCCGACGGTCTCGCGCACCTTGACCAGGTTCGAGAGCTGCACCAGCCGGCCGTCGCGCGCGCGCATGAAGATCGAGGTCAGGTCGGCGGGCGTGTTGCGGTCCTTGGCTTCCAGCTGGATGATGACGTCGTACTGCTCGCCGTCCTTCTTGAAGCGCGTCACCTGGCGGCCGCCGAGCAGCGTTTCCAGGGTGCGGCCGATGGTCTCGACGTCGATGCCCATCGACGCGGCCTTTTCGCGGTCGATGTCTACCGCGAGCTGCGGCTTGTTCAGGCGCAGGTCGGTGTCCGGATTGGCGAGCGCCTTCGACTGGCGCGCCTTCGCCAGCAGGGCGTCGGACATGCGCTCCAGATCCGCATAGGAGCTCGCCTGGATCACGAACTGCACCGGCGGATTGCGGAAGCTCTGCCCGAGCGAGGGCGGGTTGACTGGAAACGCCAGCACTCCGGGCAGCCCGCCGATCATCGCCGGGCCGAGTTCCGCTGTGATCTGCTGCGTCTTGCGCGTGCGCTCCTCCCACGGCACCAGCTGGCTGAAGGCGATGCCGAAGTTGACCGGGTTCGGGCGCTCCAGCCCCGGCGCCACCACGGTGAAGTACGACTTGATTTCGGGCACCTTCGCGAACATGCCCTCGACCTGGCGCATGTAGCCGTCGGTGTAGTCCAGCGAGGCGCCCTCGGGCGCGATGATCAGCGACAGGAAGAAGCCGCGGTCCTCCAGCGGCGACAGTTCGGACTTGAGCGAACGGTAAAGCAGACCGGCCGCAACGACCACCAGCAGGAACACCAGCGCCACGACCCACCAGGCCTTGAGCACCACGCCCAGCGAACGCCGGTAGGCCTGGTTCATGCCTGTGAAGAAGCGCTCCATCGCCTGGTACGCGCGGCCATGCGACTCGTGCGCCTGCAGGATCTTCGAGCACATCATCGGCGTGAGCGTGAGCGCGACCACGCCCGACACCGCCACCGCGGCGGCGACGGTGAGCGCGAATTCGGTGAACAGGCGTCCGGTGCTGCCGGTCATGAAGCCGAGCGGCGCGAACACGGCCGTCAGCGTGAGCGACATGGCGATCACCGCGAAGGCGATTTCCCTGGAGCCATCGATCGACGCCTGGCGCGGATCCTTGCCCATCTCGACGTGCCGGTGGCAGTTCTCCAGCACGACAATGGCGTCGTCCACCACCAGGCCGATGGCGAGCACCAGGCCGAGCAGCGTCAGCACGTTTACCGAAAAGCCCATCAGGAACAGGAAGAAGAACGCGCCGATGAGCGCCACCGGGATGGTGACGAATGGAATCAGCGTGGCGCGGAACGAGCGCAGGAAGAGGAAGATCACCAGCATCACCAGCAGCACCGCTTCGATCATGGTCCGGTAGACGCCCTCGATGGAGCGTTGGATGAACACGGAGGAATCGAACGCGACCTGCAGCGTCATGCCCTCGGGCAGCCCGCCCTGCAGGCGCACGAGCTCCGCCTTGGCGGCGTTGGCGACCGAAAGGGTGTTGGCGGTGGATTGCTTCACTATGCCCAGGCCCACGGCCGAATTGCCGTTGACGCGCAGCACGCTGCGCTCATCCAGCGCGCCCAGGCGCGCCTGGCCGACATCGCGCAGGCGCACCGGGTAGCCGCGCGACTCGGTGAGGATCATGTTGTCGAACTGCGCCGGGGTGCGCAGGTCGGCCTCGGTCAGCACCGTGAACTCGCGCTGCGAGGATTCGATGCGGCCCGAGGGAATCTCCACGTTCTGCTTGCGCAGGCCGTTCTCGACATCCTGGGGCGTCAGGCCATACGCGGCCAACCGGTCGCGATCGATCCACAGGCGCATCGCGTAGCGCCGCTCGCCGCCGATGATCACCGAGGCGACTCCGGGGAGCGTCTTCAGGCGGTCGGCGACGTAGCGGTCGGCATGGTCGGAAAGCTCGAGCGGACCGTGCGTGGCGCTCGACAGGCGCAGCCAGAGGATGGCCTGCGCGTCGGCCTCGATCTTCGAAACCACGGAATCGTCGGCGGCCGCGGGCAGCAGCGCGCGGACGCGGGCGACGCGGTCCCGGACGTCATTGGAAGCCGCGTCGACATTGCGCTCGAGCACGAATTCCACCGTGATCTGCGAGACCTCCTCGCGCGACACCGACTTGACCGAGCGCACGCCCTCGATGCCGGAGATCGAATCCTCTAGCGGCTGCGTGATCTGGGATTCCATCACCTGGGGGCTCGCGCCCTTGTACACGGTGCGCACCGAGACCACCGGCGTGTCGATCTTGGGGTATTCGCGCACCGTCAGCCGCTGGAACGAGATCACGCCGATCAGCACGATCATCAGCGAGAGCACCGTCGCGAAGACCGGGCGCTTGATGCAGAGCTCGGATAGCTGCATTTATTTTTTTGGTTCGTCCTTGACGAAATTCACCGCGGATCCGGGCCCGACCTTCTGCGTGCCTTCCGTGACCACGAGTTCGCCCGCCGCCAGGCCTCTGACGATCTCGACCTCGCCGACCTTGCGCGCGCCGCTCTGTACGCGGACCACGTCCACCTTGCCGCTGCCGTCGGGTCCGGCCACGACACGGAACACCGTCAGGTCCTGGCCCTTGGGCACGATCGCCGCCTCGGGAACCCAGATCGCCTTTTCGCGCACGCCCAGCTGCACCTGTACGCGCGCAAACATCCCCGGACGCAGCTTGAGCCCGGCATTGGCGACGCGCGCGCGCAGCACCACGGTGCGCGTCTGCTCGTCCACCCCCGGCTCGATCGCGAATACGGTGCCGGCAAAGGCTTCCTCCGGATACGCATCCAGCAGTACCTTGATCGGCTGGCCGGTTTTCAGCTTGCCGATGAACGACTCCGGGATGCGGAAATCCAGCTTCAGCTGGTCGATCTTCTCCAGCCGCACGATGTCGGTGCCGGCGGCGACGTATTGGCCTTCGCTGACCTGGCGCAGGCCCGCGATGCCGGGGAAGGCGGCGCGCATCTCCGTCTTGGCGAGCTTGGCCGAGTCTTCGCGCTGCTTGGCGAGCGAGCGCGCATGGTTGGAGCGCGCCTCGTCCAGCGCCTGCTGGCTGATAAAGCTCTTCTTGAACAGATCCTCGGAGCGCTCCAGGCGCTGCTTGTCGAGCTGCGTCTGCGCGGTGCTGGAAGCGAGCACCGCGGCAAGCTCCGCCTGGTCGAGTTTCACGAGCACCGCGCCGCGCGCCACGGCCTGGCCCTCAGTGAAGCGGAATTCCACGACCCGCCCCGCGATTTCAGGCCGGATCGTCACCGCTTCGTCGGCGCGCAAGGTGCCGACGGCGGTCACTTCGTCCACGGCGGGAGCAATGCGAGCGGCCACGACCTTGACCGCCATGGCGGGAGGGGGCCCCTTGGCTGCATCTTTTGGCGCCTGCGCAATCGCAGCGCCGGCAAAAACCGCCAGGAGAATGGCTATCCGCATGATCAGGCTGCGGATTTTACTTGACCAGCAGTACCGGGGTCTTGGAGATGTGCAGGACCTTGGTCGCGGTGGAACCGAGCAGCATGTTGCCCGCCTCGGTGCGGCCATGCGTGCCGATGAATATCAGGTCGCAACCGGCTTTCGACGCGTGCTGCACAAGGGATTCCGCGACCAGGCCGATGAGGATATGCGCCTTGAAGCGGATGCCGGCTGCGTCCAGCTTCTTCTTCGCCGACGCGAGCGCGGCCTCGCCTTCTTCCTCGTAATAGCGCTGGATCTGGTTCTTGCCGACCACCAGGCCCATGCGCGGCAGCCGGGGCAACGGCGCGTGCACGGTGACCAGTTCCACCTCCGGCTTGCTGCGATACCAGTTGGCGTGTTCGATCAGGCATTGCACGGCGGCGAGCGAATGCTTCGAACCGTCCACGGCGAGCAGAATCTTCATGTTGTCCCGGTGTCCCTTGGGCTGATGCAGGCCTATTTTACCGTCAGCCGTGCATCGTCAGGCCGCCGGAGACGCTCAGCACCTGCCCGGTAATGAAGTCGGCGTCGTCGCTCGCGAGGAAAAGGATCGCGCCCGGAATGTCCTCGGGCTTGCCCAGGCGGCCAATCGGAACCGCGCGCCGGTACGCTTCGGCGAGCTTTTCCGGATTGCCCGCACCCTTCATCAACTCGGTGAGCAGGTTGGTCTCGGTCATGCCCGGGCATACGGCATTCAGCCGCACGCCCTTGGTGGCAAGCTCGCGCGCCAGCGTCTTGGTGAGCGAAATGATGCCGCCCTTGCACGCCGAATACACCGCCTCGCCCGAAGATCCCACGCGCCCCGCATCGGATGCGACGCTCACCACCTTGCCGCCGCCGCGCGCCACCATGCCGGGCAGCACGCAATGCAGCATGTTCATCGCGCCGACGAGGTTGAGCGAAATGATCTTCTGCCAGAAATCGGGCTCCGTCTTGAGGAACGGGCGAAACGTATCCCAGCCGGCATTGTTGACGAGGATATCGATCGGCCCCGCGTCGGCCACCGCTTTCCTCACCGCTTCGTAATCGGTGATGTCGACCTTGCGCTGGCGCGCATCCGCGGGCTGAATGTCGAACACCAGCACCTCGGTGCCTTCTTCATTGAAACGCTCGACGATGGCCCGACCGATGCCGGCCGCGCCTCCCGTCACGATCGCCCTTTTACCGCGCAGTCCTCTCATGAATCTCCGTTTGACCCAGATCAACAGGGTCACGCACCGCAGACGTACATTCTCCCAGACAGGAGGCTCTCATGTACAAGCACATTCTGGTTCCAACCGACGGCTCCCGGCTGTCGGGCAAGGCGATCCGGACCGCGGCCAGGCTGGCGCGGGCCGTCGGCGCAAAAGTCACCGGGGTGTACGTGATTGCGCCGTACGTCGCGCCCGCCTACGGCGAAGGGGCGATATACGTGCGCGGCGTTTCGTCCGCACGCTACAAGGAGATCACCGGGCGCGAAGCGCGCAAGGCGCTTGCCACGGTCGAGATCGAAGCGCGCACCTCCGGAACCGAATACGGCAGCATGATCCTCACTGCCGACAACCCTTGGGAAGGCATCATCCGCGCCGCCAAAGCGAAGAAGTGCGACCTGATCGTCATGGCCTCGCATGGCCGCCGCGGGCTCGCCGGCCTGCTGCTGGGGAGCGAGACGGCCAAGGTGCTGACGCACTCGAAAATTCCCGTCCTGGTTTGCCGCTGACCTAGGCGATCCAGCGCCCGGCGCGCTCCAGCCGGCGCAAGCGGTCCACCGTGCCGGCGCCCTGGCGTTCCGCTTCAGCAAGCAGAACCAGCAGGAGTTGCGCCGTTGCATAGGCATCGGCCAATGCATCGTGGCGCGCCGTGCAGTCGATGCCGAACTCCTGCAGCCAGTCATCCAGCGCACGGTTCTCGCGCCGCCTGCCCGGATGCAAGGCAGGCGCGAGCAGCGCGAGGTCAAGCCACGCGCGCCGGAACCCGGGCATGGCGCGGCTCAGCACTTCGGCGTCGAACGGTGCGTGGAAGGCGACCGGCAGGCCCTCGCCAAGAAAGGCCGAGAACTCGCGCAGGACGTCCGCAGCCGGGCGTCCGCCGCGCTGCGCGTCGCCACCGATGCCGTGTACGAGGATGTTGGCGTGCCCGCTGGGCGCATCCTGCCGCACCATCGCGCCGAACGACTCGCCGAGCTCGATGCGCCCACCGCGCACCGCGACGGCGCCAACTGAAAGCAGGCGATCGCGTGCCGGGTCGAGCCCGCTGGTTTCGCAATCGACGACCACCCAGCGCGCAGAGCGCAACGGCACGGGCGCGGCGCGCCCGAACAGGCGCGCCAGCCAGTTCTTCACAGACCGAAGTCCAGGCGCAGGCGCTGCT
>JBDTRO010000300.1:0-12773 GCA_039931635.1 Betaproteobacteria bacterium | reverse complement strand
CTCGCGACCGCATGCGCGGTGCTCTCCTGGACGCTCGGCGAAGCCATCTTCAAGGGCAAGCCGACAATGCTGGGTGCGGCGTCGGGCGCGGTAGCGGGCTTGGTGGCGATCACCCCGGCAGCGGGCAACGTCGGCATCCCGGGTGCCTTCGTGATCGGCCTGGCTGCGGGACTGGTGTGCCTCTGGGGTGTGAGCGGGTTGAAGAAGATGCTCGGCGCGGACGACTCGCTGGATGTGTTCGGCGTGCACGCGGTCGGCGGCATCCTCGGCGCGCTGCTCACGGGCGTATTCAACTCCCCGTCGCTCGGCGGGCCGAGCTTCGTCGGCGATTGGGTCACCGGTACCGTGGTCGCTGCCAAGGACTACGACATGATGGCCCAGCTCATCACGCAGGCGAAAGCCGTCGGCGTGACGGTGATCTGGTCCGGCGTGGTGGCCTTCATCGCCTACAAGCTGGTCGACCTGACAATCGGGCTGCGCGTGCCGGAAGAAGAAGAACGCGAAGGCCTGGATGTGACCTCGCACGGCGAGGCCGCATACCGCATGTAAGACGAAAAGAGTTCCTCCTGGTATTCAAGGGGCGCGCAAGCGCCCCTTTTTTTACCCCGCGATCTTGCCGAGCAGGGCGAGCAGCTGGCGCCGCTCAGCGGCGGAGAGGCGGGCGGCGATGCGCTGCTCGTGCCGGGCGATGCCGCGCAAGGCGCGCGCGAGCAGCGCGCGCCCCGCGCGTGTCAGCCAGAGTCCGTTGGTGCGCCGGTCCGCGCCGCGGCGCCGCTCGATCAGGTCCCGCGCCTCGAGCTGGTCGAGCACTCCGACCATGGTGGAACGGTCGCGTTCGGCGGCCTCAGCCAGGCGGCTCTGGGTGACGCCGGGATTGGCGTCGATGAAGATCAACAGCCCGACGCGTCCCGGGGACAGCCCTTGCACGCTGGCCGCGAAATCGCGGAACACCGCCTGCTGGGCGAGCCGCAGGCGGTAGCCGAGCAATTGCGGCAGTGCACCCGGGTTCAGGCCGGCGTCGAGTTTTTGTTTGGAGCCCAAACAGTTTGACCTTGCAACAGCGGGACCGCTACGATCCTAGGGGAATCTCCGACCCCCGGCAAGGAACCGCCTGAACGCTGTTGAACATTTTCTCGGGACCTCGGCGCTCGCGCGGCATGGGACGCGCCCGGCACTGATCTGCGGCGCGGAAACGCTCAGCTATGCCGAGCTCGCGACAGGGGTCGCACGCGCGGCAAACGCGCTGCGAGGGCTCGGCGTCACGCCGGGCGAACGCGTATTGCTGCTGATGCGCGACACGCCGGAATTTGCCGCCGCCTGGCTGGGCGCAGTGCATGCCGGCGCGGTCGCCGTGGCGCTGAACACCAAGATCTCCGAAACCGAGTACCGCCATATCCGCGCCGACAGCGGCGCGCGCCTGACGATTGTGGAAGACGTATTCGCCTGGGCGCGTCCCGACCTGACCACTGAGGAAGCCGGCGACGGCAGCCTGATGATCGCAGGCGCAAGCGCGGAACCTTCGCTCTCCTGGCGGGGAGCGCTCGCGCGCTCGAGCACGCAGGCCAGGCCTTACGCGGCGCGTGCGGAAGACCCCGCCTTCTGGCTTTATTCCTCCGGCACGACGGGCAAGCCCAAAGGCATCATCCACGCGCACCGCAGCCTGTTGCCGGCGGGGCAGGCGCAGCGCGAGGTGGTCGGCCTCGTCGCTGGCGACCGAACCTTCGCCACTTCCAAACTTTTCTTCGCCTACGCGCTAGAGCACGGCTTGCTCGGCCCGCTGGCAACCGGCGCCACTGCAATCCTGGAGCCCGACTGGCCCGACGCGGAGACCGTGCTCGCGCGCGTCGAGCGCCACCGGCCAACCGCTTTCTTCAGCGTGCCTACGCTCTACCGCCGCCTGCTCGCTCTCGGCGCAGATCGCCTGGCGCCGTTTCGCGAGGTAAAACGCTTCGTCGCGGCAGGGGAAAAGCTGCCCGCCCGCTTGATCGAGCAATGGCGGACGGCGACCGGCGGCGAGATCCTTTCGCTCTATGGCATGTCGGAGACATTCTGCGCCTGCATCGTGACTCCACCCGGAACGTCGAACGGACTGCGCACCGGCAAGCCGCTCGCCGGCGTGGATGCACAGCTCAGGACGCCGGAGGGCGAAGCAGCAGGCGCCGGCCGGCCGGCGGAACTCTGGCTGCGGCATCCAGCGCTCGCGCTCGGCTACGCAAACCTTCCGGAGCAGACTGCAGCACAGTTTCGCGATGACTGGTTCTGCACCCGCGATCTCTTCGTCGCGGATGCGGATGGATATTTCTCGCATCAGGGACGCTCCGACGAATTGGTGAAAATCGCGGGGCAGTGGGTGCAGCCGGTCGAACTCGAAGAAGCGGTCGCCGGCGATCCGGCGATCACGGAGGCCGCCTGTGTCCAGGTGACCGATGCCGAAGGTGCCGAGCGGCTGGCCCTGTTCGTCACCAGCCGCGGGGAGGCGGCCGCTGCGCTCGCCGCGGCGGGGCAGGCCTGCGAGCGGAATCTGCCGCGCTTCAAGCGGCCGAAATGGATCCGCAGCGTGGACGAACTACCACGCACCGCCACCGGCAAGATCCAGCGTTTCAAGCTGCGGGAATTGATCGAGCGCGAGATCGCGGGCAAGCAATAGTCGGCGGTCTGCCCGGCTACTGAGCCGCGATCAGGCTGGCGAGAAAATCCGGATCCTTGCGCAGGCGCTCCGACGGCCCGTCGTAAACCAGCCGACCCCGGTCCATCACCAAGGTACGCGCTGAGAACTCCAGCGCGAGACGGCTGTTCTGTTCCACCAGAACGATGGCCAGATTACCCGCGCCGCGCAGCTTCAGCAGCACCTGCATCAGCGCCTGCACGATCACGGGTGCCAGACCCTCGGCGGGTTCGTCCATCAGCAGAAGCGAAGGGTTGGTCATCAGCGCGCGTGCGATCGCCAGCATCTGCTGCTCACCGCCGGAAAGCTGGGCGCCGGCGTTGGACAGCCGCGCCCGCAGGTTGGGAAACAACTCGAATACGCGTTTGCTGTTCCAGTGGCCGGGACGTGCGCAGATCTCCAGGTTCTCGCGTACCGAGAGCGACGGGAAAATTTCGCGCTCCTGCGGCACGTAGCCAAGGCCTGCCATGGCGCGCGCGTGCGGCGCAAGCATGGTGATGTCGCGGCCGCCGAGGGAAATCCGCCCGCCGTGCAGCGTGGTGTGCCCCATTACGGTTTCCAGCAGCGTGGACTTCCCCACGCCATTGCGCCCGATGATGGACAGGCTCTCGCCTGGCTCGAGTGCGAGGTCGATACCCTCCAGCACGTGGGTCTCACCGTAGCCCGCAGTAACGTTCTTCAGCGCAAGCGAATCAGCCATCGAGCGATTCCCCACGACGCGGCTTCATGCCGCGTTGCCCAGATAGACGGAACGCACTTCGCCGTTGGCGGCAATTTCCGTTGGCGTGCCTTCGGCGAAGATGGCCCCGCTTACCAGTACGGTAATTCGTTCGGCGAAGCGGAACACCAGGTCCATGTCGTGCTCGATGATCAGCACCGCGATGTCCTTGGGCAGCGTTGCGATCGCGTCAAGCAGGATGTGGCTCTCGGCGCTGGGGATCCCGGCGGCCGGCTCGTCCAGCAGCAGCACGCGAGGGTTCAGTCCCAGCGCGATGGCGATCTCAACCAGTCGTTGCCGGCCGTAGGGCAGCTCGACGATCCGGCGGCCGGCGTCCTCGTTCAATTTGAGCATCTCGATCAGGCGCGACGCCTCGCCGATGACGTCGGCGCGCAGGCCGGCGGAGCGCAGCATCGAGCCACCGACTTCCATGCGCTCGGCTACCGCGATGCAGACGTTTTCCAGCACCGTGAGACCGCGGAACAGCTGGTTGATCTGGAAGGTGCGGGCAATGCCGCGCTTTACGCGCTTGGCCTGCGCGAGCGAAGTCACATCCTCGCCCTGCAGCAGGATATCGCCGCGCGAGGGCATCAGCACGCCGGTAAGCAGGTTGATGAACGTGGTCTTGCCGGCGCCGTTGGGCCCGATCAGCGCGTGGCGCGCACCCTGCGCCAGGCGGAAATCCACTTCGCGTGCGACTTCCAGCGCACCGAAACTCTTGCACAGGCCCCGGGTCTCAAGCGCAGGAGCGGCAGCGGACGTACTCATGAGACGCTTTGCTTGCGGTGCCGGGCGCGCAGGGTTTCCGCCAGACCGAGGATGCCGTTGCGCGCGTATAGCGCCACTGCCACCAGCGTAACGCCGATGCCGATCTGCCAGGCTGTCGGATAGGCCTTCGCGAGGAAATGTTCCAGCACCATGTAGGCGGTCGCGCCGACGAAGGCGCCGTAGAGCCGTCCATAGCCGCCGAGAATGAGAACGATCAGCACGCCCGCGGCCCGATCCAGTCCGAGTACCGCGAGATTGACGAAACCGGTCGCCTGCGTGAACAGGCCGCCGGCGACGCCGGCCAGCGCCGCCGAGATCGCGTAGGCGATGACCAGGCGCGCGCGCACCGGCGCGCCCACCGCATGCATGCGCAGCAGATTTTCGCGCACGCCGGTCAGGCTCTGGCCGAAGGAGGAGTAGATCAGCATGCGCACGACGAGGAAGCAGCCGAGCAGCACCGTCAGCACATACAGGTACTGCGAGCGGAAATAGAGCACGTCGAAGGAAAACAGGCCGAGGATCTTGCCGAAGTTCAGTCCGGGGATACCGTCGAAGCCCCCGGTCCAGGACGCGCCCATGTTTGCCGCCTGCTCGAGCAGCGTCATGGTGCACAGCGTAAGCATGAGCAGGGTCAGGCCGGTCGTGCGCAGCAGTACCAGGCCGCTTACGAGGCCGACCAGGCCCGCCACCAGTGCTGCGGCGAGCAGGCCCGACAGCGGCTCGTTCCAGCCGAAATGCGATGCAAGCATGCCTACCGTGTACGCGCCGGCGCCGAAGAAAGCGGCGTGGCCGAGAGTCACGATGCCGGCGTAGCCCAGCACCAGGTCGAGCGACAGGGCGAACAGGATCGTGATCAGAACCTGCGTCGCAAACGCGAGATAGTTCGGGAACGCGAAGAACGCAGCCAGCGCGGCGATCCACGGCAACGTCTCCCACCACTGGAAGCGGTGGCGGCGCGCAAATTGCTCGGCGGCGGTGAAGCTGGCGCCCATCAGCCGCCTTTCTTTCCGAACAGCCCCTGCGGCCGCGCGAGCAGCAGGATCAGCGTGAGCGCATAGATGAATATCGTGCCACCCTTGGGAAAATAGATCTTCAGCACGAAATCGAGCACGCCGATCAGGAGCGCGGCGAAGAACACCCCCGTAACGCGCCCCAGCCCGCCTACCGACACCACGATCAGGAAGTAGACGAGATAGCGCAGCGGATAGTTTGGATCCAGGCCAAGGATTTCCGCACCCAGCCCGCCACCGACGGCGGCCAGGCCGCTGCCGATCGCGAACGTCACGGTGAACAGGCGTCCGACGTCCACGCCCAACGAAGACGCCATGCGCCGGTTGTCCACGGCCGCGCGTATCCTCGCGCCGAAGCGCGTGCGCTCAAAGCCCAGCCACAGCAAGAACACCAGCAGCGTGCCGGTGACGATGAGCGCCAGGCTGTAGGTACGGTACTGAATGAAGCCGAGGTCGGTCTGGCCCTTCAGCCAATCGGGCAGCACAATCGACTGCGAAGTGGGGCCGATGCCCAGCGTCACCGAGGCGGTCATCACGAACACCAGGCCGATCGTGAACAGCACCTGGTCCAGCTCCGTGGCGCGGTACAGGCGCGAATAGAACAGGCGTTCGAGCACTATCGACAATGCCGCGATCGCGACGAAGCCAAGCAGCAGTGCCCAGCCAAAGGGCAGGCCCCAATGATTCATGCTCAGCGCGATCACGTAACCGCCCAGCATCGCGAAACCGCCATGGGCGAGGTTGACGAAGCCCATCAGGCCCATCGTCACGGACAGGCCCACCGACACGATGAACAGCACCATGCCGGACGCCAGCCCGCCGAGGAGAATCGTTATCAGGTCCATAAAATAAAACCGCCGCCCCTCAGATTACCGCGGGCGGCGGTTGCTTGCGTCTCGAGAAAGGGCAGCGCTACTGCTTGCAACGCCCTTCCTGGAGCTCTTTGCACATGTCCTTTACGGCGGACAGCATGCCGATATTCTTCTGCACCAGGCGGCCGTCCTTCTTGACCAGCTCGCTGATGTACTCATTCATCACGATATCGCGGGTCCGGGGGTCGATCGAAATCGGCCCGCGCGGGCTGTCGTACTTCCAGCCTCTGAGCGCGTTGATGGCGCCGTCGGGGTCGATCTTGCCCTTCAACGCCGTGACGATATGGGCGATCGCCGCCATGCCGTCGTAGCCCTGCACGCCCATGAAATCGGGGGTCGATGTCGGGCCATAGCTCTTCTTCCAGGCCGCCACGAAGCGCTTGTTGAGCGGGTTGTCCAGGTCGGCATTGTAGTGATGCGTCGTGATCAGCCCGACCGCGTCGTCGCCCATCGCCTGCAGTTTGATGTCCTGGGTGATGTCGCCCGGGCCGATCAGCTTGATGCCGGCAGCGCGCATGCCGAGCGCGCCGTAGGTCTTCATCACCGCCAGAGTGTGGTCGCCCGCGGGCACGAAGACGAAGAACACGTCCGGCTTCTTGTCTTTCGCGCGCTGGAAGAACGGCGTGAAGTCCGGCACCTGTCCCGGGCCGCCCATCGGAATCTCATCCACGATCTTGCCGCCCGCACCTTCGAAGGAACGCTTGAACGCATCCAGGCTGTCCTTGCCCGGCGGGTAGTCGGTATAGCCAACCACCGCTGTCTTCGCCTTCATCTGCTTCACCGCCGCCTCGCCCATGGCGTAGCCGGCGTGCCACATCGAGAACGAAACACGCGAAATCATCGGTGACAAGGTGGTGATCCAAGCCGTGCCCGCGTTCATGATGATCATCGGCTTTTTGGCTTCGGTCACCAGCTGCGCCGAGGCAATCGCGTCCGGCGAGTAGATGAAGCCGGTGAGAATGTCCACCTTCTCCTGCGTGATCAGTTCCTGCACCGCGGTCTTGGCCTCCGCGCCGCTCGGATTCTTGGAATCGCGCTTGACGATCTCGACCTTGACGCCGCCGAAGGCGTTCGGGTTCAGCGCAATGAAGGTCTGGATGCCGCGATCCACCTGCTGGGCGAGCTCCGCGCCCACGCCGGTGTACGGCAGGACCACCCCTACCTTGACCGTCTGGGCCCCAGCGCCAGCCGCGAAAACGGCCAGGAATGCCGCGGCGAACACGCGCGTCAGTTTGATATTCATTGTTCCCCTCCTTTGGGATTAGCTGCGAGGCCATCCTAGCACTAGAATTCCGTTTCTTCTAGGAGAGCACTGAATGGCACATGTCATATCGACGTGGGATATCCCGTCGCTTGCGGTCAGGGATTCGAAGGATCTGTTCCCGGTGCGGCGCATATTCTGTGTCGGGCGCAATTACGTCGAGCACCAGAAGGAAATGGGCGGCGACGGCCGCGAGACGCCGTTTTTCTTCATCAAGTCCGAGTTCTCGCTGGTGTCTGGCGGCGGCAAAGTGCGCTACCCGCCCAAGACGGCGAATTTCCACTATGAAACGGAAATGGTGGTGGCGATCGCCAAGGGCGGCCGCCGCATCGACGCGAAAAAGGCGAACGACCACATCTACGGCTACGGCGTGGGGCTCGACATGACGCGCCGCGACCTGCAGCAGCTCGGCAAGGACCATGGCCGGCCGTGGGATTTCGGCAAGAATTTTGACGAATCGGCGCCCTGCAGCACGCTGGTGCCGGCGGCGAAGATCGGTCACCCGGCGAGAGGCGCGATCTGGCTCAAGGTCAACGGCAAGGAACGCCAGAAGGCCGACCTGTCGGACATGATCTGGTCGGTTCCCGAGCAGATTTCTTTCCTGTCCGAGTACTACACGCTCGAGCCGGGCGACTAGATTTACTCCGGCACACCCGCAGGCGTTGGACCGGTGAAGCCGGGCGACGACCTGCACGCCGGAATCGATGGCGTGGGCGACCTGAAAGTCAGCATCGTCGCGGCGCTCTAGCGCGGCAACGCTGGAATGAACGCAGCGCCGGTACGAGAGGTCCCGCTGGGCGCGGCGGATGTCCGCATCGAGCATCGGTCGGATGGCTCGATCCGGCTTAATTCGCCGCACCCGCTGGGCGCGTACCCGCGCACGCTCACCGAACGCCTGGTGCACTGGGCGCGAGAAGCGCCCGCGCGGACGTTCATGGCGCAGCGCGACGCCGGCGGCGACTGGCGACGCCTGACGTATGGCGAAACCTACCGGCAGGTGCGCGGCCTCGCCCGGGCGCTGCTCGAACGCAAGCTCTCGCAGGAGCGCCCGCTCGCGATCCTCTCGGACAACGACATCGAGCACGCGTTGCTCGCGCTCGCCTGCATGCATGTGGGCATCGCCTATGTGCCGGTGTCGTCGGCCTACTCGCTCGTTTCCACCGACCATGCAAAGCTCAAGCATGTCATCGGCTTGCTCACGCCCGGCCTCGTCTATGCGACCGACGGCGCGCGCTTCGCGGCGGCCATCGCGGCCGCCGTGCCGGCTGGCACCGAGGTCTTGCTCGGGCCGGGGATAACCGACCTGGCGTCGATCGCGCCCGGTGACGCTGTCGATGCGGCGCATGCCGCCGTCGGCCCGGATACGATAGCAAAGTTCCTCCTCACCTCCGGCTCCACGGGCCAGCCCAAGGCGGTGATCAACACGCAACGCATGCTCTGCAGCAACCAGCAGATGCTCACGCAATCGCTGCCGTCGCTTTGCAGGGAGCCCCCGGTGCTGGTCGACTGGCTGCCGTGGAATCACACCGCAGGCAGCAACCACAATCTGGGGATCGTTCTGAACCACGGTGGCACGCTCTACATCGACGAAGGCAGGCCGGTGCCCGGGCTGATCGAAAGGACGGTGCGCAACCTGCGCGAAGTGGCGCCGACGATCTATTTCAACGTGCCGCGCGGCTATGAGGCCTTGCTGCCATTCCTGCGCGAGGACGCAGCGCTGCGCCGGACGTTTTTCAGCCGCCTCGGCTTGCTGCAGTACGCCGCAGCCGTATTGCCGCAGCCGATCTGGCAGGCCTACGAGGAGTTGGCAATCGACGCCTGCGGCGAGCGCATCCTCTGGATCACCGGTTACGGCGCCACCGAAACCGCGCCGGCAGCAATGTTCACCAATCGCGGCGCAGCGCGGGCCGGTAGCGTGGGTTTGCCTGTCGACGGGGTGGAGATGAAGCTCGTGCCGCTGGCGGACAAACTCGAAGCGCGTTTCCGAGGCCCCAGCGTCACTCCCGGCTACTGGCGCCAACCCGAACTGACGCAGGCGGCATTCGACGACGAGGGGTTCTACCGGACCGGCGATGCCATGCGCTTTGTAGACCCGGCCGATCCGCGCCGCGGCTTCGAATTCGATGGCCGCACCACCGAGGATTTCAAGCTCGGTACCGGCACCTGGGTCAGTGTCGGGCCGCTGCGGGCAAAGATCAATTCGGCCTGTTCGCCGCTGGTCCAGGACGTGGTCATTACCGGCCACGGCCGGGACCGTCTTGGCGCGTTGGTTTTCCCGAACGCCGTAGTCTGCCGCGACCTGAGCCCCGGGGCGCTGCGCGCGCGCCTGCAATCGGTATTCGACCGGCTCGCGCGTGCCAGCACCGGCAGCTCCACGCTTGTGACGCGCGCGTTGATCATGCAGGCCCCGCCCTCGATCGACGCCAGCGAAGTAACGGACAAAGGATCCATCAACCAGCGCGCGGTGCTCGAGAACCGCGCTTCCCTTGTGGAACGGCTCTATGCCGAACCGCCCGACTCGGACATCATGGTGGCCTCGGCATGAACATCAAGGACCTCGTCGCGATCGACATCCATACCCACGCGGAGACTTCCACGCGCATGCTCCCTGACGCGGCCGAACAAGAGGCGCTGGAGGCGCGCGGCAGGTATTTTCGCTACAAGGTTCAGCACCCGACCATCGCGCAAATGGCCGCCTATTACCGCGAACGTAAAATGGCGTTCGTCGTGTTCACGGTCGATCACGAGCGCGGCATGGGTATCCAGCGCATTTCCAATGAAGAGGTGGCGGAGTCCGCGCACGAGCATGCCGACGTCGCGATCCCGTTTGCAAGCATCGACCCGGGGCGCGGCAAGATGGGCGTGCGCGAAGCGCGGCGCCTGATCAAGGACTACGGCGTGCGCGGCTTCAAGTTCCATCCCACGGTGCAGGCATTCTTCCCCAACGACCATGACGCCTATCCGCTCTACGAGGTGATCGCGGAAGCGAAGCTGCCGGCGATTTTCCACACCGGCCAGACCGGCATCGGCGCCGGGATGCCGGGAGGCGGCGGGCTGCGCCTCAAGTACTCGAATCCGATCTTTCTGGACGACGTGGCGGCGGACTTCCCCGACATGCCGATTATCTTGGCCCATCCCTCCGTACCCTGGCAGGATGAAGCGCTGTCCGTGGCTACGCACAAGCCGAACGTCTATATCGACCTCTCGGGCTGGTCGCCGAAGTACTTCGAGCCCAAGCTGGTTCAGTACGCCAACACCCTGCTGAAGGACCGCGTGCTCTTCGGCAGCGACAATCCGGTGATCCAGCCCGACCGCTGGCTGGCGGAATTCGAGAAACTGCCGATCAAGCCCGAGGTGCGTCCGCTGATCCTGAAGGAAAATGCCGTCAGGCTCCTGGGGCTAAAATGAAGCTCTATAACTATTTCCGCAGTTCCGCCGCGTTTCGCGTGCGCATCGCCCTCAACCTCAAAGGCCTGCCGTACGAATCGGCATTCGTGCACCTGGCCAGGGGCGAACACCGCGCTCCGGCCTACGGCGCAGTCAATCCACAGGCGCTGCTGCCAACGCTGGACGACGACGGCGCGCGGCTCACCCAGTCCATTGCGATCATCGAGTATCTCGACGAGACGCGGCCGGCGACGCCGCTATTGCCGCGGGATGCGGCCGGCAGGGCGCGCGTACGCTCCCTCGCAATGCTCATCGCCTGCGAAATCCATCCGGTCAACAACCTGCGGGTCCTGCAGCATCTGAAGCGCGTGCTCGGCCAGAGCGACGAGCAGGTCAATGCCTGGTACCGCCACTGGATCGCCGACGGTTTGGTCAAGTTCGAGGCGGATCTGGCTACCGCCAAAGGAACCGGGACGTACTGCCATGGCGACACGCCGACGATGGCCGATTGCTGCCTGGTGCCGCAGATTTTCAACGCCCAGCGTTACCAGTGCGACACCTCGGCTTATCCTGCGACGATGCGCGTTTTTGCCGAATGCATGAAACTCGAAGCCTTCGACCGGGCCCAGCCCTCGAAGCAGCCCGACGCCGAATAAAGGAGAAATTGAATGTCGGAAATCATCGGATACCGCCGCCCGGCACCCGGCACTCAGCCGGACTACCTGTTTCCCCCGTATGCCGCCACCGTGCAGCGCGCCCCCACCAAGGCGCTGGTCAGGCTGCCGCACACGCAGACAGAACTGACCGGCCCGGTGTTCGGCTACGACGACGTGAAGCGCGGCGACCACGACCTCACCGGGCAGCACGCGGGTGACCCGATCGGCGAGCGCATCGTCGTGAGCGGCCGCGTGCTGGATGAAAACGGCCGACCGGTGCCGCACACGCTGGTGGAAATCTGGCAGGCCAATTCCGCAGGGCGTTACCCACACCGCGCCGACCAGCACGATGCGCCCACCGATCCGAATTTCACCGGCTGCGGGCGCGCGCTCACCGACAAGCAGGGCCGCTACCGCTTCGTGACCATCAAGCCGGGCGAATACCCCTGGCGCAACCATTACAACGCCTGGCGCCCGGCTCATATCCACTTCTCGCTGTTTGGGCCGGCGTTCCTGACGCGGCTGGTCACGCAGATGTATTTCCCGGGCGACCCGCTGCTGCCCTACGACCCGATGTTCAACTGCGTGCCCGACGAGCGGGCGCGCAATCGCCTGATCTCGGCGCTCGATTGGGAAACCACGATTCCGGAAATCGCTCTGGGTTACCGTTTCGACATCGTCCTGCGCGGCGCGGAAGAAACCCCGGTGGAGACCAAACGATGAGCCTCCACGCCACCACCTCGCAAACAGTCGGGCCCTACCTGCATATCGGCCTGACCTGGCTGATCATCGAGAAGCTCGCCGCGGCACGCGTCCCCGGCGAGCGCCTGACCATCGAAGGGAGCATCGTCGACGGCGACGGCAAGCCGGTGAACGACGCCGCCGTAGAAATCTGGCAGGCGGACAGCCGCGGCAGGTACGGAACCAGGAGCTTCCGCGGCTTTGGGCGCTCGGCCACCGACGCGCAGGGGAAATTCCGTTTCCAGACCATCAAGCCCGGCCGCGTGCCCGGACCCGGCGGAAAATTGCAGGCGCCGCATATCGCGGTCAACGTCTTCATGCGCGGCCAGCTCAAGCAGCTCGTGACGCGCATCTACTTCCCGGGCGATCCCGCCAACGGCGCGGATCCGGTGCTGCGCCTGGTGCCCGCGGAGCGCCGCGTCACGCTGATCGCAAAAAAGAAGGCCGGCAAATCCGGCGCGCTGGAATGGAACATCATCCTGCAGGGCCGCGACGAAACGGTGTTCTTCGACGCCTGACGCCTTGATCACCCGCAAGCCCACCGATGAGCGCCTGCTGGTCTCGGATATTTTCGAGGGCGAGCGCACACGCACCGACCGGCCCGACCTCGGCACGCTGCGCGAAGAGGCGCGCAATATTCCGGTCTACCGCAACTGCGACGTCCTGGTGGTCGGCGGCGGCCCTTCGGGCACCGC
>JBDTRO010000299.1:0-2460 GCA_039931635.1 Betaproteobacteria bacterium | reverse complement strand
TCACGCTGCTGATGGGCGCCTCGCAGGGCGTGATCACCATCGTGCGCGGCGCGGTCCCGCTCGCGCTGTTCGGCACCGCCGGTTATGGCACCGTGCTCGGCCTGATCGCGACGCCCATCCTGATCGTCAACGCCGCGTCGCCGACGCTGTTCGCCCTGATCGTGGACCGCTGGGGCTGGCATGCCGCGCAGGTGGTGCTGGTCGTATCCGCCGCCACGTCCTGGATCGCGATGGAACTGATGTCGCGCTGGTACGAGCGCAACCGGAAACCCTAGCCGTTGCTGATCACGTAGCGCAGGAATCCGCTGTGCGGCGTGTATTTGTCGTACAGGCCGCGCGCGCGGTAGTTGTTCTCCCTCGTATTCCAGTACAGGCGCGACCATTTGCGCGCCTTCATTTCCGCCACCAGCCAGTCGATCAGCTGCTGGCCGACCCCGGCGGCGCGCTTTTTGGGGTCCACGAACAGGTCTTCCAGGTAGCACACCGGGGTGAGGGTCCAGGTGTTCTCATGGAGGACATAGTTCGCCATCCCGATGACCCCGTCGCCCTTGCGCTCGGCGACAATCGCGTGGACGGGGCAGGCGGGGTCCATGATCCGCTGCCAGGTATGGGCGGTGACGGGACCGGAGAGGTCTCTTGCATAGAATTTGCAATACCCCTGCCACAGCCTGCCCCAGCGTTTCTCGTCGCGAGCCTCGATCTTGCGTATCGTTACCGTCATCTGTTAAACCTTGCACCGTCGGGATTGAGGATGGCCAACAGTACCACTGCGATGGAGCAAGAATGACCAAGAGCGTCGACTACTACCTTACGCCGACTTCGCCCTGGAGCTACCTGGGCCACGCGCGCTTTGCGGAAATCGCGCAGCGCCACGGCGCGGCGGTGGCGGTGAAGCCGGTGGACTACGGCGTCATCTTTCCGCAGTCGGGCGGCCTGCCGCTGGGCAAGCGCGCGCCGCAGCGCCAGGCGTACCGGTTGGCTGAACTCGCGCGCTGGCGCGATTTCCTCGGCGTGCCGCTGAACCTGCAGCCGAAATTCTTCCCGGCCGACCCGATTTCGGCGGCCTGTATCGTGTGCGCGGCGCCGCAGGACCGGCAGATGGCGATCGCCGGCGATTTCCTGCGCGCGGTGTGGATGCAGGAGAGGAACATCGCCGACATCGCGGTACTCACCGAGATTGCCGCGCGCCACGGCATCGCGGATGCGCCGGCCGCCATCGTGCGGGGCAAGCCGATATTCGAGAGTCATACGCAGGAGGCCGTGGCCCGCCAGGTATTCGGCGCCCCCACCTTCGTGCTCGGCGGCGAACTGTTCTGGGGCCAGGACCGGCTCGACTTCCTCGACCGGGCGCTGGCGAATTAGCCCTGCCGGGGAGTCCCGGCGAGTGGCCGTGCTACTTGCCGGTCCAGCGCGGCGGGCGCTTCTCGACGAATGCGCGCACACCCTCGCGGAAGTCGTCGCTGCCGTAAGTCTTGCGGATCAGGTCCTCGTCTTCCGGCAACGCACGCGATTCCTGCAACCGGCGCACCGATTCCTTGGTGACCCAGAGCGTGATCGGCGCGTGCGAGGCGATTTTCTCCGCCTGTTCGCGCACGCGCGCCTCGATCCGGTCGGCGGGCACGATCTCGTGCACGAAGCCCGCCGCGAGCGCTTCCTCCGCCGTCAGCATGCGCGCGGTGAAAATCATCTCCTTCAGCCGCGATGGGCCGAACAGGTCCATGAATTTCGCGTAGGCCTTCATCGACAGGCAGTTGCCGAGCGTTTTGGCGATTGGCGCGCCGAAACGCGCGTCCGGCGTGGCAATGCGCACGTCGGCGCCCGCGGCAATGGCCAGGCCGCCGCCCACCGCGTAGCCCTGGATCTGCGCGATCACGGGCTTCTTCACCCGCGCGATGCGGCCCGAGCGCTGGTCGCCGTCGCGCTCGTAGCGCAGCCCGTCCTCGGCGCCCTTGAATTTGGTGAACTGGCTGATGTCGGTGCCCGCGACGAACGCCTTGCCGCCGGCGCCCTTGAGCACCAGGACGCGGATCGAGTCGTCTGAATCCACCTCCTCGCAGGTGTCGTAGAGCTTCTGATACATCTCCCAGGTCATCGCATTGCGCGCCTCGGGGCGGTTGAAGGTGAGCGTGACGATGGGGCCGTCGCGCGTGACGAGCACCTGGTCGCTGGTCTTGGTGGCGGTTTCCACGGGTTCAAATACTCCTTGTAGAGCGCTCCACGGTGATCGTATCATCCGCTGCAGGAGGAGTTGAAAATGCATACATTACGACTGCTTGCCGTGTCGCTCGCTGCCGCCGCGACGCTCCTGATTCACGCCAACCCGGTCCTCGCGCAGGCGAAATATCCGGCGAAAACCGTCGAGGTGGTCGTGCCCTACGCCCCGGGCGGCGGCACCGACAACCTGATGCGCATGATCACCGGCATCATGGACGAGAACAAATGGTCGCCGGTGCCGGTCAA
>JBDTRO010000298.1:0-5173 GCA_039931635.1 Betaproteobacteria bacterium | reverse complement strand
GTGATGCTGCTCTGGGCGCCGGGCGAGAAGGAGAATCCGCGCCATCCGGGGGACGACGCGATGGCCGCCGAACTGCTGCGCCTGGCGGGCAGCGCCGCCGTGGTGCCCGTGCCAACGGCAGATCTGACGACGCTCATCGCAGCGCTGTCTCTTGCCGATCGCGTCGTCTGTCCCGACGGCGGCGCCATGCATCTTGCCGCGGCGCTGGGCAAGCCGGTGGTCGCGTTGTTCGGCGACTCCCCGGTGAGCCGCTGGCATCCCTGGGGTGTCGCGCACCGCGTGCTGCAGCCGGAATCGCGCGATCTTGCCGACCTGGCGCTCGAGCCGGTACTCGAAGCTTTCGAGGCGCTCGCCTGACCCGCATGCGCGTCGTCGTCACCGGCGCATCCGGATTCATCGGGCGGGTGCTCGTCCCCGCCCTGCGCGCGCGCGGCCACGAGGTCGTCGCGCTCGACCGGGCCGCTGTCGGCGACATCGCCGGTTTCACCGGCTGGTCCGCGCAACTCGCCGGCAGCGACGCGGTGGTGCACCTGGCAGCGCTCGCACATGCGCGCGGCGTGGACGCGGCGCGGCTGCGCGCGGTGAATGTCGAAGCGGCGCTCGCGCTTGGCAGGGCTGCCGCCGCGGCGGGCGTGAAAATGCTGCAACTGAGTTCGGTCAAAGTGCTCGGCGACGAAACACCGGGGCAGCCGTTCGACGATTCGAGTCCGCCGGCGCCGCAAGATGCCTACGGTCGCGCGAAAGCGGAGGCGGAAGCGGCTTTGCGCGGCGTCGCCGGCCTCTCCCTCAGCATTCTTCGGCCGCCGCTGGTCTACGGCCCGGGCGTGAAAGCGAACTTCCTTGCCTTGCTGCGCGCCGTGGCGCGCGGTTGGCCGTTGCCGCTCGCCAGCATCGCGAATCGCCGCAGTTTCGTTTACGTCGGCAATCTCGCCGACGCTGCGGCGCGCTGCCTCGAATCACCGCTGGCCGCCGGCAAGACTTACGGCGTGGTGGATGGCGCGCCGCTATCCACGCCGGACCTGTGCCGCGCGCTCGGAGCCGCGCTCGGCCGGCCGGCGCGTCTTTTTGCATGGCCGCCCGCGTTGTTGCCTGCGAGGAATCTGACCTCTTCGCTGGCCGTCGACGACAGCGCGTTGCGGCGCGATCTCGAATGGACGCCGCCGCACACGATGGAGGCAGGACTGCGCGTGACGGCGGGGTGGTTCCAGACACAAGACAGATAGAATGCGGGCCATGGATTTTCCGCCCGCGCTCGTGGCGTTCGTGGTTTCGCTCGCCTGCCTGGGCATCCTGCTCTCGCCTCTCGGGCGCGGCCGGTTACTCGACCGGCCCAACAAGCGCTCGCTGCATGTGCGGCCGGTGTCGCGCGGCGGCGGAATCGCGATCGCCGCGGGCGTCGCGGTGGCGGCGGCCGTTGCACCGCACGGTCTCGGGACACTGCTTGCAATCGCCGGCGTGCTTGCCTTGCTGTCACTCGCGGACGATCTTTTCACGCTGCCGACCCTGTTGCGTCTTGGCGCGCATCTCGCAGCGGCGGGCGCCGCGCTCGGGCTGGCGATCGGCGTCACCGATCCGCTGCCGTTCGCGCTGCTGCTGCTGGCCATCGCCTGGTACGCGAATCTGTACAACTTCATGGATGGTTCCGACGGGTTGGCCGGCGGCATGGCGGTATTCGGCTTCGGCGCCTATGCCTTTGCAGCGCATCAGTCCGGAGCGCAGTCCCTGAGCGCGCTTAGCGCCGGCATCGCGTCTGCAAGCGGCGCGTTCCTGCTGGTGAATTTCCATCCGGCGCGCCTTTTCATGGGCGACGTGGGTTCGGTGCCGCTCGGATTCCTGGCCGGCGCACTCGGCGTGCTCGGCTGGCGCGAAGGCGTCTGGCCCCTGTGGTTCCCGGTGCTGGCATTCGCGCCCTTCGTAGGCGATGCGACGCTCACGCTGCTCAGGCGCCTGCTGCGCCGCGAACGGGTCTGGGAGGCGCACAAGGATCACTACTACCAGCGCCTGGTGCGCATGGGGTACGGTCACCGCGGCACGGCGTGGATCGAATACGCGGCGATGGCCGGTTGCGCGGGGCTCGCCCTGTTCGCGCGCAAGGAAGAGCCGGGCATGCAGCTCGCCGTCCTGTGCGTGGCGGTGCTGGCGCTGGCCGCGATTGCGCTCTGGGTGGATGCGCGCTGGGCTCGCTGGCTGCGCGGTAGCCCGTCCGCTGGCGTGTCGGCATGAACGCCCGCCGGTCTTTGCCGCTCCGCTCCCTGCTTGCGTTCCTGCATGACGTGGTGGTTTCTGCGGCCGCCTGGCTGGCGGCGTTCTGGCTGCGCTTCAATCTTGCCTTGCCGCCGGAATACCTGGAGACCGCGCTCGCGACCTTGCCCTGGGTGGTGCTGGTGAACGCGCTGTTTTTCTGGCGCCTCGGGCTGTACCGGGGTTTGTGGCGCTACGCCAGCCTGCCGGACCTGCAGAAAATCCTGGCCGCGGTTTTCGTCGCCTCGCTGGCGGTGCCCGCGCTGTTCCTCGTTCTCGCGCCCGTGCCGGCGGTGCCGCGCTCGGTGTTCCTGCTTGCGCCGCTGCTGCTGATCGGGGCCATGAGCGGCAGCCGCCTGCTTTACCGCGCCTGGAAGGAACAGCGGCTGCTCGGCGTCGTGCGCCACCCGCAGGCCAATCCCGTGATCGTGCTCGGCGCGGGCGCCTCCGCTTCCGCACTGCTGCGCGACCTTGCCAACAGCAGCCAGTGGCGGGTGGTGGCGCTTCTGGACGACGATGTGCGCAAGCACGGCGGCGCGATCCACGACGTGAAGATCGTGGGCGGGCTTGAGCGCGCAGGCGAGGTCGCCGGACGCATGGGCGTGACGCAGGCGATCATCGCCATGCCCGGCGTGAGCCACGCGGCGCGCAAGCGCGCGCTGGACCTGTGCCAGGCAGCCGGTTTGCGCGTCATGACGGTGCCGGCCTACGCCGACATCGTTTCAGGCAAGGTCAGCGTTTCGCAGTTGCGGGAAGTGGAACTGGACGATCTGCTCGGGCGCGATCCGGTGCGGCTGGACGAGGCGCAGCTGAGCAGCCTGCTCAAGGGCAGGACCGTACTGGTGACGGGCGCCGGCGGCTCGATCGGTTCGGAGCTGTGCCGGCAGATCGCGCGTTTCGCGCCGGCGCGCCTGGTGCTGGTCGACAACTCCGAATACGCGCTGTACCTGATCGAGCAGGAGTTCGGCGACCGCCATCCGCAGCTGCCGGTGTTCGCCGCGATCGGCGACGTGAAGGACGAAGCACGCGTACGCGAAGTATTCACGCGCCACGCGCCCGAAGTCGTGTTCCATGCCGCGGCCTACAAGCACGTGCCGCTGATGGAACAGGACAACGCCCTGCAGGCGCTCGCCAACAACGCGCTTTCCACCCTTGTCACCGCGCGCGCCGCGCAGGCGGCCGGCACGCAGACCTACGTCCTGGTCTCCACCGACAAGGCGGTAAATCCGACCAATGTGATGGGCGCCTCGAAGCGCCTCGCAGAGATGCTTTGCCAGGCGCTGCAACCGCGTGCCGCCACGCGCTTCGTGATGGTGCGCTTTGGCAACGTGCTCGGCTCGACGGGCAGCGTGATCCCGCGCTTCAGGGAGCAGATCGCGCGCGGCGGCCCGGTGACCGTGACGCATCCCGACATGCAGCGCTACTTCATGTCGATCCCGGAAGCCGCGCAGCTGGTGCTGCAGGCGGCGCAGCTGGGCAAGGGCGGAGAAATCTTCGTGCTCGACATGGGCGAGCCCGTGAAGATCGCCGATCTCGCGCGCCAGATGATCCGCCTCTCGGGCTTCAGCGAGCAGGACATCCGCATCGAATTCATCGGCCTGCGGCCCGGCGAAAAGCTGTTCGAGGAAGTCCTGGTCGACGACGAGACCACGCTGCCGACCCCGCATCCCCAGTTGCGCATCGCGCGCGCCCGCGCGCCGCTCGACGAAGGATTGCCGGAGGAAGTGCTGGCGTGGCTGTCTGCCGCGACGGCCAGCGGTGCGGCGCCCGAAGCGGTGCGCGCCCGGCTCAAGGCCTGGATCGCGGAGTACGCGCCTTCGCCGTAAGGCCGCGGCGTAAGCCGCGGTCACGGCCACGGCGTAAGCCGCGGTCACGGCCACGGCGTAAGCCGCGGTTACGGCCACTGCATGCGCCGCGGTAGGCGATAATCGCCGCCATGCTTCTGGTAACCGGCGGCGCCGGCTTCATCGGCTCGAATTTCATCCTGTCCTCGCTCGCCGCCAGCGGCGAGCCGGTCGTCAATCTGGACAAGCTGACCTACGCGGGCAACCTGGAGAACCTGGCGGCGCTCGCGGGCGATGCGCGCCACCTGTTCGTCAAGGGCGACATCGCCGACCGCGGCTTGCTGCGGCAACTGCTCGCGCAGCACCGGCCGCGCGCGATCGTGCATTTCGCCGCCGAGAGCCATGTCGACCGCTCGATCTACGGGCCGGCCGAATTCATCCAGACCAACGTGGTGGGCAGCTTCAACCTGCTGGAGGAAGCGCGCGCCTGGTGGGGCGCGCTGCCGGAGGGCGAGAAAGAGCGCTTCCGTTTCCTGCAAGTCTCCACCGACGAGGTCTACGGCTCGCTCGGCCCCGCCGATCCGGCGTTCACCGAAACGCATGCCTACGCGCCCAACAGCCCGTACTCGGCGTCCAAAGCGGCCTGCGACCACCTGGTGCGCGCCTACCACCACACTTACGGGCTGCCCGTGCTGACGACCAATTGTTCCAACAACTACGGTCCGCACCAGTATCCGGAAAAGCTGATCCCGCTCACGATCACCCACGCGCTGGCGCAAAAGCCGCTGCCGGTCTACGGCGACGGCCTGAACGTGCGCGACTGGCTTTACGTCCTGGACCATTGCGATGCGATCCGCGCCGTGCTGGAGCGGGGCCGCACGGGGGAGACCTACAATATCGGCGGTGCCAGCGAGAAGACCAATCTCGAAGTGGTGAAGACCTTGTGCGACATGCTGGATGCCGCTCGGCCGAGGAAGAGCGGCCGCCACGCGGACCTGATCGCGCTGGTAAAGGACCGGCCGGGCCACGACCGCCGCTACGCGATGGACGCTACCAAGATCGAGCGCGAGCTGGGCTGGCGGCCGCGCGAAAGCTTCGAATGCGGCATGCGCAAGACGGTGGCCTGGTACCTCGCACAGGAGAAGAGC
>JBDTRO010000297.1:0-4344 GCA_039931635.1 Betaproteobacteria bacterium | reverse complement strand
ATCCGCACGCCCATGAACGGCGTGCTCGGCATGCTCGAGCTGCTCAGCCTGACCGAGCTCGACGCCGCGCAGCGCGCGACGCTCGAGGTGGTGCGCGAATCGGGCAGGACACTGCAGCGCATCATCGACGACATCCTGGACCTCTCCAAGATCGAGGCCGGCAAGCTGGAAGTGCGCCCTGAGGCCGCATCCATCCGCTCGGCGCTGGAGGCCGTGCGCGACATCTATTCCGGAATCGCCAGCGGCAAGGGCGTCCTGCTCGAGTGCAAGGTCGACCAGCGCATTCGCCCCGCGCTGATGGTCGATACGATGCGGCTGCGCCAGATCCTCAACAACCTGGTGAGCAACGCGCTCAAGTTCACGGACCAGGGACAGGTCGAGATCGAGGCCGAGCTGGTGGCGCAGACCGACAGCGGGGACCGGGTCCGGTTCTCGGTGAAGGATTCGGGCATCGGCATTTCCCCGGAGGACCAGGAAAGCGTGTTCCAGCCTTTCGTGCAGGCCACGGCCGATGCCTCGCCCCGCCTGGGCGGCAGCGGCCTTGGCCTTGCCATCTGCCAGCGCCTCGCGCAGATGATGGGCAGCCCGATCGAAATGGTGAGCGAGCCCGGTTCCGGGACGACGATGAGCTTCGAGTTGTCCCTGCCGCGTGCCGATCCCGCGGCGGTCGCGGTAGGCGAACCGGCCGGCAGGCATGATTGGCTGGTCACGCTCGCCAGGCGGCGCCGCCCGGCGCCGGAGTTTGCCGCAGCCGAGGCCGAGGGCACGCTGGTGCTGGTCGCCGACGACCACCCGACCAACCGCGCGCTGATCGAGAGCCAGGTCAACACGCTGGGCTACGCCGCCGAGAGCGCGGGCAACGGCGCCGAAGCTCTTGTGAAGTGGAAGTCGGGCCGCTTCGGCATGCTGATCACCGACTGCAACATGCCGGGGATGAACGGCTACGAACTCGCGCGCAGCATCCGCGAGATCGAATCCGCCAGGGGCGACGGCAAGCAGGGGGCAAAGCGCATCCCCATCATCGCGTGCACCGCCAACGCGCTCGGCGGCGAGGCGGAAATCTGCTTTGCCGCCGGCATCGACGACTACCTGGCCAAGCCGGTCGAATTGAAAAGCCTGTTGAAGAAGCTGGACCGGTGGCTGCCAATTCCGCAGTCCGCCGCGCCGGTCGATCGCACAGTGCTTGCCGCGATCTCCGGCGGCGACCGGGCGAAGGAGCGCGCATTCCTCGCGAACTTCCGGCGCGTCAACGACGCCGACGCCGCCGATCTCAGGAATGCCGCGGAAAAATGCGATCTCCCGGACCTCACGAGCGCCGCCCACCGCATCAATGGAGCGAGCCGGATGGTCGGGGCCGTCGCGCTGGCTGCCGTGTGCCAACGCCTGGAGGGCGCTTGCCGCGCCGGCGACCTGAAGCAGGTGGAGGCGAACATGGGGGCCTTCCAGCGCGAACTCGCGAAGCTGAATTCCTATTGCGAGGAGGCCGCTTGCGCATCGCCGAGTTGAGCTTCCTCGCGGTCGACGACCACCTGCCGCAGCGCGGCGTGATGCTCGACATGCTGGCGAGCTTGGGGGCGACCAAGGTGGCAGTAGCCACGGACGGCGCTGCGGCGCTGGACATCGTCAGGGCGCCGGGCGCGCCGGTCGACATCATCATCAGCGACCTAGACATGCCGGGCATGGATGGCATGGAATTCATCCGCCACCTTGGGCAGGCGGCGTTGCCGGTGTCGCTCATCCTCGCCAGCGTGCTCGAGCGCTCGCTGCTTTCCTCGGTCGAGACCATGACCCGCGCCTACGGCGTGCGGATCCTCGGCGTGATCGAGAAGCCGGTGACGCGGGCAAAGCTGGAAGCGCTGATCAAGCTGCATGTCGCAGTGGTGCAGCGGAAGGCCGGCCTGGACGCGGCGTTGGATACCGGGTTGAGCGCCGCCGGACCGTCGTTCACCATCGACGAGATCGTGGCGGGCCTGGGCAGCGATGAATTCGAACCGTGGTTCCAGCCCAAGGTGGACCTGGCGACGGGGCAGATGACGGGAGCGGAAGCGCTGGCGCGCTGGCGCCATCCGAAGCTGGGGATCGTCGCGCCCTTTGCGTTCATCTCGCTGCTGGAGAACAACGGCCTGATCGATATGCTCACCTGGGTCATGCTGCGCAAGGCGGCGGTGTTCTGCAGGCAATGGCGCGCGGCAAGCGCCCTGGATGTCAGCGTGTCGGTCAACCTGTCGATCAAGTCGCTCGCCGAACCGCGGCTGGCGGCGCGCGTGGCCGAGGTGGTGTGCGGCGAGGACCTCGACCCGCGCCACATGGTCCTCGAACTGACCGAATCCGCCGCGACCACCGACGTCGGCCTGGCGCTGGAAAACCTCGCGCGCCTGCGCATGAAGGGCTTCGGCCTGTCGATCGACGACTACGGCACCGGCTATTCCTCGATGCAGCAGCTCACGCGCATTTCCTTCACCGAACTCAAGATCGACCAGTCCTTCGTCACCAACGCGGCGCGGCAGCCCTCGGCCCGGGTGATCCTCAAATCCAGCCTCGACATGGCGCGCAAGCTGAAGATCGCCTCAGTCGCCGAGGGAGTCGAGACGCGGCAGGATCGGGACCTGCTGGGCCGGCTCGGCTGCCAGCTCGCGCAGGGCTTCCTGTTCGCCAGGCCGATGGAAACCGGGGCCCTGCTGCATTGGAACGGCGACCTGCTCGGCGCCCGTGAACGTTCCCTCTAGGAGCGCAAGACAGAACCGTTCGCGGCACCAGTCAGCGCGCCCTTTTCCCACGTTACTGCGCCATTCACGACCGTGTATTCGATGCCCTGCGAGCGCATCACCATGCGCTTCGCCCCGCCAGGCAGGTCATAGAGGCGTTCGGGGCGGCCCACGGAGCCGACAGTGGCGGGATCGAAGATCGCGATGTCCGCCGCGAGGCCTTCCTTGATCCGGCCGCGGTCCTTGATGCCGAAGAAGTCGGCGGGGTCGGAAGTCATGCGGCGCACCGCTTCCTCCAGCGTCAGCACTTTCTTTTCCCGCACCCAGGTGCCGAGCATGTAGGTCGGGTAGCCGGAGTCGCAGAGCATGTCCAGGTGCGCGCCGCCGTCGCCCAGGCCCAGCAGCATGGCCGGGTTGTTGAGGATTTCCGCCATGCGGTCGACGCGGTTGTTGAACGAGGTCATGGTGAATTCGTTGTCCAGGTCGTCCGCGAGCGTGAGGTCGAGGAAGGCATCCACGCCGTCCTTGCCCTGCGCGGCGGCGACTTCCGCAACGGTTTGGCCTTCGAATTTTTTCAAGGACGGGTTTTTTACTTCATGAACGGTGATGCGTTCCCAGTTTCCAAATGCGGCAGGGTGCTTCAATTCTTCCCGGAACTGATTGCGGAAGGCGCTATCGCGATAGACCGCTGCCTGCGCGGCCTTTGACTTGTCCACGAACACGCGCTTCCAGGACGGAAACGCCGCGAAGGAGAACGGGTTGCGCATGTTGATTTCGCGCGTCAGCGGCAGGGGCGAGGTCTGCGGCCGCGCGCCGCGCGCGATCATCGGCGCGGCCTTGCGCAACGAGGTGCGCACCGCTTCCGAGATGTCGTCGCGGTCGAACATGGCGATGAAGGTGATGGGCCGCGCGCTTTCGGTGAGCATGAAATCGAGCAGTTCGAGCTCCGGGTCGTCCATCACGCCGAGCTGCTTGGTCATCGCGATCTCGATGGATCCCTTGGCCCGTTCTTTCAGCGCGTTGCAGTAGGCCTTCAGTTCCTCGCGGCTCGCGTTGCGGCAGGCGAGCGGCCGGCCGGCATAGCCCATGTGCTGGTTCAGCAGGGTGCTGGAGAACCCGAACGCGCCGGCGTCCATCGCTTCCCCGAGAAGTTTTTTTATCCGGGTTAATTCTTCAAAAGTAGCTGCACGCTCCATCGACGCTTCGCCCATGACGTAATGGCGGAACGGCGTCAGCGGCGCGAGGAAGCCCAGGTTGAGCGAGGGCTTGCGGGCGGCCGCGGCGTCCATGAACTGCGGAAAGCTCTCCCAGTCCCAGGTGATGCCCTGGTCCAGGACTTCGAAGGGAATCGCCTCCACGTTCACCAGGTCGCGCATCGCGATTTCGCGCGTCTCGGGCCGGCAGGGCGCGATGCCGACGCCGCAGTTGCCCATCACCACCGAGGTCACGCCGTGCCAGGAGGACGGTGTCAACGCGCCGTCCCAGCAGATCTGCGCGTCGTAATGCGTGTGCGGGTCGATGAAGCCGGGCGCCACGACCAGGTCGGCGGCATCGATGACCCTTGCCGCCGAACCCTTGCAATTTCCTGTCTGCACGATTTTGCCGCCGGAAATCGCGACATCGGCGCGGCGCGCGGTCG
>JBDTRO010000296.1:0-11857 GCA_039931635.1 Betaproteobacteria bacterium | reverse complement strand
TCGGCTTCCTGATCGACGTCGACACGCCGATGGTCTGGCGCGGCCCGATGGTGACCCAGGCGCTTGAGCAGCTGCTCAAGGATACGCGTTGGCGCGAACTCGACTACCTGGTGGTGGACTTGCCGCCGGGCACCGGGGACATCCAGTTGACGCTCGCGCAGAAGGTGCCGGTGACCGGCGTCGTGATCGTCACAACGCCGCAGGACATCGCGCTCATCGACGCGCGCAAGGGCCTCAAGATGTTCGAGAAGGTCGGCATCCCGATCCTCGGCATCGTCGAGAACATGTCGACGCACCTCTGCCCGAACTGCGGCCACGAGAGCCATATCTTCGGCGAGGGCGGCGCGGCGCGCATGTCGAAGGACTACGGCACCGAACTCCTCGGCCAGCTGCCGCTCGACTCCGCGATCCGCGAACATGCCGATTCGGGCAAGCCGACGCTGGTGGCCGATCCGGACGGGCGCGTGTCGGCGATCTACAAGCAGATCGCGCGCCGTTGCGCGGTGCGCATCGCCGAATCGCAGAAAGACATGACCTCCAAATTCCCGAACATCGTGGTGCAGAACACGTGACTATCAAATCCGACAGGTGGATCCGCCGCATGGCGGCCGCGCACAGGATAATCGAGCCCTTCGAGCCGGGCCAGGTCAAGGAAGTCGACGGCAAGCGGATCGTGTCCTACGGCACCTCCAGCTACGGCTACGACATCCGCTGCTCGAACGAATTCAAGGTGTTCACCAACATCAACGCCACCATCGTCGATCCGAAGGTGTTCGACGAGAAGTCGTTCGTCGACATCCGCGCCGACGAGTGCATCATCCCGCCCAACTCCTTTGCGCTCGCGCGCACCGTCGAATACTTTCGCATCCCGCGCAACGTGCTCACCATCTGCCTGGGCAAGTCGACCTACGCGCGCTGCGGCATCATCGTCAACGTGACGCCGCTGGAGCCGGAGTGGGAAGGCCACGTGACGCTTGAGTTTTCCAACACGACGCCGCTGCCGGCACGCATCTACGCCAACGAGGGCGTGGCGCAGGTGATCTTCATCGAGTCGGACGAGGTTTGCGAGACTTCCTACCGCGACCGCGGCGGCAAATACCAGGGCCAGAAGGGCGTCACACTGCCCAGGATCTAGCGCCACTATTCCTAGTGGCCCGGTTGGTTAGCTGTCCTACCTATAGTAGTTTCTCAAGCCTGCGAACCGGCTTTCTCCTCTGCGCGAATGTAATAAACCTGTTACAAAGCCCTTGACTGGCGGGGGGGTATCCCTATAATCCGCAAAAATTCCCTGTTAACTCAAGGACAAGAAGGAGGTCATCATGACAAGCATCAGGAACCCAGGTTTGGTTTTCCGCGACTTCGACCTTCCTGAAACCTAGTTAGTAAGGAGAGATTGATGGGCGTACGCCCGAACAGCATTCCCCGCAGCAACAGACAGAACGCACTACCCCAAGAACAGCTCTTCGACACGCATCCTGAAGTCAGCCTCGACTTCGAGATCGTGCGCCAGGCCGCCAGCCAGAAATATTCGCGGCCGTTCCTGATCCTGGACAACGCCATCGTGCGCGACAAAGTGCGCCGCTTCCGCGCGTCCATGCCGCGCGTGCGCCCGCACTACGCTGTGAAGGCGAACCCCGACCGGCGCGTGCTCAAGACCCTGATGCAGGAGGGCTGCAGCTTCGAGATCGCCTCGACCGCGGAACTCGACATGCTGCTCGCGCTGGGCGTGAACGCGGCCGAAGTGTTCTATTCCAACCCGATGAAGTCGCGCCAGGCGATCGCCTACACGGCGGCCAAGGGCGTCGAGTGGTTCGTCGTCGACAGCGTCGACGAACTGCGCCGGGTGCACGAAATCAAGGCGGACGCGAAGATGTACCTGCGCGTCGCCACGCCCAACATCGGCAGCGACTGGCCGCTGTCGGGCAAATTTGGCGCCGGCGCCTCGGAGACGCGCGAGATCATCGCCACCGCGGCCAGGCTCGGCGCCGACCTCGCCGGCGTGACCTTTCACGTCGGTTCGCAGTGCCGCAACCCGGAAAACTGGCGGGTCGGCATCGAGAAGGCGCGCACGCTGTTCGACGCCATGACGAAAGCCGGCCTGAAGCCGCGCATGCTCGACATCGGTGGCGGTTTCCCGGTGCGCCATGTAAAGCCGATTCCCTCGATAGAGGTGATAGGCGAAGTCGTGAACGAGGCGCTCAAGGCGTTTCCGGAAGACGTGCGCGTGGTCGCCGAGCCCGGCCGCTACATGGTGTCGGACGCGGCGTATTTCGTGTGCCGCGTGATCGGCACCGCGACGCGCGCCGGCAAGCGCTGGATGCACTGGGATGCGGGCCTCTTCGGCGGCGTGATCGAGACTACCGAAGGCCTGAAGTACCGCATCCGCACCGAGCGCTCGGGCCCGGATATTCCCTGGCACGTTGCGGGGCCGACCTGCGATTCGGTGGATGTGATCCTGCGCGATGAGCCGATGCCCTCGGACCTGCAGGAAGGCGATTTCATCTACATCCGCAATGCGGGCGCCTACACCACCGCCTACGCCAGCGAGTTCAACGGCTTTCCGCTGCCCGAGGTGCGGGTTTTCGAATCCAAAAGAAGCTAGGTCCGTTCGCCAACGCGCTCAGGCGCGTTCATACAGCACGAAATCGAAGCGCACGCCTTTATCCGAGGTGTGCGTTTCTTTTTGTGACACCCGCCAGTCCTTGCGGTCCCAGGCGGGGAAGCGCGTTTCGCCCTCGTAATCGTCCTGGATCTCGGTGAGCACCAGCCCGTCGGCGAGCGGCAGCGCGGCGCTGTAGAGCTCCGAACCGCCGATCACGAACGCCACCGGTTCGCCGGCGCAGAGCGCGATCGCGCCGGCCAGCGACAGCGCAACGCTCGCGCCGGGCGCTTCGAAGCCGGGCCTGCGGCTGATCACGATGTTCTCGCGGTCCGGCAGAGGCTTGGGCAACGATTCCCAGGTGCGCCGGCCCATGATGACGGGATGGTTGAGCGTGAGCTGCTTGAAGTGCTTCAGGTCCTCGGGCAGATGCCAAGGCAATTTTCCACGCGCACCGATGACGCCGTTCTTCGCGACCGCCGCGACCAGATAGATGCGCGTCGTCCCGGCGGCGACGGGTGGTGGGAATAGCCCGCCGTTTCGTGACATACGTCCTCGTCCTGACATTTCCTTACGGGGATTATAGGTGCATGGCCGGCGAGAACGATCTCCACACGCGGGCTCCGTACGCTCCGCGCTCCTTCCTGGGCCTGCTGGTGGCCGCGTTCCTGCTGGTGGCGCTGCCGCTGATGGGCACGCTGCTGTATTCGGCGTGGCACACGGCGCGTCTCACGGAGCAGGGCCGCAGCGCGGTATCGGGTGCGGCGCTGGCGGCGCGCGCGAGCCGCTCGATGGTGAACCGCATTGCTTCCATCGAGCGCCTCGCGCTGCAACTGGCGGTGCTGCAGGATGCCCGGCTGCGGGCCGACTTCCTGCGCGCGCACGCAAGCTTCACGCAGGTAGCCGGCGAAATGTCCGCGCTGCCGCTGGACGAGCGCCAGCGGACGGCGCTCAAGCGCACGATCGACCAGGAACGGGCGCTGTTCGACCATATCCAATCCCCGCAGCGCGGCGCGCCTCATGCCCGCCGGGCGCGCGAACTGGCCGGCACGCTGGTAAGCGGTGCCGACGAAGTGCTGAGCCTGGGCTACTTCGTCGCCGGCCGCGAAGTCGAGCGCCTGGGCGCCAGCGCCGAAGACGTCCATCGCCGCCTGATCATCATGGTGCTCGTCGCCACCGCGCTCGCGCTCGCCGCCGCGCTGGTGCTGACGCGCATGATCGCGCGCCCCATCGCCGAAATCGACGCCGCGATCCGCCAGCTGGGTAGCGCCGATTTCGAGCGGCCGATCCGCGTCACCGGGCCGGCGGACCTGCGCAGCCTTGGCGAGCGGCTGGATTGGCTGCGCCGCCGGCTCACGGAGCTGGAAGCGCAAAAGAACCGGTTCCTGCGGCATTTGTCGCATGACCTGAAGACGCCGCTGGCAGCGTTGCGCGAAGGAACGGAACTGCTGAACGACCAGGTCGCCGGGCCGCTGGCGCCGCCGCAGCAGCAGGTGGTCTCCATCATGCGCGACAACAGCGTCAAGCTGCAGCACCTGATCGAGGAGTTGCTCGGCTACCAGCGCGCTCTGCACGCCGCTTCCGGCCTGCAGATCGGTTCGCTGGCCCTGGACGGGCTGCTGCGCAAGTCGGTACGCTCGCATCAACTGGCGGCCCAGGCCAAGGCGCAGCGCGTGGAATTGGACGTCGTGCCCGTCACCGTCTGGGCCGACGCCGAGAAGCTGCGTTCGGTGATCGACAACCTGCTTGGCAATGCGATCAAGTTCGCGCCTTCGGGCGGCGACATCCGCATCCGCGCGCGCGCAAGCGCGGGACTGGTCACGATAGACATGCTCGACAGCGGACCCGGCGTGCCGCTGGAGGAACGCGAGGCGATATTCGAGGCCTTTTACCGCGGCCGTGCCGGGGCGTTCGGACGCGCGGAAGGAACCGGCCTCGGGCTCGCCATTGCGCGCGAATTCACCGAAGCGCACGGCGGCCGCATCCAGATCATCAGCAGCGGCCATGGCGGCCATTTCCGCGTCACGCTGCCGGTTCGTCCGGCGCCTTCCCTGGCGGTGGCTGCATGAGGGCGGTGGGGTTGCTCGTCGCAATGCTGCTGGCCGGCTGTGCCGCGAATCCGCTGGTCGCCAAGGCGCCGATGGACTCGTCCAGGGCGGAGATCGATAGCCTGAAGGCGCGGCTTGCGGCTGAAATCGCCGAGCGCGAACGCGTGACGCGCGCCGCAGCGCGGCGCGAGGAGGCGCTGCGCAAGCAACTCGAGGCAATGAAAGCGATCGAACGCGGCATCCTGGAACGGGACGACCGCGTTCGATTCGAATCCAGATAACGGCACGAAACGGGGGTAAAGCATGGAAAAGAACCGGAAGAGAATTCTCCTCATCGACGACGACAAGGACCTGCTGCATCTGATCTCGATGCGGCTTACGGCCGCGGGCTATGCGGTCGTCACCGCGGAATCCGGCCAGGCCGGCCTTGCCGCGATGGCGGTAGCCGCGCCGCAGCTGGTGATTACCGACCTGCGCATGGAGGGCATGGATGGCCTCGCGCTGTTCGACGCCATTCACCGCGAGGCGCCGACGCTGCCGGTGGTGATCCTGACTGCGCACGGCACGATACCCGAGGCGGTCGCGGCCACGCGCCGCGGCGTCTTCGGCTTCCTCACCAAGCCCTTCGACCCCAAGGTGCTGCTCGATACCGTGGCCGAAGCGCTGCGGCTTTCGGGCACGCCTTCGGGCAGCGATGAGAGCTGGCGTGCGGAAATCGTCACGCGCTCGCCCTCCATGGAGTCGCTGCTCGCGCAGGCGAGGCGCGTCGCCGCATCCGATGCGACGGTCTGCATCCTGGGCGCCAGCGGCACCGGCAAGGAACTGCTGGCGCGCGCGATCCATCGCGCCGGCCGGCGCGCCGACGCGCCGTTCGTGGCGGTAAATTGCAGCGCCATCCCGGAAGGCCTGCTCGAATCCGAGCTCTTCGGGCACAAGAAGGGCTCCTTCACCGGCGCGGTGCAGGACCGCAGGGGGCTGTTCCAGGCGGCCGAGGGCGGCACGCTGTTTCTCGATGAGATCGGCGACATGCCGCTTGCGCTGCAGGTGAAGCTGCTGCGCGCGCTGGAAGAGCGGGTGGTGCGGCCGGTCGGATCGAACGAGTCGGTCGCGGTGAATGTGCGCGTACTGTCCGCCACCCATCGCAAGCTGGAGGAGCGGATCGCCGCGGGCGAATTTCGCGAGGACCTGTTCTACCGCCTCGGTGTCGTAAAGCTGGCGCTGCCGGCGCTCGCGGAGCGGCGCGAGGACATTCCGCTGCTGGCGGGCCATTTCCTCGTCGAAGTCTCGCAGCGCTACGACCGGTCGCGGCTCGCGCTTTCGCCCGCCGCGATGGAATTACTGGTCGCCGCCCAATGGCCGGGCAACGTGCGCCAGCTGCTGAACGTGATCGAGCAGTCGGTGGCGCTCTCGACGACCGACGTGATTCCGGCTTCGCTCGTGCGGCAGGCGCTGGACGCCGGCGACTCGGCGCTCACGCCGCTGAACGAGGCGCGGCGCGCCTTCGAGCGCGACTACCTCGCGCGCCTGCTCAAGATCACCGCGGGCAATGTCACGCATGCGGCGCGCCTGGCGGGGCGCAACCGCACCGAGTTCTACCGCCTGCTCGACCGCCACGCGCTCGAGCCGGCGATGTTCAAATCGTCGCCGCGCGCAGACAACGAAAATCGAGCCGCATCAAGCGCTTCGCGCGTACGCGGCTGATTGCGTCGCCGCGCGGCGACGTTTGCGCCCTTTGCAGGGGGATGGAACTGCGTCACGGTGAGTACCTAAGCGGCTGAGCACAGGCGGGATTCCGGCACTGGCATGGCGATTGCAATAAATCGTGTGAAGAACTCAGTTCGAACTTCGAGCGCGCCTGGAAATATCGCAAGCGCACGTTCCCCGGTTTCCCCGCGGCCCGCCTTCCCCCCCAAGAGGCGGGCCATTTTTTTACACGGCGATCGGCGCCTTGATCGCCGGGTGCGGCTCGTAGCCTTCCAGCGTGCAATCCTCGTAGCGGAAGGCGAACAGGTCTTTCACCTCCGGATTCAGTTTCATGCGCGGGAACGGCCGCGGCGCACGCGATAGTTGCTCGCGGGCCTGGTCCAGGTGGTTCAGGTAAAGATGCGCGTCTCCCAGCGTCAGCACGAACTCGCCGGGCTGCAGGCCGGTCACCTGGGCCATCATCTGCGTCAGCAGCGCATAGGAGGCGATGTTGAACGGCACGCCGAGGAACAGGTCCGCGCTCCTCTGGTACATCTGGCAGGACAGCTTGCTGTTGGCGACGTAGAACTGGAACAGGGCGTGGCACGGCGGCAGCGCCATGCGATCCACATCGGCCGGATTCCAGGCGCTTACCAGGTGCCGGCGCGAGTCCGGTTTTTTCCTGATCGATTCGATCACGTTCGCGATCTGGTCGACTTCGCCGCCGCCCGGCGTGCGCCAGTGCCGCCACTGGTAGCCGTAGACCGGTCCGAGTTCGCCGTTCTCGTCCGCCCATTCGTTCCAGATCGAGACGCCGCGTTCCTGCAGCCACTTCACGTTGGTATCGCCGCGCAGGAACCAGAGGAGTTCCAGGATGATGGATTTCAGGTGCAGCTTCTTGGTGGTGAGCAGCGGAAAGCGCTCCGCCAGCCCGAAGCGCAGCTGCCGTCCGAAGACCGACAGCGTCCCGGTGCCGGTGCGGTCGGTCTTGCTTGCCCCCTCTTCGAGCACCTGCGCGAGCAGCTCGAGGTACTGCCGTTCTCCGTTGTCCGGTTTCATACCGCGATGGTAGCGAAAAGTTCGCGTGCGCTCTGGAACCGGTCGGCGGGATTTTTCGCCAGCAGCCGGTCGATGATGGTCTGGTAGCCGGCCAGGCGCTCGGGCAGCAGCGGAATATCCCCGTGCACGTGTTGGTAGACCAGCCCTGCCGGGCCCTCGTCGCCCCACAATCTCCTGCCAGTCAGCATCTCGTAGAAGATCACCCCCAGGCTGTAGAGGTCCGACCGGGCGTCCGCCTCCCTGCCCAGGCATTGCTCAGGGCTCATGTAGCGGGGGGTCGCCATGACCTCGCCGTGACGCGTGAGGTCGGTGTTCGAGGCCAGGTCCTTCGCGAGCCCGAAGTCCACGATCACCGGGCGCCCGTTGGCACGGAACATGATGTTCTGCGGCTTAAGGTCCCGGTGCACGATGTCGTGCGCATGGATCGCATCCAGCGCCCTCGCGATCTGCGAAGTGAGCCGTAGCGCCGCGAGCGAAGTCATGCCTTCGTGGATGCGCACGGCGAGGGTCCCGCCCGGAAGGTATTCCATCGCGATGTAGGGCTGGTCGCCCGCGAAGCCCTGGTCGAAGATGTGCGCCACGTGCTCATTCTCGACCGACACCAGCAGCTTGTACTCGCGCACGAAGCGCTGCAGGAAGGTGGCATCGTGGCGCAGGGCGGGGTCGAGCACCTTGAGCACCATCTGCATGCCGTCGTGCACGCGTTCGGCAAGGTAGACCTGTGCCATGCCGCCTGCGCCGATCTTGCGCAGCGTCCGGTATCCCGGAATCTGGCCCGCGTTGCTCAGCACCGGCACTCCTATCGAGTGCATGTCGAGCGGGATGGTGCGCGCGAAGGGCGTTTTCACGCCCGTGCTATCCAGCTGGCGCGCTTCCTGTTCCCGCAGCGCGTCTTCGAGCGCGCGCACCAGGCGCTGCTGCGTGAGGCCGGTCTTGCGCAGGAAGTCGGCGGCGCCCGCCTTCATGGCCTGGATCGCGACATGGGTGTCGCCGTGGTCCGCGAGCAGGACCACCGGCGGGGCGAGCGGATCCTTGCGCATCTGCGCCACCCAGGCAATGCCGTCCTCGCCGGCCGGATGCGAATCGAGCAGCACCAGGTGATAGCGCTCGCGCGCGAGGATCGCGGCGGGATTGCCTTGCCGGCGGGGGTCCCATTCGTCCGCCTGCGCCTGCGGCCAGCGCTCGCGCAGCATCCCCGCGAGCGCGCGGCGGAATTCCCCTGACTCGTCGACGATTAGGAAGCGCATGAGATGGGGGAGGGGCCCAGTCTTCCCTCCCGGCGGGTATCATGCACGGCTTGCGGAGGTAATCCAAGATGAAACTCTTTGGCGGCGGCGCGCCAAGCCACCCTCTGGCCGACCCGAAAGAGGCCAAGCGCATGCTCGACGCGCTGCCCGCGAACGATCCGGTCAAGGCGCTCGACGAAGTGATGCACTGGATGGAATCGGTGGCGGTGGCCGAAGGATTCAAGCCCGACGCCAGGGTCCAGCTGCTGTTCACGCTCGATGGCGTGGCGCAGCCGCACGTGCGCAAGCTGGCGAAGGACTACTTCACCGCCGGCCGGCCTTCGCGGTTCCAGGAGAACCGGCTCTGGAGCGCGCTGCACGGCTACTGGAAGCAGGCGGGCCATGCCTACGCGCGCTCGGTCGACCAGTTCGTGCAGAACACGAAGGGTATAGACGCTGCAAAAGCGCTGCTGCCGCTGCTCCTTGTGCGCACGCTGCGCAGCTTCGCACAGCACATCAAGTGGATGCACATGCGCTACGGCCCGATCGACCTCGGCAGCTGGGGCGTCTTCAACAGCGTCTATGCGTTCAGCGAGATCCGCCAGCTCACCCAGTCCAGGGTCACGGTGTTTCCCGGCTCGGCCGCCGAATCCACGCCGCAGCTCGAATTCCTCAAGGGCGCGATGTTCAGCGCCAGCGCCCCCGACGGCTTGCTGCCGCAGGAAGTCGAACTGGCGGAAAGCCTGATCGGCGTGTTTTCGCCGCATTTCGTAGTCGGCAACGCGCCCGCCGCGGGCATGGTGTTCCGGCTGGACCTGGCGCAGGCGATGTCGCCCGCGCGCCTGGCGCGCGCGCCGCAGCCCGGGCCGGGCTTGCGCTGCTTCGGCGCCGGCACCGCGCTTTCCGAGGTGCACGACCTGGCCGAGAAGGTCATGGTCGGCGGGCAGATCCCGCCGGAGATCAATCTGGGCGGCACCTATGAACCGCACATGGCGCTTGAAGTGCTGCGTCACCTGCACCTGTACTGGTCGCCGCAGGCGCCCGAGCGCAAGACGCAGCGCCACGCGGTCAAGTCGCGCCTTTCCGTGACGCACGGCTACGAAGGCGTGATCGGCGTGCTCGGCGGCGGCGACACGCTCGATTTCGACAACCAGAATTCGGAGAGCTGGATTGTCGAGAACGTGAGCGCCGGCGGTTTCGGCGCGGTAGTGCCGCAATTGAAGGGCGACTGGCTGCGCGTGGGCGCGCTGCTCGCGTTGCAGCCCGAAGGCGGCAGCAACTGGGTGCTTGGATTGATCCGCAGGGTCAACAAGGTCTCCGGACAGCAGGCGCGCGTTGGTATCGAGACCCTGTCCAAGACCCCGCTGTTGTCGCAGTTCGCGGTCGCCGGCGTCAAAACCGTGATCGAGCAGGGCGTGCTGCTGAAAAGCGCCGATTCGGCCGAGGCGCGCATCGTGCTCAAGCCGGGCGTGTTCACGCCGGGGCAGAACCTCGAAATCGGGCGCGGCGAGCGCCACCACGTCTACCTCCCGCAGGCGGTGGCAGAGCGCGGCGAGGACTACGAAATAGCGCGGTTCAGAGAGTTGATCAGAGAATCCTGAGCAGGAACGCGGCAATATCCGCGACTTCCTCGCGGCATACCGAGTGCGCCATCGGATAGGCGTGCCAGTCCACCGCGTAGCCCAGTTCCTGCAGCGCATCGCGCGATAGCAAGGCGCGGCCCATGTCGATCATGCTGTCGTAGTCCCCGTGCGCCATGAAGATCGGCAGCTGCTGGTTTGCGGCGTGGCGCTCGGCCGCCAGTTTTGGCGCCAGCGGCAGGTAGGTCGAAAGCGCGAGCACCCCCGCGAGGCGCTCGGGCTGCCGCAACGCGGTCTGCAGCACGACCGCCCCGCCTTGCGAGAATCCCGCGAGCGCGATCTTGCCGTGCGGGATCCCCCTGTTAACTTCGCCCGCCACCAGCGCCGCCACCAGCGACTGGGATTCGCGAATGCCGGCCTCGTCCTCCGCGCCGCCGCCCGGCTGGAGGATGTCGTACCAGGCGCGCATGGGCGTGCCCATGTTGATCGTTACCGGGCGCTCTGGCGCGTTGGGAAAGATGAAACGCACCGGCCGCGAAGCGGGCAGGCCGAGCTCCGGCACGATCGGTTCGAAGTCGTGGGCGTCGGCGCCCAGCCCATGCAGCCAGATCACCGTGGCCGCCGGATGCGGGCCGGTATCGATCACTACCGCTTCGATATTCAAGTTTTCCCCTTGAGAGCGGATTTCGGACGAAAGGCTTTTACCACCGCTTCATTTGTTTCGATGAACGGACCGCCGATGAGGTCGATGCAGTAGGGCACTGCGGCGAAGATGCCATCCAGGGTTTCCTTGATCGCCTTGGGCTGGCCGGGCAGGTTGATGATCAGCGCCTGCCGGCGGATGACGGCAACTTGCCGCGACAGGATGGCAGTCGGCACGTACTTGAGGCTCACGGCGCGCATCTGCTCGCCAAAACCCGGCATGACTTTTTCAGCGACCGCCAGCGTTGCCTCGGGCGTCACGTCGCGCGGCGCCGGGCCGGTGCCGCCGGTCGTGAGCACCAGATGGCAGCCCTTGGCGTCAACCAGCTCCGTCAGGGCCGCTTCGATAATCTGTTTTTCGTCGGGGATCAGCCGTTCCTCGAAGTGCAGGGCTGGCGAGGTGATGGCCGCGCTGAGCCATTCCTTCAGCGCCGGAATGCCCGCGTCCTGGTAAACCCCGCCCGCGGCGCGGTCGCTCACCGAAACAATGCCTACGCGCAGCGCCGTCATTTGACCTCGTAGAAATCCAGTTCGACACCCGCCGGGCGGCGCGCGCCGGTGGCGACGCAGATCGCGCGGTTCAGCCAGTCGTAGCGCGGCGCCGAGGTTTCGAACCAGGGCGTGGTGCGCATGTAGTACAGCGCCGGGTCCACCGCCTCGCCGCGCGCCATGCGCTCGATCACTTCCTTCGGTCCGTGCCGGTAGCCCTTGTTGTTGACGTAGATGAGCGCGCCGTCTCCGGTCTCCAGCGTGTAGCGCGCATCCAGGCAGGCCGTGCCGTCGGAGCGGATGACCTGCCAGTCGGCGCCACCCGGGATGATCTTTCCCTCGAGCCGCGGGCCCTTGAACGTGCCGCCGGTGATGCCGATGATGCGGCGCCGCCCGACCGGTGTTTCGCCCAGGTCCCGAATGGGTTCGAGGGTGACTTTCACGTGCATGAGGGGTTCAAGTTCAATCATC
>JBDTRO010000295.1:0-6381 GCA_039931635.1 Betaproteobacteria bacterium | reverse complement strand
TTCATGGTGGTGGCGAGCACGTCCTTGGCGGTCTTCGCGCCGCGCACCACTTCCAGGAGGCGCATCACGTTCGCCGGCGAGAAAAAGTGCGTGCCGATCACGTCCTGCGGCCGCTTGGTGACGTTCGCGATGGCGTTCACGTCCAGCGTGGACGTGTTGCTGGCGAGAATGGCGCCCGGCTTCATCACCGCGTCCAGCTTGCGGAAGATGTCCTGTTTCACGTCCATGCGCTCGAACACCGCCTCGATCACGATGTCCGCATCCTTGCCGGCGGCCAGGTCGAGCGCGGGAGTGATGAGCGCCATGCGCCTGTCCATTTCCTCCTGCTTGAGACGCCCCTTGGCGACCGTGGCGGCGTAATTCTTTTTAATCGTCGCCATGCCGCGGTCCAGCGCGTCCTGTTTCATTTCCATGATCGTCACCGGAATGCCGACGTTGACGAAATTCATGGTGATGCCGCCGCCCATGGTGCCGGCACCGATCACCGCCGCGCTCTTCACCGGACGCACCGGCGTGTCTTCCGGGACGTCCGGAATCCTGGCGGTCAGGCGCTCGGAGAAGAACATGTGCCGCAGCGCCTTCGATTCATTGCCCTCGACCAGCGTGGCGAAGCGCTGGCGCTCTTCCTTGCGGCCTTCGTCGAAGGGCTTGGTTACCGCCGCTTCCACGCAGGCGACGATTTCCAGCGGCGCGGGATAGCCGCGCGAGGCCTTCGCCACTTCGGCGCGCGCTTTCTCGAAAAACGCCTTTGGCTCGCCATCGACCTTCACGGCCATGTCGCGGATGCGGCGCGGGCCTTTTCCGTCCTTGATCAATTTCCGGGCAAAGGAAATCGCCCCTTCGAGCAGGTCGCCGGCCGCGATCTCATCCACCAGGCCCAGCGTGAGCGCCTTTTCGGCCGGAATGGAATTGCCGGTGGTCATCATCAGCACCGCCTGGGCGGCGCCCACCACGCGCGGCAGGCGCTGCGTGCCGCCCGAGCCGGGCAAGAGTCCCAGCTTCACTTCCGGCAATCCCAGCTGCGCCTTTGGCGCCGCGACACGGTAGTGACACCCGAGCGCGAGTTCGAGGCCGCCACCGAGCGCGAAGCCGCCGATCGCGGCGATCATAGGTTTGGCACAGGCATCCTGCGCGTCGTTGATCTCGGGCAGGGAGGGCGGAACCAGCATTTTCGGGGTGTTGAATTCGCGGATGTCGGCGCCGCCCGAAAAAGCCCTGGCCGTGCCGATGATCACGATTGCCTTGACGGCCGGATCGGCGCCCGCCTTCTTGATGCCGTCCATGAGGCCGGGCCGCAGCACGCTGCCCAGGCCGTTGACCGGCGGATTGTTCATGCTGATGACGGCGATGCCGTCGCGGACGGAATACGATGCCGCTTCGCTCATTGCGAGGATTCTCCTGCTGGGGGAGGGGCAATTCTAGCAAGGCGCAATTGCGCTTGGAAGGGATTATCGGAGGGAAATGATCTGCCAATTGCGCTCGAGCGCGAGTTTTCGCAGGCGTTCGTCGGGATCCACCGCCACTGGGAGCGTCACGCGCTCGAGCAGGGGCTGGTCGTTGATCGAATCCGAGTAGAACCAGCTCGCGCTGAAATCGCCCAGCGGTTGCCCGCGCGCGGCGAGCCACTCCTCGACGCGCGCTGCCTTGCCCTCCCTGAAGCTGGGCGTGCCGGCGACCCGGCCGGTGAAGCGGCCGCCGCACATCTCCGGTTCGGTCGCGATCAGGTGCTCGACGCCCATCAACTGCGCGATCGGCTCGGTGAGGAAGCGGTTGGTGGCCGTGGCAATGACCACGAGCCCGTCGCGGTGGCTGTCCAGCAGTGCGCGCGCGGAATCCGGGATGCGCGGAACGATCCATTCGCGCACATATCTCTCGCGCCAGGCGAGCAGCGTCGGCATCTCGTGCGGCACGAAGAGTTGCAGGAAGAATTCACAGAATTCCAGCGTAGCGACGCTGCCTTCCCGGTAGCGCCGCACGATGTCCTCCTTCGCGGCTTCGCCGGTCTTCCGGTCCAGCGCTCCCTCGGCGGCGAGGAAGTTGAACCACTCGTCGTCGCTGTCTCCCGTGAGCAGCGTGTTGTCGAGATCGAAGAGGGCTACTTTGCCCTTCTTCACACGCTCACGCTGCCGCGGCGATGCGCTTGATGCCCATGGCCTTGACCGTATCGGCGATGGCGGCGACCGCGCCGTTCATGCCCTCCGGACCGAAGTGCCCCATGCAGCCGACGCGGAAAGTCTCCATCTGCGTCAGCTTGCCAGGGTAGAGGATGTAGCCGCGCTGCTTCACTTCGTTGTAGAAGCGCTTGAATTCGTAGGCCGGATCGACGGGCGCGTGGAAGGTGACGATGATCGGCGCCTGCAGCGCGCGCGGCAGGAAGCTCTGAAAGCCGAGCGCCTGCATGCCGGAAATGAGCTGCTCGCAGTTCCTCGCATAGCGCGCGCCGCGCGCCGGCTGGCCGCCCTCGGCCTCGAATTGGCGGATCGCCTCGTCCAGCGCCGCCACCACGTGCGTCGGCGGCGTGAAGCGCCACTGCGTCGTCTTGCCCATATACATCCACTGGTCGTAGAGGTCCATGGCAAGCGAATGGGAATTGCCCTCGCACTTTTCCAGCACTGTGCGGCGCACGAGGATGAAGCCCATGCCCGGAACGCCTTCGAGGCATTTGCCCGAGGCGCCGACGACCGCGTCCACGGCAATCTTGCGCGCATCGATATCGATGGCCCCGAAGGAGCTCATGGCGTCGATGATGAGACCTTTGCCGTGCCTGGCCACCACGCGCGCGACGTCCTCGAGCGGATTGAGGATCCCGGTGCCGGTTTCGCAATGCACCAGCGCGACGTGCGTGATCGACGGATCCTGCGCCAGGCGGGCGTCGATGTCCTCGGCACGGATCTGCGCGCTTTCGGCGTAGTCGATGGTGCTGAAGCGGCGGTTGAGGTATTTGCAGATTTTCGCGATGCGCTGGCAGTAGGCGCCGTTCACCGGTACCAGTACATGGCCGTTCCTCGGGACCACCGTGCCGATCGCAGCCTCGACGGCGAAGGTGCCGCTGCCCTGGAGGGGAACACATTCATGCGTGGCAGGAACGCCCCCGGGTGTTGCTTCGCCATGAACAATTTTCACCAGGCTCTCGCGCATGCGGCTTGTGATGCGGTTGAAGTCGACATCCCAGGAACCCCAGTCGCGCAGCATTGCTTCCTTGGTCGTGCGCGAGGTGGTGAGCGGGCCGGGGGTGAGGAGGATCGGATCTTTGGCGGTCATTTGGAGGTTCTCCATGCTTGGGTGCGGCGCTCGACCAGCCGGCCGATGCCTAGGTAAATGGTGGACGCGAGCAGCGAGGCGGCGACGATCAGCACCGCCATGGCGGCTGCGGCCCCGGGCTCGCCCGCTTCGTCGAGGCTGAGGATGGTGATCGAAATGAGGAGCGTGTCCGGCGAATACAGGAACACGACCGCCGAAATCGTGGTCATCGCGTTGATGAAGAAGTAGCGGCTGATGTCCACCAGCGCCGGCGTGCAGATCGGCAGGGTGACGCGCCAGAAGGTTTTCCAGTACGGCACCTTGAGCGACGCCGAGACCGATTCGAACTCGGTATCCAGCGCCTTGAGCGCGGTGAGCGCGGTGAGGTGCCCGGTGGTGTAGAAGTGGATGATGGTGCACAGCACCAGGATCGCCATGCTGTGATACAGGAAGTTAAGCGGGTTGTTGGGCGCATTGAAGAAGAAGATGTAGCCCAGCCCCAGCACCAGCCCCGGCACCGCCATCGGCAGCAGCGCAAGCAGCTGCACGCCGGGCCGCAACCAGTTGGCGCCGCGCGTTTTCTCCACCAGGTAGGCGCCGCCGAATACCACGGCAGTGCCCGCGATTGAAGTACAAAGAGCAAGCGTCAGGCTGTTGCGGAAAGCGGCGCCCGCTTCGCTGTCCACCAGGCCCAGCACATAATGGCGCACGCTGAAGGAAAGGTCGTAGGGCCAGAACTTCACGAACGAGGCGAATATCGCCATGCCCAGCACGGCGAGCATCAGCAGCAGCACGAACGTGCAATAGCCGGTCATGGCGAGATCGAAGCCGCGGCTGGGCTTGGGCGAGTAGGGTACCGCGCGCGCGCCCAGCATCGAGGTCTGCTTGCGCTGCACGAAACGGTCCACCACGAAAGTGAGCAGGGCCGGCGCGAGCAGGAAAATTCCCACCACCGCGCCTTTCTGGAAATCCTGCTGGCCGATCACCAGCTTGAAGACATCGGTCGAGAGCACGTTGAAATTGCCCCCGATCACCTTCGGGATGCCGAAATCCGTGATGACCAGCGTGAAGGAGACCATCGCGGCGCTAGCGAGCCCGTACTTGGCGCCCGGCAGCGTGATGGTGAAGAACTTGCGCGCCGCACTGGTGCCCAGCGCATCGGCGGCCTCGTAGAGACGGGCGTCGGCGAGCGACAGGGCGGTCACCAGGATCAGCAGGGCGTGCGGAAAGACGCTGAAGATCTGCGACAGGACGATGCCCGGGGCCCCGTAGATCTGGTCGAAGCCCAGCGCCTGCATCCAGGCCTTCAGCACGCCCTGGTTGCCAAACCAGTAGATGAAGGAGATCGCCGACAGCAGCGAGGGCGCGAGCAGCGGCGTCATGGCCAGGATGCGGAACAGGTCCTTCAGCGGCATGCAGCTGCGCGCGATGGCGTAGGCGAAGGCGAACGCGGCGGGCACCACCACCGCCGTCACCAGCAGCGATACCCAGACGCTGTTCCAGAGCGAATTGGCCAGCGCCGGCGTGCCGAAATAGTCGAAGAAGTTGTCCAGGCCGACAAAGGCGCCTTTCGGACTCTCCACGCTCTGCGCCAGGATCGCGAACAGCGGTCCGGCGAGAAATGCGATCAGCGCGAGCGCCAGCAGCCCGAGCGCGACATGGGCGGTGCGGTCGGTCCAGTGCACCCGCTGGCGCACGGCGGCCGCGGCGAGCGTGGCGCCCGTCATCAGGCCTCGAAGATGCGCATGCGCTCGGCGAGCACGCGCAGCTTGAGCGCGCTGCCCGCTGCGAGGTTCTGCTCGGACAGGAAGTTGAGCGACAGATAGACCGTCAGGGGCGTTTGTTCCATGCCCTGCGCGCTTACTTTGACCAGGCAATAAGATCCGAGGAACTCGACCTTCTCGATCGTCGAGTCGATCACATTGCTGTCGCCGTCCGAGATCGGACGCGCGACGATGTCCTCGGGCCGCAGGTAGGCGCGCACGCTTCTTCCGGTCGAGCCGTTGCACAGCGCGCCCTCGAATCTGCGCTGGCCGATCCTGACGCAGCCCGGGGATTCGACCGTAGCCTGAAGCATGTTCACCTTGCCGACGAAATCGGCGACGAAGGGCGTGGCTGGCTCGCGGTAAATCTCGAGCGGCGTGCCGATCTGGTCGATCACGCCCTGGTTCATGACCACGATGCGGTCGGCCATGGAGAGCGCTTCCTCCTGGTCGTGCGTCACCATGATGGTGGTGACGCCCAGCCGCTGCTGCAGCGCGCGGATTTCCTGGCGCAGGTGCACGCGCACGATGGCATCGAGAGCCGACAGCGGCTCGTCGAGGAGGAGCAGCCCGGGCGAGGTTGCGAGCGCCCGCGCAAGCGCGACGCGCTGCTGCTGGCCGCCGGAGAGCTGCGCCGGGTACTTCGCGCCCTCATCGCGCAGGCCGACCAGCTGCAGCAGCTCGCTGACGCGGGCGTTGATCGCCGCGCGACCGGCGCGGCGATTGACAAGCCCGTAGGCGACGTTGTCGTAGATCGAAAGGTTCGGGAACAGCGCGTAGGACTGGAAAACGATGCCGTAATCGCGCTGCGCAGGGGGCAGCGCCGAAATGTCGCGGCCGTTCTGGTGGATCGAGCCCGCGCTCTGCTGCTCCAGCCCGGCGATGATGCGCAGCAGGGTGGTCTTGCCGCAGCCAGAAGGGCCGAGAAAGCAGACGAACTCGCCTTGCGGGACTTCCAGCCGGATGTCCCGCAGGGCCGTGAAGGCGCCGAACTCCTTGCGGATCCCCTCGAGCTTGAGAAAGGGTCCGGCGCCTGCCGCCACGCTACTTTCTCGCTTCAGACTTCGAGTCGTAGCGCTTGGTCCATTCCGCGAGGATGCGCGCGCGGTTGTCGGCGGCCTTCTTGAAGTCCATCTTCACGAGCCGGTCTTCGTAGTCCTTCGGCACGTTCGCGAGCGGCTCGGCGACGCCGGGCTGCGCGGTGATGGCAAAGTTCTTGCCGTAGAGCAGCATTGCGTTCTTGCTGGACGCCCAGTCGGCGAGCTTCTTTGCCGCTTCGAGCTTCTTGGTGCCCTTGTGGATCGCGAACGCCTCCAGGTCCCAGCCCAGGCCTTCCTTCGGGAACACGAGGTCGATCGGCGCGCCCTTGGCCTTGTTG